>MFKJ01000001.1:0-2320 GCA_001779535.1 Candidatus Jorgensenbacteria bacterium RIFCSPHIGHO2_02_FULL_45_20
ACATGGCCGATTCGGTTACAGGCTTAAGATCTAAGACTTTAAAAATTTTTCCGATCGCTTTTTGCGTTTTTGTCTTCGTTTTATTGAATAACTGGCTGGGCTTGATTCCCGGCATCGGTTCTGTCGGTTTTATCGAACGTGGAGAAGAAGGCGCCGTATTCGTGCCATTATTCCGAGGCGCGACCGCCGATTTAAATACTACCCTGGCTTTGGCTTTAATTTCCGTTATCGGTTCAAATTTATTCGGCGTGATCGCGGTCGGTTTTTGGAAGTATTTCAATAAATTCGTGAACATCCATAGTTTTATGGAGATCCCGAAAAAGATCGCTAAAGACGCGACTATCGCCATTGTTAATCCGATTAAATTTTTTGTAGGCATTATTGAAATAGTTGGCGAAGTGGCCAAAGTGGCTTCGTTGTCTTTTAGGCTGTTCGGCAATGTTTTCGCGGGCGAGGTTCTGCTTTCGGCCATGGCCGCGATTTTCGCTTTTGTTCTGCCGATTCCGTTCATGTTTTTGGAGATAATTGTGGGCGTAGTGCAGGCGGTAATTTTCGCGATGCTGACCTTGGTTTATTTTAGCATCGCCGGCACAGCCGAGGAACATTAATTAATTAATCTAAAGGCGACTTTAAATATTAAATAATAGTCGACCTAAGGAATAAGAAAGGTTAAAAAAGATGGAATTAACAACATTAGCCAAGGCTTTAGCCATTGGCATCGGTTCAATTGGGCCGGCTCTGGCCGTAGGCAAGATTGGCGCCAAGGCCATGGAATCCATTGGCCGCAATCCGGAAGCCGCCGGAAAAATTTTAGTGCCGATGCTTTTAGCCTCCGCTTTCGCCGAAGCTATCGCTATTTACGCTTTAGTTATCGCTTTCTCAATCAAATAGTCTGTTTATGGATGAAAGGCCGAGAAAATTCCGGCCTTTCGGGATAAAAAGATTATTTAAAATAATACCAGCTTTTGCCGGGTAAAAAAATATTCGCCCGGAGCGAGCAGATATCCGTTTATAAAATTATGGAAGAACTTATTAAAACATTTCACATTGATTGGAAATTATTAATCGCGCAAACAGTAAATTTTGCCATTGTTTTGCTGGTTTTATGGCGTTACGCTTTAAAGCCTCTAACCGTTTTAATGGACAAAAGGAGCAAGGAAATCGCCAAGAGTTTGGATGATGCCAAGGTGATCGAGGTTAATTTAGCCAAATCCCATAAAGAAAAAGAAGAAATTATTTTGACCGCTAAAAAAGAAG
Source organism: Candidatus Jorgensenbacteria bacterium RIFCSPHIGHO2_02_FULL_45_20 (assembly GCA_001779535.1). Lineage (GTDB taxonomy): Bacteria > Patescibacteriota > Minisyncoccia > UBA6257 > GWB1-50-10 > GWA2-45-9. The sequence goes on from MFKJ01000001.1 coordinate 1,258, forward strand.
CCCAAACTATTATTGAGCAGTCTCGTTTGCAGGGCCAAAAACAAGGCCAGGAATTGCTGGAAAAGTCCAAAGAGGACGTGCAAGCCGTGATTACCGAGGCGAAACGGCAGATTGTTCAAGAAAAAGAAAAAATGCTGGAAACCGTCAAGCAGGAAGTCGGCAGTTTAGTGATCGAAGTCACGGCTAAAATTTTTAAAGAATTGGCCAATGAAGATTTGGATGAAAAAATGGTGAAAAATATGCTCGTTTCGCTGGAGCAAGAGCGAAGCGGGCTTGATAAAATTAAAGAATAATTTTTGGATATGAGAAAAATCACTCCCCGACATTATGCTTTGTCTTTATACGAATCTTTAGCCGAAGCCGAGGATTCTGAATCAGCCATGCTGTTGGAAAATTTTTTGGCCTTGGTTTTTTATAATAAAGATTGGAAAAATTTAGCCAAGATCATTGCCGATTTTGAAATTATTTATGACGATCAAAAGGGGTTGATTGAGGTCGAAGTGGAAAGCCCGCGCGCTTTATCCGCCAGCCTCAAAAAAGAGATTATTAATTGGCTGAAACAGCGGGAAGAAAAGGAAATAATTTTTAAAGAAAAAATCAACGTTGGTTTATTGGGCGGTTTTAAAATCCATTATCAGGATACGGTAGTTGATGCCAGCCTTAGTAGCCAACTCCAACGTTTAAAAAACAGTTTAATAAATTAAAGCGGATCCAGCCAGAAGCTGGTCGGTTCGCCGCCCCGCCTCTTACGTTTTCAGCTTTGGCGGTTGGCGTAGCGGGCCTAGGCCGAAAAAAATATTAAATAATTAAGCAATAGATTATATATGAGCCATAAAGATCAAATTATTGAAAGTCTAAAGGAGAAAATTTCCGGTTTTCAAGCCAAGGCCGAATTTGCCAAAGTCGGCACGGTAGTTGAGGTCGGCGACGGCATCGCCAGAATTTCCGGCTTATCGGAATGCATGTCGCAGGAAATGCTTTCATTCGCTAACGGCCAGTTTGGCGTAGCTTTAAACTTGGAAGAAGATTCGGTGGGCGCCATGATTTTAGGCGATAACCTTTC
>MFKJ01000001.1:2342-2550 GCA_001779535.1 Candidatus Jorgensenbacteria bacterium RIFCSPHIGHO2_02_FULL_45_20
CGTGGTTAATCCTTTGGGCCAGGCGATTGACGGCCAGGGCGAAATCAAAACCGACAAGTTCTATCCGGTGGAAAAAATCGCGCCCAGGGTTATTGCGCGTGAATCGGTTAAGACTCCTTTGCAAACCGGCATTAAAGCGATTGATTCCATGATTCCGATCGGCCGCGGGCAAAGAGAACTGATTATCGGCGACAGGCAAACCGGTAAA
>MFKJ01000001.1:2677-5125 GCA_001779535.1 Candidatus Jorgensenbacteria bacterium RIFCSPHIGHO2_02_FULL_45_20
TGAAGTACACCATCGTGGTTTTAGCCGGCGCTTCAGATCCGGCCGCTTTGTCTTTTATTGCTCCTTATTCCGGCTGCGCTATGGGCGAATATTTTATGGATCAGGGCAAAGACGTTTTAATCGTTTACGATGATCTTTCCAAACACGCCGTTTCTTACAGGCAGATCGCTTTACTGTTAAGAAGGCCGCCCGGACGTGAAGCTTACCCCGGAGATATTTTTTATTTGCATTCCCGTTTATTGGAACGGGCCGCTAAATTAAGCAAAGAGTATGGCGGCGGATCATTAACCGCTTTACCGGTAATCGAAACCCAGGCGGGAGACGTTTCCGCTTATATTCCGACTAACGTTATTTCCATTACCGATGGCCAGATTTTTTTGGAATCGGATTTATTCTATAAAGGCATTAGGCCGGCTTTAAACACCGGCATCTCCGTTTCCCGCGTAGGTTCGGCCGCTCAAATTAAGGCCATGAAAAAAGTGGCCGGCAAGCTAAAGCTTTCCATGGCGCAGTTCAGGGAATTGGAAGCCTTTGCCCAGTTCGGTTCCGATTTGGACGAAACCACGAAAAAGCAGATTAATTTAGGCCAAAGATTAAATGAAGTTCTAAAGCAAGGCCAGTATTCGCCGATGACCGTAGAACATCAGGTGGCCATTCTTTACGCGGCGGTCAATAACATGTTAAACGAGATTGAAGTTGCCGATATAGCTAAGTTTGAAAAGGAATTTCATAATTATTTAAATAGTAATCCAGACGCTCAAGCGGCGCTTCATAAAATTAAAGAATCCAAAGAGTTAAATGAAGAGACGGAAAACAAATTAAAACAAGTGATTGAAAATTTTAAAAAACAATTTGTAAGTTAAATTTATAATTTTTAATTGTAAACTAAAAATTAACCACAATGCCTCAAGCAACCGCGGATATTAAAAGAAGAATCAAATCCATTGGCAGTACCAAAAAGGTAACTAAAGCGATGGAGCTGGTTTCGGCCGCCAAAATGAGAAAGGCGATCGCCTCTGTTTTAAGCACCCGTTCTTATTCCAGGCTGGCTTGGGAACTGTTAAAAAGGCTGGCTCAAAGAACAAATAGCAAATACCACGCTTTGCTTAAAAAAAGGCCGAACCTAAAAAAAATCGGTTTAGTGTTGATTACTTCCAACAGGGGTTTGTGCGGCAGTTTTAATTATCAGATTATCAACCGCGCCCATGATTTTATTAAAAGCCAAAAAAGAGAAATTGGCTTGGAAGCGGATTTGGTGATTATGGGCAAAAAAGGCAAGGATGTCATGTATAAGCAGGGGCATAATATTATCGCCGAGTTCAGCAAGCTAGATATTACCACGGCTATTGAAGAAATCAGGCCTTTGGCTAAGTTATTGATTGATGATTATTTGAGCGGCAAATATGATAAAGTCATGATCGCTTATACCGATTTTATTTCTACCTTAGCGCAAAAACCCCGTTTAATGCAATTATTGCCGCTTGTCAGATTTAATGAAGATAAATATTTAGGACAAGCCAAGGAAGAAAAATCAACCACAGTCGAGAAACAGGAAAGTTTGTTAAAGTTTGAATATTTATTTGAACCCAATCCGGAAAAAGTTTTGGATGAGTTATTGCCCAGAATGTTGGAAATGCAGATTTATCAGGCCATTTTAGAATCGGACGCTTCGGAACATTCTGCCAGAATGGTGGCCATGTGCAACGCTTCCGATTCCGCCAGCGATATGATCAGCAGCTTAACGTTAGCTTTTAATAAAGCCAGGCAATCATCCATTACCTCGGAACTGGCGGATATTTCCGGCGGCCGTGCGGCCGTGGAGTAGTTTTAATTTTAAACCAGTAATAAATAATTTTTTCAATTAAGAAATCTAAAATATATGAATGAAAAAAACGAAAGCAACGCCGAAGCTCCCAAAGGGCAAAGGCGGGGAAAGATAAAACAGATTATTGGCGCCGTGGTAGACGTGGAATTTACCGATTTTTTACCGGAAATTTACAATGCTTTGGAGGTTCATTTAAACGATGGCGCCAAATTGATTTTGGAAATCCAGCAGCATTTAAGCTCTTCTTTGGCGCGTACCATTGCCATGGGTTCAACCGATGGGTTAGCCCGTAACGCGGAGGTAATTGATACGGGCAAAGCCATTCAAATACCGGTCGGGCAGGAAACTTTAGGCAGGATGTTTGATGCCTTAGGCGCTCCTTTGGATAACAAGCCGTCTGTTTCTTCCGCTAAAACTTATCCGATTCATCGCGAAGCTCCTAAGTTTACCGATCAATCAACCAAGACTGAAATTTTGGAAACTGGCATTAAAGTAATTGATTTAATCTGTCCGATTGTTAAAGGCGGTAAGGTCGGTTTGTTCGGCGGCGCTGGCGTGGGTAAAACCGTTATTATTCAGGAACTGATTCGTAACATCGCGGCCGAACATGGCGGTTATTCCGT
>MFKJ01000002.1 GCA_001779535.1 Candidatus Jorgensenbacteria bacterium RIFCSPHIGHO2_02_FULL_45_20
CTTGCGTATGTGTTCCATACGTCAAGAATACCATGTGGACCGATGCAGAGCATCGAGGAATTATTTGATTAAAAATTTCAAATTAAAAATTGAAGCGGGCATTTGACACAAATGCCGCGTTTGCCTTATCCTTATCTTGCCTTTGAAGGGGAATTTTTTTATGCCAACAACGTACCAGCTTATAAAAAAGGGCAGGACAAGCGCGAAGAAAAAGGATAAAACGCCGGCGCTGGGTTTTTATTTTAATTATCTCCAGAACAGGCCGGTGTATTCTCCATCGCCGTTCAAGCGCGGCGTTTGCGTCAAGGTTTTCACGACCACTCCGAAGAAGCCGAACTCCGCTTTGCGGAAGGTTGCGAGAGTCCGTCTCACTAACGGAATGGAAGTTACTGCTTATATCCCTGGTGAGGGGCATAACCTTCAGGAGCACTCCGTCGTGGTACTTCGCGGCGGCAGAGTTAAGGACCTTCCGGGCGTGCGATACCATATCGTTCGCGGCGTGCTTGACACGAAGGGGGTGGATTCAAGGAAACAACAGCGCTCGAAGTACGGAGCGAAAAAACCGAAAAAATAATCGACACCGATTAACACGGATTTTAACGGATTAAATTCAGTATGAGAAAAAGAAGCAAATATAAAAAGAACGAGGTTATAGCGGATTATGTTTTCAAACGCGGAGACGTTTCGCGTTTCATAAATTATCTTATGGAAGACGGCAGAAAATCAGTGGCGGAAAAGATTTTCTATTCAGCTCTTGAAAATATAAAAAACATAACGAAGGAAGACGGTCTGCAGATTTTTGAAAAAGCGATGACTAACGCGTCTCCGCTCTTGGAAGTCGTTTCGAAGCGCGTGGGCGGAGCGAATTATCAGGTGCCCCGTGAAGTGCGCCCGGCAAGAAAATTTTTTCTCGCGGCGCACTGGATAATTGACGCGGCGCGGAAGAAGAAAGGCGCGCCGATGAACAAAAAACTCGCGGAGGAGTTTCTCTCGGCTTCGAAGAATGAGGGGAACGCCATCAAGAAAAAACAGGATATGCACAGAATGGCGGAAGCAAACAGAGCGTTTGCGAGTTTTGTGAGAAGATGAAGAAATGATGAGTAGAGCAGGAATTTTAAATTACGAATTTTGAATTTCGAATGAAACTTGAATGAAAGATGGTTCGACATTGCTCACCAGCAAGATGAAACAAAAAAGCATGGTTTATTCAGAAAAGGTTATTCCGTGTTTAAGTAATTCATTATTTCAAAATTGATTCGAAATTCGAGTTTCGAAATTAAAAATTGTTATTTATGCCCAGAAAATATCCAATAGAAAAAGTAAGAGATATCGGCATAGTCGCGCACATAGACGCGTCGCTATGCTCCCTAACACCTTGCGGTTTTAGTATTTCCACTACGGGAAAACTCCCGTTTTCCCGACCCCTTTCCCGCGTCTATGTGCTTTTTATAAACCATTAACTTACATTTATGCCCAGAAAATATCCAATAGAAAAAGTAAGAGATATCGGCATAGTCGCGCACATAGACGCCGGGAAGACGACTACATCCGAGCGGGTACTTTTTTATACAGGTATTTCGCACAAGATAGGAGAGGTGCATGAAGGAGAGGCGATAATGGATTGGATGGAACAGGAACGCGAACGCGGAATCACGATTACAGCCGCCGCGACGACTTGTTTTTGGACGCCCACATACATTGATAAAAATTCTCCGGACGCGAAGAACCAAGAGTACCGCATAAACATAATTGACACTCCCGGACATATTGATTTCACTGTGGAAGTGAAAAGATCTTTGCGCGTTCTGGACGGAGCGGTTGTCGTTTTCGACGGAGTCGCGGGGGTGGAGCCGCAGTCGGAAACGAATTGGCGGTATGCCGATGATTATAAAGTTCCGAGAATTTGTTTTATAAACAAACTTGACCGTATAGGCGCGAATTTCGAAAAAAGTTTGAAGTCCATTCATGAAAGATTGACGACGAATGCCATTGCTCTCCAATGGCCGATAGGAGAAGAGGGCGGTTTTTCAGGCGTGATTGATTTGCTTATTATGAAGGCGTATCGATTTGAAGGCGAGCACGGAGAACAGGTGATTCAATATGATATTCCGGCGGAACTTAGGAAAATTTCTGAAGAGAGGAGAAAAAATATAGTTGAAAAAATAGCTGAAACCAACGATGCGCTTTTGAGCGATTATCTCGAAGGGAAGGAAATTTCGGTTGAGCGGCTAAAGCAAGCGCTTCGCGCGGCGACAATCGGAAACAAACTTGTGCCGGTTTTCGGGGGAACGGCGCTTAGGAACAAAGGCGTTCAACTCGTGCTCGACGCGGTTGCGGATTATCTGCCGTCTCCGGCTGATATGCCCGCCATAAAAGGATTGAACGAAAACCACGAAGAGGAGGAGCGGCACGCCAAAGACGATGAACCGCTCGCGGCGCTCGCTTTCAAAGTCGTTTCAGACCCGTTTGTGGGAACACTTACGTTTTTTCGCGTTTATTCCGGCGTGATGAAGCGCGGCAGTTACATTTTGAACGCGTCAAAGAATTCGGAGGAGCGTATCGGGCGGATTCTCCAAATGCACGCGAACCATAGGGAGGAAATAGAGGAGATATATGCGGGCGACTTAGGCGCGCTTGTCGGAATGAAAAACACAGGAACGGGCGATTCGCTTACGGACACCAGACACCCTCTTATACTTGAAAAGATAATTTTTCCCGAGCCGGTTATAGGAATAAGAATTGAACCGAAATCGAAAGCCGACCAGGAAAAAATGGGTATTGCTTTGCACCGGCTCGCGGAGGAAGATCCGACTTTCCGCGTTGCGGGCGACAATGAAACCGGAGAAACGATTATTTCCGGAATGGGTGAACTTCACCTTGAGATTATTGTTGACAGAATGAAGCGCGAGTTCGGCGTGGAAGCGAGTGTAGGCCGCCCGCAGGTCGCTTATAAAGAGACAATCCAAAGAACAGCCGAGGCCGAGGGCAAATATATACGCCAGTCCGGCGGACGCGGACAGTACGGTCACGCGAAAATCAGAGTCGAACCGTTGCCGCGCGGAATGGGTTTTGAATTCGTCAATGCCATTAAGGGAGGGATAATACCGCAGGAGTTCATACCGGCTGTTGAAAAAGGAGTCAAGGAGGCCACAGGAAAAGGCGTACTCGCCGGATACCCGATAGTTGACATAAAAGCGGTTCTTTATGACGGTTCATTCCACGAAGTCGATTCATCCGAAATCGCTTTCCAAATAGCCGGCGCTATGGCGTTTCAGGAAGCCGTGAGGAACGCCAAACTTGTTCTTCTTGAGCCGGTTATGAAGGTGCAGACAGTCGCGCCGAGCGATTTTTTGGGTGATGTTACCGGCGACTTAAGCGCTAAGCGGGCGAAGATAAACGAAATGGGAGAGCGCGGAACGGCGCGCGTGGTTGATGCCGACGTGCCGCTTGCCGAGATGTTCGGTTATGTTACAAAACTTCGTTCAATGACGCAGGGTAGGGGCTCGTTCACTATGGAGTTCGGCCATTATGCGGAAGTACCGCAAAATGTGGCTTTGCAGGTTATAGAAAACAAGAAGAAATAAGAGCTTTATTTCGGCTTGGTCTCGGGCGAGGCGCGGTTTTTGATGTATAATAATGCCGATGAAAAAGACATTAAAAATACTTATTGTTGCGGCAGTCGCGGTGTTACTCGGACGCGGAGTTTATCTTATAGTCAAAGAGCGAACCGTGATTGAGGCAGAAGTGTTGGAATTAAAGAAATCCGTAGATGCTGGTGAGAAAGAGAACGAATCAATTGCCGGAAAAATAGATTTTTTTAAATACCCCGAAAATCTCATCAAAGAACTAAAATCGCAGACGAATTTTATCAAAGAAGGCGAAAAGCTGATTATTGTCGTGCCCGAACGCGAAGCGAAAGAAACGGACGGGGAAGCGGCAAGTTCCAGCACGGAATGAACAAAAAAATGGGATTTTTCCGCCATTACATTTTTTACACGATCGGGCGAAAAATGTAATGAGCACATCATAGGATGTTCCGAAATATGGTTTAATAATTTCACGCGGGATTAATACAAGCGAGAGTCGTACAGTGGCAGTACGGTAGCTTCCCAAGCTACAAACGCGGGTTCGATTCCCGTCTCTCGCTCAAAAACAAGATCGTTACTTGTTTTTTATGAGAGTAAAACCTTCAGATTATCTATAAGCTTTTTTGATAAAATGCTAATTTGGGGTTTGGCTTCCTCCAGAGGCGGACAGACGCCCTTTTCCCATATTTTTCTTCCATTATGATAAAATAATAAGGAAGTCGGCAATTATTTAGTTCGTATAACAAACAAAAAATGTCGCCTATATGAAATGTTTTCGCATAATAACCAGTTAGGCAAAATGCCTTCGGCATTTTGCCTAATGCGCGGCGGTTCCCGCTCGTTAGGCTCGTGCCTTCGGCACATCGCCTAACTCACGGCTATACGAAATGTCCGCTATGAGCCTGACGGCTCGCGCGTCCACTTCGCATAGCCGCCGCGCATTGTGCGAAATATTACTCGGCAATTAAAATTTTTCTTCTATTTTATTAATAATTTTTTGGCAATTTACTTTTAAACCTATGGAAAACAATAAAGAAGTTAAAAATACTCAGGAACTTAAAACATTTAAATTTCGCGATCCCAAAACAGGTGAAATTCAATCTATTGCAACAAAAGACGATATGGCGTTTATGGATAAAGTAACAGGTAAAATAATTGTTCCAAACGAAGATGTGCCTCTTTACAGACATAAGGAATGTTATGGCCTCAGCGACGAGGATTTCTTGTTTGAAAACGACCCCGCAAGAAAATATGAGATAAAATATTATGAACGCACTTATTTTGACAAGTACTTAAATGAAACAATAACAATGAAATGTAAAGCACGTATAAATAAAGAAAGTGGCAAGATAGAGTTAATGGGTCTTTTTGCTGATACAGATGAACTTTATGCAAATAGGAAAGAATATGGATTAAATGATGGTGATTTTGAATTTGTGGAAAAATAATTTGCCAAAAATAATAAGGTAGAAAAATTTAATTGCCTGCGTCATACATCGTACAACACCGAATATGAGGTTCAAAAAATTTGCCTTAATTAAAACTAAAAGGAGGGCAAATTTTTCTCAATCCATATTTTTATCCCTTTTCTATTTATTAAAAAAATATTGAAATGGGACAAAAACATCAGATATACCGAAACATTAAGTGAAATTGAAAACTCGCCCACAAAATTTATATAGCTTATAATTTAATCAAAACATTATGGAAGAAAAAAAGAAAGTAGGTGTCGGGGTTGGCGTAATAATTCTAAAAGAGGGCAAATTGTTGCTTGGTAAGCGTTGTGAAGATCCCGAAAAAGCATATAGCTTGTTGAATGGCACTGGAACATGGACAATGCCCGGTGGCAAATTAGATTTTGGCGAAACTTTTGAAAACGGGGCAAAAGAGAAGTGTTAGAAGAAACAGGAATTACACTCAATAAAATGGATGTAATTTGCATTAATCAAGATATTATTGAAACTGCTCATTTTATCACTATCGGCTTATTTTCTGATGCTTTTTCGGGAGAGCCAAAAGTAATGGAACCTGATGAAATTACTGAATGGTGCTGGTTTGACTTAAACAATTTGCCATCACCAATTTATTTTCCGAGCGCCAAAGTCCTTGAAAATTACAAACAGAAGAAATTCTACATTTCTAAGTAAGGTGAGTTTTCAACTCTCCTCGCTATCGCTCGTGAATTTATTCACGTCAGCTAACACGGCTTATGCGGAAACCTCGTTGTATTTCGGTTTCGCAAATTTGCTTCGCAAATTTCACATATACCGAAACGTTATAAAGGAAAGAATTTGCCGGCAAAGAACAAAATCTGTAGGATAATGTTTGTTTCAATGCTCGTTATGGTATAAAATGAAAGTGTTGGAGCGGTTTATGGCACGCGATTTTAATCCTGGCTGGTTCGCTGGACATATGTTATAATAATGGTGTAATAAAGGTCATAGATAAACTCAAAATAATTTGTTATGGATAAGGCAAAAATAGAGGAACTTTTGAAAGTTGATTTACTAAAGGAACTCAAGCTTGAAGGTCTTGATGAGCCGGCAAAACAGGGCGTGGTTGACGATGCCGTCTATATAATAGTGCGTGGCGCATGGATTAAGATTTTTGAGGCGCTATCTTCGGAAAAGCAGGCCGAATTTTCAAAGATACTGGACGGAAGTCCCGAAGACGCGGATGCGATTCTTGGTTTTCTTAAAAAGGAGGTCCCGAATTACGAAGACATAATCAAGGAGCAGATCGCCGAATACAAGTCGGTCCTTTTGGCGAAGTAATTATATGGACTTATTGAATGACTATTTGGAAAAAGAGCCGATAAACCCTGATAACAAGTCGGCTTTTTCGCGCGACAATCTTTTAATTGCGGCGGATGTTTTCCAAGAGCTCGATTGGACGGCTGAGTATAAAACTCCGGAGGAAAAAACAAAACACGAAGACAATATTATTAAGAGTGTACGAATATCCCATTCGGAAGCAGAAATAAATGCGGCTGTGCGGGTTTCTCTCATTCGCAATAGAATAATGACGGAGATAAACGAACGCGTCCGTACCGGCGAGAGGCCGGAAGACATTCAAAATGAAAGAATTCTGCTTGAGAAGGAGAGTTATATATCTTCGCTAAAAGAATTGAAGGTTGAATATTTGCGGACGCGGCTTGAGGGTCTCAAAGGGCGCGTAGGCGCCGATGATTTTGAACAACAAGCGCAGAACGCGGAAATATCCGCCATTAAAATAGCAAATGCCGAGATGGTGAAGTGGCAAGACATTATGATAGACGCACGGCGCGCGCTGAATCCCGAAGGATGGGACCATATTATTAATTTTTTCAAACATACCGCAGAGAAGGCAAGCAAGAATAAACTGCTCGGCGGATATTTCGGAATGAACAGAAATTTGCGTACCGCGCTCACCGCCGGAATCATAGGCGGAGGAATTGCCGCCTTCGCGGCTCCTCTTGCCGTCGCGGCCGGCTTTGGCGGCGCCGGGTTTGTAGCGTATAGAATTTGCCGTTCTCTCATTGGTGGGAATTTCGGCTACTTTCTTTCCAAGAAAGTTTTTCAGCCGCTCGCGAAAAAATCATTTGAGAGCAAAAAGAATATAGCCGCTGAATTCGCCGAGGGCGCGGGGGTTAGCGAAAGCAAAGATATTTTTAAAATGATAGCAAGCGGCGAAGTAATTTATTATGAGCATACATTGTCGCGGATCGCGGAACAAAATATAAAAATCGCGGGACAATATGCCGAAAAAATGCGGCGCATCACGACAAAATACAAAATTCACAACGTTGCCGGCACTGTTTTGTCTGGCGTCATAGGCGGTATGGCGGGGATGAGTATAGCCGATATGGTTTTGGGAGCGAAGGGGAATATAGCGCATACGGTTGCGGGGTTGGTTTCGGATAAGCCGAAGGTTATGACGGGCCATAATTTTGTTACCTCAAAGGCAGATTCGGTATTGCCTGATAAAGTTACCATTACTCCACCGCAAGTAGAAAGTACCGGAGACGGAGCTGTATTGGCGGAGAATGCTGCCAAATTGAGGCAAAATACCGATGTCATTGTTACCAAGCCACGCGCGGAAATTTTGAGCAGTGAAGTTTTAGAGCGCGCGATTGTCGGCGAGGGCAAGGGGGTTACGCATGTATTGCAAAGGCAGCTTGAGGCGGACCCGAAGGGCTGGGGGTATACAGGCGATGCCACGGATGCGAAGGCCCTGCGCGCGTGGTCCGGAGCGGAGTCGTATAGGATAGCCGTCAAAAACGGGTATATAAATCCTTCAACCGGAGCCGAGGTGTGGGTTTTGGATTTGGGACCGAAAGGCGCGGCGGGTAATCCAGCGTACGTATTGGAACATGGTCCGGGTGGCGTGGGCGTCGTTAAAGAATACATAAATGGAAAGCCGGCCGGCGGAGTCGGAACTATTGATGCTTATGAAAAGTTGCATAAACCAACTTCGGCTGTAGTGCATGAAAATATTTCAGAGTCGCCACTGCCTGAAGGCGGGGCAAAAATATCCGGCGCGGAAAATGTCGCGGCGCAATCCAGTGTAGCCGACACTGTGGCTACCGCCGATTCGCCAGCCGCACAGAGTGCCGCGGAAAGCGCTGTTTCTTCAACGGCTGAAAAAGTCGCGGACATTTCTGTTGTACAGAGCCGCGCGGAAGCCGTCCAAATTTTTGAAAAAGCTTTTAACGGCTTGAAGGACATATCCCACGATTTCAGTCATTTGTCGCTTGCCGAGCAGTATAACGCGCTTTATGGCAGCAGTAGTATGAAAGAAGCCGCCGCGGCGGTTGATTATTTCAAAAAGAACAATCTTTTTGACGGTGTTTCAGGCGGTGAAAGCAAAACAATGCTCGGATTTTTCAAGCAATTCGAAGAATTGACCAAGGTATTTGAACAGAACGAGCAAAAGTTTATGGATACGATAAAAAACGTAACGCACCTCGATGAAGCGAATATGAATAACTTTTTGGAAATGAGATTGAAGAGAGTGTGGGAATATCTCGGCAACGGGCAGAATGAGAGCGTTTCAAAACTTGTGAGGAGCGTGAACCTGACTCCCGCGGAAATTGCGAACAACTTGACTGTCGGGCAGGTATTAAAAGCGCGCTTTGTGGACGGCGCGTTTGTGAGTTTGCCGTCATCCGTGCGGTTATAGTAAGGCAAGATTTTGCGGATAAATTTTATCCCGCCGAGTCCGAATGAACTGGCGGGATAAATGAAATTGCATCAGAAAGTCATGTACCCCCGTACAATGACTTCTGGATGTTCCACCCCGTGGAACAACACTTCGAAGGAAGCGGGGATAACGGGCTCAAATTTAATTATTGCCCACATCTTACGGCTGGGGCCGTCAAATTGAAGAAGTGGCCCCATGAAAAACATTTTTCCGAAAACCGCGTCGGCTTCCCCCTTATACCGACGTTCCGTAAACGAGTAGAAAATCTCGTCACGGAAAACTGTCCATTTTTCGCCAACGGCGAGTCGCACCCCTGCGACTTTTTCGTCGGTTCCCCACACTGTCCCACCTAACATATCAAGGCGAAAAAATCCGACCCTACAGATGGAGATGCCCGCCATCGCCAGCTTTTGATCCAGTGTGTCCACTAGACCGAAGGCGGAGACGAGGAATTGAATCCCGTTGCTTGTTAACAACGGGAACCTCAAAATCCCTTCCCCTTGGATTTTGAGGTTTTCCTCCCCAAGTTCCCCCCGGATGAAACCGTGGGGGGCGTAGTTGGGGATGGCCCCAACTACGACAACCACTGCTCCCAAGAGACACACGAGAGCAATGATGACCAGTAATAACCCCAAACTCCCGAATTTTTTCATCGTTCTACTCCTTATTGTTATAAAACACTTACACCTTGAATTATCAAGTTTTACTATCTATAATATTACCACTAAACAACCCGTGTGTCAACCGGCGCGCACGCGCGTAAATAAATGTTAGGACGTCCAACGTCGTACACGACGTCGGACGTCCATAAAAAAAACTTAAAACCATACAAAGCAGAGAATAATTTTCAATTTGAAATTTTAAATTTTTAATGAATACAGTCCAAAATGGATTCAAAATGAGAAAAAAACAACAGAAAAGACAGGTTTTGAATTTTGGAATTTGAACATTTGGATTTGTTTAGGATTTAGGGTTTAGAGCTTAGGATTTAGGGTTCAAAGCCAAACTTGTCCGCGTATATAAAATTACAAATTGTCTCGGTCGGTTCTTTGTAGTAGCTTATACCTATATGACTCTTGGGTTTTGGGGAAAAATCAAGAAGCCGATTTTCGCGCTCGCGCCGATGGACGACGTTACGGATGTTGCTTTCAGAGAAATCGTTGCGAGTTACGCCACGCCGGATGTTTTCTATACGGAGTTTGTGTCGTGCGAAGGGATGCTCCATAACCCCGAAGCGTTGTCCGTAAAACTTAAATTCACCAGTAAACAAAAACCGATTGTGGCGCAACTTTTCGGCGCGAGCCCCGCCAATTTCAGAAAGTGCGCGGAGATTGTTGCCGCGCTCGGTTTTGACGGAATAGACATCAATATGGGGTGCCCCGACCGCGCGGTGGTGAAGCAGGGCGCGGGCGCGGCGCTTATAAAGAATCCGATTCAGGCGAAAAAAATAATAATTGAAACAAAAAAAGGCGCGGTCGTGTTAGGGAAAGCGATTCCGGTTTCCGTAAAAACGCGTCTCGGGTATTCAAAAGACATTTTGGAAAATTGGCTCCCGCGTATTTTCGAGACAGAGCCGGCGGCGGTCGTGATCCACGCGCGTACGGCAAGCGAGCTCTCTAAAGTGCCCGCGAGATGGGAACGCGTAGCGCGGGCAGTTGAGCTCCGCGACAAATTTTATGGCAGGCGAAAGGTACGTCCGCTCATTATCGGCAACGGGGACGTGAACAATCTTTTTGAAGCCACGGAACGCGCGCGTGAATCGGGCGCGGACGGAGTAATGCTCGGCCGCGCCGCGCTCGGCGCTCCATGGATTTTCCGTAACGCCGCCGCCTTCAAAGCCCGCGGATACGAAAAGCGAAAGGCGCGTGTCGTCTCGGCCGAAGCGCGTCTACGCGCGACCGTCCGACATACTCGGATGTTCGAAAAATTTTTCGGCAATTCTTATCTTAACCGCTCCACTTCCGCGAAGAACTTTGATATTATGAAAAAACATTTCAGCGCGTATATCCGCGGATTTGACGGCGCTAAAGAATTAAGAATGAAAATGATGAAAATAAAAAGCGCCTCGGAGGCGAAAGCGATACTCGAACGAATATGAAAAAAATGTTAAAAAAACATTTCGGGTTTGATGCGTTTATGCCTTTTCAGGAAGACATTATCGCTGACGTGCTCCAGAAAAAGGACGTGCTTGTGGTTCTGCCTACGGGCGCGGGCAAGTCGCTCTGCTACCAGCTTCCTTCACTTGAGCTTCCCGGCACCGCTCTTGTCGTTTCTCCTCTTATAGCTCTTATGAAAGACCAGGTAGCTTCAATGGAGCGCAAAAATATTCCGGCGGCGTTTTTGAACAGCAGCCAGGGAGCGCAGGAGGGGCGCGAAGCGAAACAGAAAGTTTTGGACGGCAGGGTAAAACTTCTTTACGTGGCGCCGGAGCGTCTTATGAAAGAAGGGTTTTTGGAATTTCTTTCCGGCGTGGAAATTTCTTTCATCGCCGTTGACGAAGCGCACTGCATTTCGGAATGGGGGCACGATTTCCGTCCGGAATACAGAAAACTCGGCGAACTGCGCGACAAGTTTCCGCGCGCGCCGTTTATAGCGCTTACCGCGACGGCAACCCGCAAGGTGCGCGAAGATATAAAGAGCCAGCTTAGGTTCAAAAAGTTCGCCGAGCACGTCGGAAGTTTCGACAGAAAAAATCTGAATTACATAATACGCCCCAAACAAAACACCTATTACCATATACTCGGTTACGTGGAAGACCATCCGAACTGGTCAGGCATCATATATTGCCACAGCAGAAAATCTACCGAACAGGTAACCGCGAATTTGCAAAGCGACGGAATAGCGGCGGTTTCATACCACGCGGGGCTTCCGCAGAAAGAGAGAACCGAAAACCAGGACAAATTCCAGCGCGGCGAAGCGCGCGTAATTGTGGCTACGATCGCATTCGGGATGGGTATAGACAAGCGCGACGTAAGATTCGTGATACATCACGATATTCCGAAAAACATAGAAGGGTATTATCAGGAGACGGGACGCGCGGGACGCGACGGCAAGCAATCCGACTGCATATTGTTTTTCAGCTGGAGCGATAAAATGAAACATCAGTTTTTCATAGACCAGATGAGAAACGCGCCGAGGGCCGATGTCGCGGAATACAAACTTGAGAAACTGATTGAGTTCTGCACGTCTTGTTCCTGCCGAAGGAAGATGCTCCTCGCGTATTTCGGCGAAGAGTACGGCGACAAAAACTGCGGAGCATGCGATACGTGCGTGGATTTGCCGGCCGCCGCGTGATAACATTGCCTATAGATATGAATAAAGCCAGAAAAGTCGCGAAAAAGAAACACAGAAAAAACGAGGGCAGGAAAGTTTCCTTGCGGAACAGATAACCGCGCACGGCGTTTTTTTATCCATGTTTCCGACAGGCAGGTTAACCGACGCTCCGCACAAAAAATTTTTTTGGGGAGCGGCGTGTTTTTTATTTGGAACGTTTATCGCGAGTATGGGGTGGGGGACGACTATGTTTCTGGTACTTTCGGCAGTTTTTCTTTTAAGTATTGTTTTGGCGTTCTTTTTTCGCGCAAGAGATTTTTTGCCGTTATCCTGCGGCGCATTCATCGTTTTTTTGGGAGCTTTACATTTCGGGTTTGCCGATATAATAGTGAACAGAAACATTCCGTTCGGCAAAGATTATAAAATAGAAGGGGTGATTTATGCGGAGCCGGAGTTTAACGAAAAAAGCCAGGACGTAAAAATCCGTTTGTCCGAACCATACGACGGAAACCTTCTCGTGAAAATCGCGCGGTTTCCCGAGTTCGCGTACGGCGACTTGGTGGAGTTTTATGGAGAGATAAAACCCGTTCCCTTCGGGAGTTATGGAAATTATCTCAAAAAAGAAAAAATCGGCGGAGTTGTTTCGTTTCCGGAAACAACTTTAATATCCGGCGGGCACGGTTCGCGCGTTAGGATTGTTTTATTAGGATTCAAAGGTCTGGTTTCTGGAGCTGTCCGGAAAACGCTTTCGTACGAAAAAGCCGCGCTTCTTCAGGGTATACTTCTCGGCGATACCGGCGATTTTTCAGAAAGTTTCCGCGAAAATATGAGAGCGAGCGGAACAACTCACATAGTCGCGCTTTCGGGTTATAACATATCCATAGTGGCGCTCGCCGCGGTGTTTTTGTTTTCGCGCTTCCTTGCGCCTACGCGTTCATTTATTTTGTCTTCAGCGTTTATAGCCGCGTTTGTGCTTATGACGGGAGCGTCTCCGTCGGTTACGCGCGCGGGCATAATGGGCGTTATGCTTCTTTTCGGCAAACTTTTCGGCAACGGCGACGATTTGAAAAATGTGCTGATTTTATCGGCTTTGGGAATGATTATCGCGAATCCGCGCGTTTTGGTTTTCGATGCCGGATTCCAACTTTCGTTTGCCGCGTTTCTCGGGATAGCTTATCTAAAGCCCCATATTGAAAGAACATTCGGGATAGTTTCTCGCGCGGGAATGTTTTCGTGGAAGTGGAAAGAAAATCTTTTATCAACCGTCTCCGCTCAAGTTGCCGTTTTGCCCATAATAATGTCGTATTTCGATTCCGTGGCTTTGGTTTCGATTCCCGCGAATGTGGTGATGCTTACTGTTATGCCCGCGACCATGACGCTCGGATTTTTAACCGTGCTTGTTTCGCTCGCCATTCCCTTCCTTTCGGCTTTGCCGGGAACGATTACGGAGTTTTTGCTACAATTTGAAATAAGTGTGATAAATTTTTCAAGCGCTCTCGGAGGCAAAATATCTTTTCGATTTTCTCCTGTCGCAGTTGTTTTTTATTATGTCGCGCTTGTAACCACACTCTCCTGTTTCGCTCGAATGCCGCGTTTCCTGCGACGGGAACGAACCATGTGAAGAAAGCCGTTTCATAGTATTGGCAAGGTGGCCGGTTTTGGAGGATTCCGATACTATGCCGTTTGCGGTATAGTATTTTCACATGCGATTCCCAAAATATACGCCGCAGTTTATTTCAAATACGATAGAGCGTAAATTTATCCGCGCGGTTTTTGCCGCGCTAATAATCCTTGCATTCGATTTTTACGGACTTATATGCATAGCGGGCGGCGAGAACAGAAACGCCCGCATATATTTTTTGAACGTGGGGCAGGGCGACAGCGAGCTTATCGTTTTTCCGACGGGCGCGAGAGTGCTTATTGACGGCGGGCCTCCGAACGGAATGGTGCTTTCCGAAATAGGGAAAATATTTTCAGTTTGGAACCGTTCCATAGATGCGGTTATATTGACGCATCCGGAGAGAGACCACTTCGGCGGATTGGTCGAGATATTGAGACGTGTTTCTGTCGGCGCGGTTTTGACAAACGGGTTTGATTTTGAAGAAAAAGGCGAAGGGTTAAATGATTTGAAGTCGGCTATTGAAGAATCGAAAGCCACACGCGTTTCAATAGCTAAGGGCGATGTAATGAGGAACGGCGATTCGGTTATCCGCGTGCTTTGGCCGCCGAAAGAAATAAGTCCCAAGACGGAAACAAACGACACGAGTATAGTAGCGCTTTTGGAAACAGGAGAGTTGAAAGCGCTTTTCACCGGAGATATAGGCGACAGAACCGAAAAAGCGATTATGTTTTCCGGAGTCAAAGCCGATATTTTGAAAATACCGCATCACGGTTCCAGGTATTCGAGCGGAAGTTTGTTTCTTCAGGCGGTCGACCCCGCGGCGGTTTTCATCGAGGTCGGAGTGAATTCGTACGGGCACCCTTCCGCGGATGTATTAGAACGGCTTACAAAGACAGGTGCCCGCGTGTGGAGAACCGATACGGATGGCACTGTTATGGCCGAGCTCATGGACGGCAAATTGAAAATTTACGGGTTTGGCGATTAGTGCCAGGAATTACGTTCATTTGTTTCATGAGGATACAATTGGTATTATTAGGAAATCGGTGGTTATGTCTAATTATCACATCCGAGTAAATTTTTGGGGCGAAAAAAATACCAGAACGATTTTTATCGGGACGCTCACTATTCTCGCCGCCGGCCTTCTCATAGCGGTTTTCGCGGCGTCTGATTCCTCCGCGCCATTCATTTTGAAATTCGACGGGATACGCGGCATTTCAATGTTCGGCGAATATTCGAATGTTTTGGGTCTGTGGCTTCTTGGATTTTTTATGACTATTTTGAATTTCGTCTTAGGAGAATTTTTCTTTTTTCGCGACAGGGCGCTTTCATATATCGCGTTTTCAACAAACGTCGTTTTAAGCGCGATTCTTTTTATCGCGCTTGCCGTGATTGTCCATATAAATTAAAACGAGGCATATGAACATATTAAACATTTTTATAGTAGTCATAGGAGTTATTGTTATCGCCGGCGGAGTATTGTGGGCGGTGTTTCTACGCTCGCGCGTAAAGAAAACCGATGGTGCCGATACCCACGCGTTCCTGCTTCTGCAAAATCAACTAAACGAAATGAATCGCATGGTTGACTCGCGTGTAAGCGAATCAACGCGCGTTATGGAAAGGCAGTTTGCGGAGAGCGCGAAAATAATAAGAGACGTTACCGACCGCCTTGCCAAACTTGACGAAACAAACAGACAGGTGGTAGGGTTCGCCGACCAATTGCAGTCGCTCCAGGATATTCTGAAAAATCCGAAGCAGCGAGGAGTGCTCGGCGAATATTACCTTGAAACATTATTGAAAAATGTCCTTCCGCCGGGGAGCTATGAGATGCAGTACGCGTTCAAAGATGGGATGATTGTTGACGCGGCGGTTTTCGTGCGCGACAAGATAATTCCGGTTGACTCGAAGTTCTCGCTCGAAAATTACAACCGCATAACCGAAGCGCGCGATGACAGCGAGCGCGACCGGTTCGAAAAACTTTTTGTGAGCGACCTGAAAAACAGAATTGTTGAGACGTCAAAGTACATACGCCCCGAAGAGAATACCATGGACTTCGCTTTTATGTTTATCCCGCACGAGGCGATTTATTACGATTTGATAGTCAACAAAGTAGGCGCCGTAACCGAAGATACGGAGAATCTGATTGAGCGCGCTGCCGGAAAATATCATGTGATCATAGTTTCACCCACTTCGTTTCATGCCTATCTTCAGACGGTGCTTCAGGGTTTGAAAGCGCTTCAGATTGAAGAGTCCGCAAAGGAAATAAGGAAGCGCGTCGAGGAGTTGGGAAAGCATATGGGGAGCTACGAGTCGTTTTTGAAAAAGCTCGGTGGTCATCTCGGGACGACAGTTAATATGTATAACAGCGCGTATAAGGAATTCGCCAAGATAGATAAGGACATTTTACGTGTAAGCGGGGAGTCGAATGGTATTTCCGCTGAGACGATTCCGGGCCCGAGTGTTGACGAATGAAAGGCCTTATTGCGTAATAGATAATAATAAACGGTTACCGTAATTTCTTTCCCGACTTCGGTTTCCCGTGGTGTATATGTACATCAAACACCGATGTTAAGCGGCG
>MFKJ01000003.1 GCA_001779535.1 Candidatus Jorgensenbacteria bacterium RIFCSPHIGHO2_02_FULL_45_20
AGAAACAAATTGTCGCCTGTTCAGTTCATGCTACAATGGTCGAAGGCAAACGTCGTAAAAATGCCCATGGAGTCCAGAATAGGGTTGCATTATACATACTGTTGACACCCTATCCTTACCGCCTTACTTTTAGAAATACGCGCGTGTTATCGCGCGCAGAATAACAACATGGATAAGATAGTATTTGACGTGGAAACGAAAAACACTTTCGCGGACATAGGCGGAGAAGCGAATATGCACAAGTTTGAAATATCCGTAGCGGCGGCATACTCTTATGACAAGGACGAGTACTATTGTTTTGAAGAACGGGAACTTGACGAGTTGGGAGAAATGATGCGCAAAGCGGGGCTTATTATAGGTTTTTCAAGCAAGCGTTTCGACGTGCCTATTCTGAATAACTATTTCAAATTCAATCTTGGGGCGGTTCCCCACTACGATATCCTCGAACAAATTGAGAACAAATGGGGGCGGCGGATAAGTTTGGATTTGCTTAGCGAAGCGAATCTCGGAATAAGGAAAACCGGCCACGGGCTTGAGGCCATAGAGTGGTATAAAAACGGGGAAATGGAAAAACTCAAGGAATACTGCAAGCAGGACGTTAAGATAACGAAGCAGATTTTCGACCTTATAAAAGCCCAAAAATATCTGTGGATTCCGCAGAGAAATAATCCGGAAATGGCGAAAGTCGAACTGAAGTACGAGGAAAAAGAACCTGACCCGCAGGGCGCTTTGCTATAATTTAATTAAGATATGTTTTTGAACCCCAAGAAACACAAAGTGCTTATATTTGTCGTGGTGATGATTCTCGCGCTTGGAATGATAGTGATGTATATGCCGCTATTTTTTTAGTGGATCGAATTTATGCGCGACAGGGATGTGTATAAAATAATCTCGGAAGAATCAAAGCGGCAGGCAAACACGCTTAACCTTATTGCCTCCGAAAACTATGTTTCGAGCGACGTGCTTGAAGCGCTCGGAAGCGTTTTTACGAATAAATACGCCGAAGGGTACCCGCGCGCGAGGTATTACGCGGGCGGAAAAAATGTTGACGATATCGAAGAATTGGCAAAATCGCGGGCGATGAAGTTGTTCCGTCTTTCCAAAGCCAAATGGAGCGTTAATGTTCAGCCGTACTCCGGTTCCCCCGCCAACCTTGCCGTATTAAGCGCGCTTATTCCTATCGGTGAAAAGATAATGGGAATGTCGCTTGATGCCGGTGGACATCTGACGCACGGCCACAAGGCGAGTATAACAGGGAAACTATGGGAACAGACGCGCTATGGAGTTGACAGGATAAGCGAAGAAATTGACTATGGCGAGCTTTTGAACAGGGCGCTCATCGAGAGACCGAAATGCATAATAGCCGGAGGAAGCGCGTACTCGCGCATAATTGATTTTTCAAGGATGCGCACCATCGCTGATGAAATTAACGCTCTGCTTTTCATTGATATGTCGCACTTCGCGGGGCTTGTCGCTGGCGGCTTTTATCCGTCCCCTTTCAAATATGCCGATGTCGTTATGACGACGACTCACAAGACGCTCCGCGGTCCGCGCGCCGGCGTAATATTTTCAAGAAAAGAATTTTCGGCGGCAATAGACAGGTCGGTGTTTCCCGGCATACAGGGCGGGCCGCATATAAACCAGATTGCCGCCATCGCCGTAGCGCTTAAAGAAGCCGCCGCGCCGTCATTCAAAAGCTACGCCAAACATGTAGTCGAGAACGCTAAAATACTCGCGAATGAGTTGGACGCTTTGGGCTGGAAAATCATCTCCGGAGGAACGGATACCCACCTGTTTTTGGTTGATACTATGTCGCGCGGCATCTCCGGCAAAACAGCAAGCGATTTACTTGAGGGTGTCGGCGTAGTTGTTAATAAAAATATGATTCCGTTTGACGAGCGAAACCCGGGCGATCCTTCGGGAATCCGTATCGGCACGCCCGCCATTACAACTCGCGGTATGAAGGAAAAAGAAATGAAAATAATCGCTGGAATCATAGATAAAACGCTTGTCAAAAAATCCCGCCGTCCGGAAATCGAATCGCAAGTAAAAGAACTTTGCGGCAAATTTACGATGAAAAATTGACAATTCGCGAGGTGCCGTAATACAATGAACTAAATTATATGGACTTCGCGAGTAACCTTTGGACGATTATTCTTTTACCGCTTGCGGCGCGCTTGCTTGTCGCCGCGGGCAACCGGTCGGAGGTTTTTTGCAGAGGTTCTCGATAAAACAAAAGAGGAAGTTTGCAAAAAGCCCCCGACAAAAATCGAGGGTTTTGTTATTTAATAACCGAATTAATGTTTTTATAGGAGTTGGTTATGTCTGAAATCATACTTTTTACGTTGTCAGATTGTACGAAAAGCATGGAAATTTTCACCGAAATAAATAACAAAGATGTTATTGGACAGATTTATCTGTCCTCGTTAGAAATTTCCGCGGATTTAATTAAACCGATGTCGGCATGCAAAATTGCCCTTTTTGACAAGCCATTCCCACAAATAAGAAAGAGAGGAGGAAAAGAATTTAGATATCTTCAACCAAACGCACAAATAGCCCCTATTTGGGCGAAAAGTGCGGATTGGGTAGTTCAAATCTCTCCTAACATGAAGAACATACGCAGATGTGCATTGCACATCTGTAGTAGTTTTTTACATCATCGAGAAGAGAGAGAAAGAAACGGGTGGTTCCCGTGGGGGGAAAAGCCCAAAAAAATAGATAAAGACAAACAGGAAGCGCTTGGTAAAACTACAAGCGCTTGGTAAAATCATCGTCCCCCGACCCATAAAGTCGGGGGACAATCTTTTATATCTGCCCGCTATTGTTAATCAAGCGCCTGCGCTGTTAAGATGGTTTTAATGATTATAGATGGTAAGAAAATAGCCACAGAGATAATCGATAAGCTGAAACAGCTTGAAAAACCGAAGAAATTCCTCGCGGCGTTTTTAATTGGTGAAAATTCGGCCTCCGAAAGTTTTATAAAACAAAAAGAAAAAACCGCGGCGGCTCTCGGCGTTGATTTCAGGACTTACAAATTTTTAAACGATATATCGCAGGATAAGCTTCGAAAAGAAGCGTTGAAAATAGTATTAGGCGGAAAATGCGGCGGTGCCATTGTCCAGCTTCCACTCCCCGCCCACATCAATTCGCAGTATGTTCTGAACGCTATTCCGCGCGAGAAAGACGTTGACGTTCTCGGCGAACGCGCGCTCGGAGCATTTTACGCCGGACGGAATCCGGCGCTTCCTCCGGCTGTCGGCGCGTTTGAAGAAATATCGCGAGCGGCAAACTATCCGCTTAATACTTCGCGGGTTGCTGTTGTCGGTCTCGGTAATTTAGTCGGCAAGCCGATAGCGGTTTGGTGCGCGGGCAAAGTACGGGAACTTTATCTTTTGGATAAGGGAAGCGACTTCGCGGTTTTGAAGCAGACGGATATAGCGGTGTGCGGCGCTGGAGTCCCCGGACTTATCAAACCGGAAATGTTAAAAGAAACCGCGCTTGTGGTTGACTTCGGTTACGGCTTAAAGAATGGTAAATTCTCCGGCGATTTCGACTCCGAAAGTTTAAAAATTAAAAATTACAAATTAAAAATTAACTTCACTCCCACTCCCGGCGGTACCGGCCCCATTCTTGTCGCGAAACTATTTGAAAATTTTTTCACGCTCGCAAAAGAATGAATAACCGCGCCGCAAGCGGCGGGACATCAGAGCGGGGACTTAATAAAAAATCAGATATTTTATTCTACCTCGGCCGGCGTTACTCCTTTCTTCTCCGCCGTTTCTTTTATTTTCTTTTTTATCGCTTCAAGCGTTTTTTTGTCCTCTTTGAGCTTCAACCGCGCGTTATCGAATCCAACTCCGAGTTTTTCTCCTTCAAACGACAAACTCGCGCCGGCTTTCGCGATAACGCCGTATTTAATTCCGGTATTCAAAACATCCGACTCATACGAAACACCCTCACCGTACATAATATCGAATTCAGCAATCCTGAACGGCGGAGCAACTTTGTTTTTTACGACTTTCGCTTTCGTCCTGTTCCCTATCACCTCCTCGCCTTTTTTCACCTGCGCGATGCGGCGCACGTCTATGCGCACCGAACAGTAAAACTTCAGAGCCATCCCGCCCGGAGTCGTTTCCGGATTGCCGAACATTATCCCTATTTTCATCCGTAGCTGGTTTATGAAAATTATAATCGTGCTGGTTTTGGCCGCTATCGCCGTAAGTTTTCGGAGCGCCTGCGACAAAAGCCGCGCCTGAAGTCCGATATGCTGCGCGCCCATTTCTCCCTCGATTTCCGCCCTTGGCGTAAGCGCCGCCACAGAATCCACGACAACAATGTTTATTATTCCGGAGCGTACCACGCTTTCAAGAATGTTCAGCGCCTCTTCGCCGTTGTCGGGCTGGGAAATGATAAGGTCTTTTACCTTCACGCCTATTCTCGCCGCGTATTCGGGGTCGAGCGCGTGTTCAGCGTCTATGAACGCCGCTTTCCCGCCGCGCTTCTGAACTTCGGCTATCGCGTGGAGAGCGAGAGTCGTTTTCCCCGAACTCTCTGGCCCGAAGATTTCTATAATTCGTCCTTTCGGCAATCCGCCGCCCAAAGCCATATCGAGCGAAAACGAGCCGGACGGAACAACTTCTACTTTCGTATGAAGATGATTGCCGAGAGTCATCACGGCTCCCTCGCCAAATCTGGAGCGAAGCGACTCCATGAGCGACTCTATACTGTCTCCTATCGGTTTACCGTCCGTTTCTTTTACATTTTTCTTTGTATTCATTTTTAGATATTATAATCCGCCGCCGGATAACTCGCCACTCGTTTCGAATTCCGGAACGATTGCGGGGGCGCTGGTTGCGACTTCAAAGAAAATTCTTTTTTCGATTGTGTATTCCTTGCCGAGAAATTTTTTCACGTTGAATTTAAGCGTATTAAATCCGGGCGAAAGTTTTATTTCTTTCTCAAAACTCCCGTCGCTCGAAAGATAAATCTGTTCGCCGTTCAGAATCAAGTCGTTTGTGGGAGGCGTCTTTCCTTTCAGCGTGAAGTTTTCCTCTTTGACTACCATATTGTCTTCCACTCCCGAAAGCGACAGTTCCGGCGTTCCGAAATACGAATAAAGCCGTACAAAAACATACACCGCCACAATAATTCCCAAAACGGAGAACGCGACAATCTTTTTGTTTAACCGGCGCCTTAGGAACATGTTGCCCGGAAGCGTATTACTCGTTCCGGTTTTGCGCACAAAATCAGCATCTTTGAAGTGTTTAATCCAGACCTGTTCACCATCCAATCCAAGCGCCTTTGATATTTTTATGATGTATCCGTGAAGATATGGGGATGGGGGCAATTCCTCCACGCGCTTTTCGATGAGAAGCGACAAAAAACGGTCGGAAATGCCGGTTGTTTGCGATAGATAATCAAGCGACACGCCCTTGGCGCGCATCGCTTCAAGTATAATATCGGAGAAACTGTTCTTAAACTCATCTGTCATAATGACTATTTTATCGCGTGAGGGTTTTTGGCACAAGCGCGCGTTTCTTATGTAACGCGAATCTCCCACCATTATAGGCGTGGGCTTCATACCGTGGGGAGACCACATTCTTATCCGCCGTCTATGACAATTTATTATAACAAAACATCTCTCGGTTTCGCGCCTTCGCCGGGGCCAACTACTCCGCGCTCTTCCATCATATCAAGGAGTCGCGCGGCGCGGGCATAGCCAACTTTAAGACGGCGCTGGAGTAAAGACGCGGACGCTTTGCCGGCGCTTCTTATGACTTCAACCGCCTCCTCATAGAGTTCGTCGTCGTCCGCTTTTTCCTCAAATGCTTCAAAATTCGGAGCGTCAAGCGAAGGACGGTCATTTGCTTCCTCAAGCGACGAGCCGTTTATGAAGTCCTGCGAAAGAGACGGATTATTTTTCTTTATAAATTCAACAACTTTTTTTATCTCATCTTCCGAGATGTACGCTCCCTGAACGCGTTTCGGTTTTGACAATTCGGACGAAACGAAAAGCAAGTCCCCTCTTCCGAGAAGTTTTTCAGCTCCGGCGGAATCAAGAATCGTGCGCGAATCAACCTGGCTTGCGACTTGAAGAGCGATTCGAGTCGTAATATTCGCCTTGATAAGACCTGTTATAACTTCAACCGATGGCCTCTGCGTTGATACGATCAAATGAATGCCAGTCGCGCGCGCCATCTGGGCGAGGCGGATTATCGCGCCCTCAACTTCCCTCCCGTATGAAGACATAAGATCGGCGAGTTCATCTATCACTATTAATATGTAAGGCAAGTCGCTGTGGTTTTTGTGATAACTTTTTATATCGCGAGAACCCGATTCAAGAAGAAGCTGATACCTGCGGTCCATTTCCTGTATCGCCCACCTAAGAGAACCAAGCGCTTTTTTGTTTTCCGTTATAACAGGCGCGAGAAGATGAGGAATGCCGCCGTATACGGACAGTTCGACTCTCTTCGGGTCAACCAATATGAGTCGCAGCGTGTCCGGTGAATTTTTGAAAAGAATGGACAGTAAAATCGCGTGTAGCATTATTGATTTTCCGCTTCCTGTGGCGCCGGCAACTAAAAGGTGCGGCATTTTGCTTATATCCTGGAATATCGGTTCGCCGCTTACATTTCTACCGAGACCGAACGTGAGTAAGCTGGATTTTTGAAATTCAGGATAAAGCAATATGCTTCCGAGACGCACTATCGCCGCCGCCTTATTGGGAACTTCTATGCCAACGAGCGATTTTCCGGGAATAGGCGCCTCGATTCTTATAGGGTGCGCCGCGAGCGAAAGCGCGAGGTCTTGATTCAACGCTATGATTTTTGACAAACGAACCCCCTCCGCCGGTTTCAATGTGTAGCGCGTTACGGTAGGTCCGACGTTTATTTCTCCCATTTCAACCGATATACCGAAACTTTCAAGCGTGCGCTTTATCATATTCGCGTTCGCGCGCAGGTCGCCTATCGTCGGTTTTTCTATCGTTGAAGAAAGAATGGAAAGAGGCGGGGCGATGTAATTTTTTATCCGCTTCTGTTTTAATTCCGTTAATTTTTCCGAATCGGTAACAAATTCCGGAATTTCATCACGCGCGCCGGAAGAACTCTCCCCTCTTTTTTTGTCTCTGGATAATTTCTCCTTGGTATTTTTCTGCGCGTATTCCGGCGTATTTTGCTCCGCGATTTTTTCCTCATCCGCGTAATTTTCGTAGGCGTCTTTTTTACGGAAAAGCGGAAAGTTTATATTAAGATTCAGCGGACGGTTGAGCGCAACCAAAGACGATATCACGAAAACAATAAATGTTATAAGAATGGACGCTGGAGTTCCGAACGGCTGTTTTAATTTTCCTGTAAAGCTACCCAACAGTCCCCCATGTCCGTTCGCGATAATGTCTATAAACCCGAGCCCGGATATGAAAATAAGAATACTCGCTCCGGCGGTTATCCATATATCGCGCTTGAAGTCGCGTTCTTCGTCCGACAACAATGAAAACGCGAGTATGAAAAAAATCATGGGGAATAAGAAATACCCCCATCCGAAAAATTTAGTTAACGCATTGTATACCGAATTACCGAACGGCCCCGCCTGTCTAACTCCCGCGAGCAGGAATAATATTGCTATTCCCAAAAAAAGAACAACCCAAATAGTTTTCAAAATGTCCGGATGAAGAGAATCGGAAATTTTTGCGCTTTGTTTTTTCACGGCTGGAGTTTCTTTCTTATTTTTTGATTTTTTTGCCATATGGTTTTGTGTGTGCTTTTAATTAAATGCTAAATTTTGGCAAAATTCAATTTTAACCGGACCGGAAATTGTCGCTTAAAATGATATAGATATTTAGGGGGATTTTTCCGCCATAATGTGGAAACGATAAAGACATTCCCCCACCATTGCGGAAAATATTGAAACATCGGCGGCAAGCGGCAGAACTGTACTGGCGGAAACCGTATAAATTCGTTTCTGAACTTATTTTTAGTGATACGATAAGTTATCCACATATTGTGGATAAGTTGGAAGCACTAAGTTGTTGTTTTAAATTTGGTCATAAAAATTGAAAAAACAGGAAAAACTGAAAAACCTGCTTAAATAAAACTCGGAAGCTGGTAATGCGATGAAACCTACACTTTTGAAAAATGATACACAAAAATGTTTCACGTGAAACATTTTTTACAACAAGCTGGTAATGCGATGAAACCTACATTTCTTGAAAAACGCACTTGAAAATGTTTCACGTGAAACATTTTGAAACAAAAATCGGGGGTCAGAAAATGGTTTTTGAAAGTGTCTTAAATTAGGCAGTAATCCACAGGGTCGAACCAAGACCAAGCGGATGATGGGGTGTATAGTTGAGATATGGTTGAAAAAGACAGCGACGCAAACCGGAAACAATCGCTTGGGAAGGATGGGGAGGACTATGCCTGTGACATTCTTGAAAGAAAGGGCTATAAAATTATCGAGCGCAACTTCCGGCTCCAGGTAGGAGAGATAGATATAATAGCGAAAGAACTAAATGGCACGGTCGTTTTTGTGGAAGTTAAAACCGTTGGAAAATTCAGTTTTGGAGGGTTAAAACCGGAGGATAATATGTCGGTGGCAAAAATGAAAAAATTCAGGCGAATCGCGTCGCTTTATGCGAACGCACGGAAAGAAATGATAAATGAGAACAGGGGATACAGATTAGATCTTATTGCCTTATCAAAAGTTGGAAACGATTTTATAGCGAGGCATTATGAAAATGTGGGGTAGCTGGAGGTACACGAAAATATAATACATAATATATTATTCTATGTGTCAATGGTGGACTATTTGCAGATATTGTGGTATAATTATAGATAGAGGCGCATGATAACCGAATAACGAATGGTTGCAACATTATAACATTCGTGTAATATAAGATAACCGTTCCGTTAATTAGCGAGAACGGATGTTTTTTATCCGAATACCGTAATTCGCTTATTTGGCGGTATAGAGTAAGGAGTGATAATATAAACTAATATAAAAAATAAAACATGGACACAAAATCATTAACCGCGGCCATCAATCAGATTGCCTCGGAGAAGGGAATATCTCCGGATAAGGTTCTCGCGGCCGTTGAGGTGGCGATAGCGGTTGCTTATAAAAGGGAGTATAGAAAAAAAACCGAAGTAATCCGCGCCAAATTCGATTTGACTACGGGCGGTATGAATTTCTTCCAGGTCAAGACCGTGGTGTCTCCGGATGAGGTGCGGGTAGTAAACGACGCGGAACAAGGTGAATACGAAGAGGAAAAAGGAACCGCGTTAGCGGAAAACAGCGAGGATGAATCGCTTTTGCCGCGCTATAATTCAGACAAACATATCTTTTTGGAAGAGGCGAAAAAGATAAAACCGGACACAGTGCCAGGAGAAGAAATGGATTTTCCGCTCGAATCACACGACGATTTCGGAAGAATAGCGGCGCAGACGGCAAAACAAGTCGTGCTTCAAAGTATCAGGGAAGCGGAAAGAAAATCCATACAACAGGAATTCGTGGGCAAAGAAAGCGAGGTCGTAAGCGGCATTATTCAGCGCTTCGAGAGGGGAAATGTTTACGTTGATTTGGGACGCGCCGTGGGAATCATGTTCCCGAACGAAAGCATTCCGAGCGAACACTACCGCGTTGGGCAGAGAATGAAGTTTTTCGTACTCGCGGTTCAGGACGATCCGAGGCGTCCGGGAATAGTGCTTTCGCGCGCGCATCCGAAATTTATCGTTAAACTTTTCGAAACCGAGATTCCGGAAATGGCGGAGGGCGTTGTTGAAATAAAAAACGTAACCCGTGAGCCGGGAAGCCGCGCCAAAGTCGCGGTTGCCTCGAATAACGAAAGCGTTGACCCCGTAGGCTCGGCCGTAGGCCAGCGCGGTATGAGAGTTATGGCGGTTACGAATGAACTGGGTAATGAAAAAGTGGATATCGTCGAATGGTCCGAAGATCCGGAAAATTTCATAGCGAGTTCTCTTTCTCCGGCCAAAGTGAAATCGGTTGAACTGCTCGCGCGCCGCGAGGCCCGCGTGATTGTCGCCGAAGACCAACTGTCGCTTGCGATAGGAAAAGGAGGGCAGAACGTGCGCCTTGCGGCAAAGCTCACCGGATGGAAAATAGACGTGCGTTCGCAATCGAATCCCGACGAGGTACAGGAAGGAGGAGTAGCGACCGCGCCGGCGTCTACTGAAACCGTAACGCCACATGAAGGTTCTTCGGAAACGACAGAAAATAAAAACGTCAAAGAATAATTTTTCAATACCTATGCATTATTTAATTTTTGTTCCGGTTTGCGTAGCGATTTTATACGCGGGGTATCTTATCAAGTGGCTTTCAAAACAGTCGTCCGGTAACGACAGAATGGTTGAAATTTCAAAAGCCATTCAGGCGGGGTCCAGGGCGTATCTTGACCGCCAATATAAAACGGTGGGTATCGTGGCGGCGGCTCTTTTCGTTTTGATAGCGATATTTTTGGGTTGGGTTACGGCGCTGGGATTTTTAGTCGGCTCGGTTATGTCGGCTGTGGCGGGATACATAGGAATGAATGTTTCGGTGAGGGCAAACTCAAAAACGGCGGAAGCCGCGAGAGGCGGTCTTAAGCCGGCGCTTTCGCTTGCGTTCAAAGCAGGGGCCGTAACGGGGCTTCTTGTCGTAGCGCTGGGTCTGCTCGCGGTCGCCGGATTTTATTTCCTGTCCGGGGCGCAGACAGGAGCGCTTGTGGGACTCGGGTTTGGCGCGAGCTTAATTTCTATTTTCGCGCGTCTCGGCGGAGGAATTTTCACCAAAGCGGCCGATGTCGGAACGGATATCGTCGGGAAAATAGAAGCAGGGATACCGGAAGACGACCCGAGAAACCCTGGAGTCATAGCCGACAACGTTGGCGACAATGTGGGCGACTGCGCGGGAATGGCGGCAGACCTTTTTGAAACGTACGCGGTAACCCTGGCCGCTTCCATAATCATTGGCGCGGCGGCAACTTATTCCGGAATCAATCTCCTGTTTCCGTTTATCATCGGCGGGCTTGCGATTATCGCATCCGTCATCGGAATATTTTTCGTCAAACTCGGCAAGAGCGGGGATATTATGAAGGCGCTGTACCGCGGACTTGTCGCGTCGCTTGTCGCGTCGGCGGTGCTGTTTTTTATAACGTCAAAAATATATTTCGGCGCGGGCTATATAAAAATATTTATACCCGCATTGATAGGACTCGCGGTAACGGTGTTGATGGTTGTAATAACCGATTACTACACAGCCAAAAAGTACCGTCCGGTAAAAAGCATAGCCGAGGCGTCGAATTCCGGGCACGGCACTAACGTAATTTTGGGGCTTTCCGTGGGGATGGAAGCCACATTCGCTCCGATAATAGTTATTGTTCTCGGGATACTTGGCGCGTACGCAACCTCCGGAATATACGGCGTAGCGATAGCGGCAGTATCAATGCTTTCGGTTTCGGGGATGATAGTCGCGATTGATTCGTTCGGACCGGTAACGGATAACGCGGGCGGAATAGCGGAGATGTCGAACGCGCCGGAGGACGTAAGAAAAATCACGGACGCGCTGGACGCGGTGGGGAATACCACGAAAGCGGTAACGAAAGGATACGCGATAGCTTCAGCCGGGTTCGCGGCGCTCGTTCTTTTTGCCGGATACGCCGAGGGCTTTTTAGTAAAAGGCGGGAGCGTAAATTTTGACCTTCAAGACCCGTATGTTTTAATAGGGCTTTTTATCGGCGGAGCCGTACCGTATCTTTTCGGGTCTATGGTTATGAAATCAGTCGGAAAAGCGGCGGGAACCATAGTTACCGAGATAAGAAGGCAATTCAGGGAAATAAAAGGAATTATGGACGGAACGGCGAAGCCGGAATACGGTAAGGCGGTGGATATAGTCACGAAAGCCGCGCTTCGTGAAATGATTGTGCCGGCGATTTTGCCTATCGCGGCGGTTTTGATAGTCGGGTTCGCGCTTGGATACAAAGCCCTCGGGGGGCTACTTATTGGAACGATTATATCCGGACTTTTTGTGGCGCTTTCAATGACCTCGGGCGGAGCGGCATGGGACAACGCGAAAAAATACATTGAAGACGGCAATTTCGGCGGTAAGGGTTCGGACGCGCACAAAGCGGCAATTACGGGAGACACGGTTGGCGACCCCTATAAGGACACGGCAGGCCCTGCGATAAATCCGCTTATCAAAGTTATAAATATAGTTGCCCTGCTTATTGTTCCGTTTTTGCTTTAGGCCATTGCGCGCTTTTACTTGACTCCGCGGTTTTATATGGAAAAGAAAAATATCATAGATAAAATTATCGAAAAACTCGAGAAGGAAATCGAAATTCTTGACGAGGCAGTCGGCTCAATACATCACGCGAGTGTTGAAGCTCCGGGGGCTATGCAGTCGCACAGCGACACATCGAAATTTCAAAACAAGACATCCGAAGAAAATACAATATTAGCGCTGAATACAAAAAAACAGGAACTCACCGCGATAAAAAATATTCCGGTTACGGAAAAACCGACCGAAGCGCGGATAGGCGCATGTGTTTTGGTTGACGACAGCGGGATAGAAAAAAGATTTATCATTCTTCCCGGAGGAGCGGGTATAGAAGCATGGGACAGCGAGACGTTTGACTGCTATACGGCGATAACTCCGGACTCGCCGCTCGGCAAAGCGCTTGTTGGAAAACGCGAAGGGAGTATCGCGATGGCAAAAATTGGTTCAAAAGAGAAAAAATTGTCGGTGAAAAAAGTTTGGTGAGCTGATATTGACGTAAAATCAGCGTAGTGTTGTGGTATTTTTTGGCTTGTTATTTTAAGCGTTTGTGTTGTAACCTGAATCGGCAGTTATTTATTTTTAGTAGTACTTTTAAAAGGAGGATTCGTAATATGCGGAAAGCGATTAGAATTCTGATTAAAATCAGAAAATTCATGGTTATTCTGCGACTTCGCCGTAAGGTGGTTGCTCTAAAGGGGGAGCACTCTATTGCAAACCACCCGGGGATGGTTGAAAAATTTATCTCGGCCTATGTTGGGCGTAGAAAAATACGCATCGATGTGGGTATGAGCCCGGCGATAAGAGATGCCGGTGAGGATATAAAATATCACAGCGTAGCGGCGAAAATAATTTCGTTAGACCCTATGCTGATGGGCGTATCGGCCACCGTGGAGATAAATAAGCAAACATATGTTTGCATAATTTATCCTCTTGGTGGTGCGTATTTGATAAAACAATAGACCCGCTACAAGCGGGTCTTCAACTTTTCTAATCAATCTTTATCTTCAATTTCTTTGCTTTCCGTTTTTCAAGCTTCGGCATTCTGACTATCAGAACGCCGTTTTTCAAAACCGCAGTAGAGTGTTCGGAGTCAACTTCAGAGGGGAGTATTATCGAGCGCGAGAACTTGCCCCAAAAACATTCCTGGTAAAAATAATCCTTGTCGTTTATCTCTTCTTTACGCGCGCGATGGCCGTGTATGGTAATTGACTCGTTGGTTATGTTTATATCGAGGTCGTCCGGTTCCACGCCCGCGACGGTTGATTGCACGACTATGTCGTTTTCCGTCTGGTACACGTCAACCGTAAGTTGTCCTTCCATTTCACTTTCGGCGTCAAACGGGTTTAGAGACGACTCAACCGCGATAGGCACCGGCTCGGATTTAACTTTCGCGAGCTCCATAAAAATATCCTTTGAATTTGTTTTATCGTTATTCATATTTTAAGTATAACACAGGAACATTTATTTTCCGGCGGAAACCCGGATTGTTTTCAATTTCTCGAAATTCCAGAGGACGATGAATAAAATCACGACAAGGAACGCGCTCGGATATATGAGCATATCGGCGTTCTGGAAATAAATAATCAGGCGGTTGAAAAAGGCGTGCACGACCGAAGCGAGAATTATTCCGAAAACAGCGTAAGCGGCTTCGCGCTTTTTCATTATTCCCTTTGCCCAATAATATCCGGCCATTCCGGAAGCGAGCGTGTGAAGCAATGTAGCTCCGACAAAGCGTATCAGGGCGGTTTCGGTAAGAGACATAATCGGATTCAGACCTCCTGCCATTATGGAGTTCGTAACCACAAATATGTTTTCGACCGTGGCGAATCCGAGCGCCGCCGCTATCATATAAATCATGGCGTCAACCGGCTCATCAAACGCCTCGTCTTTTCTCACGGTTTTGTACGCCGCTAAGAATTTAAACAACTCTTCCGCGAAAGCGAATAGCAGAAGAAAAACAAAATAATTTTCCTGTTTGCTTGAAATAGCGTTTTGAACGGCGTACTGGATGATAAAAACAATTGCGCTCACGAATACTCCCGCGCTGAAGGCAAAAACCAGCATCCGTTTCGGTTCCGGGTGGCGGTCTTCCTTCTGAAATATGAAAAGCCACACGAGTGCCGGAACGCAGGCGGTGAAAAATGCCGTGAAAAATAATAATAAAGTCATGAATTTTCCTGAATATTTTCAACCATCAAAAACTCTTTTTTGTCCGTAATAGATAAACGCTGGTAAATTTCTTCTGTTACGAACGGCACAAAAGGGTGTAGGAGCTTGAGCGATTCCAAAAAAACAAAAGACAAAACCGAAACGGTGAATTTTGCCGTTGAATTGCTTTCTGTTTGTAGTTTCGCGGATTCTATGTATGAATCGCAAAAATCATGCCAGAAAAAGTCGTAGAGTTCGTGAAGCACTTTTGAAAACTCAAATGATTCAATGCCGCGAGCCGAACTTGTCTTTGCGCGCATAAGGGAATCCATTATTTTTTTGTCCGCCTCCGTGCGCGCCTCCGGCTCCCGGGCGGCGGATACGGGAAAATCACCGATTTTTTGGGAAACAAACCTGCCGGCATTCCATATTTTGTTCAGAAATTTTCTTCCGGCGGCAACCGCGCTCTCGTCCCACCGGATATCCTGTCCGCTTGCCTGCCATATCACGCCGAACCGAGTCGCGTCCGCCCCGTATTCATTTATGTATTTTAACGGGTCTATGCCCGTGCCGAGCGATTTCGACATCCGCTTTCCGTCTTTGGTCAAAACCGTTCCATGAACCAGTATGTTTTTAAATGGAACGGCTCCCATAAACTCGATTCCGGAAAATATCATTCGTGTGTCCCAAAGATTCAAAATGTCGCGCGCGTTCGCGACAAGGTCTCCGGGATAATAATTTTTTCTGTCTTTTTCCGACAGTCCCGCGAACGGCCAGAGCGCCGACGAAAACCAGGTATCTAATACATCAGGGGATTGTTCCATTTCGCAATTTTTACAAAACGGACACTCTTTCGGTTTTTCTATTGAAACAACGAAGTTATCCGCGTTTTGGATTTTGTTATTTGAATTTTGAGCTTGTTTAGAAATTAGAACTTCGGATTTTGAAACTTCTTCCTGTTTATTTTTACAAAAATAAACAGGAAGCCGGTGCCCCCACCATATTTGGCGCGAAACCGTCCAATCCCTTATATTTTCGAGCCACGCGGTATACGGTTTTTCGAAATTTTCGGGGTTTATTTTTACACTCCCGCTTTTTACCGCATCAAGCGCGGTTTTCGCAAGCGGCTCCATTTTAAGGAACCATTGCTTTGAAGGAATCGGCTCTATAGCGTGAGCGCATCTGTAGCACACGGAAACGTTATGAACATACAGCTCTTCTTTTTGAAGAAGGCCGGTCGCTTTCAAGTCCTCGACAATTTTCGCGCGGGCATCCGAGGTTTTCATTCCCGCGTATTTGCCGGCTAATTCATTCATCCGTCCGCGTTCGTCTATAACTTGGACAAGCGGAAGGTTGTGGCGCGAACCGATTTCAAAATCGGTGAGATCGTGCGCGGGGGTTACTTTAACGACTCCGGTGCCGAATTCGACATCCACCGCCTCGTCGGCTACAACTGATATTTTGTTTTTCTTCTTTGACGGCGCGTCAAGAGCGCCTTCGGTGGAAAGGGACTCAATTTCAATTTCCTTGCCGACGTATTTTTCGTATCGCTTGTCGCGCGGATTAACCGCGAGTCCGGTGTCTCCGAATTTTGTTTCCGGGCGCGTCGTGGCAAGCGTGAACGGACCGTAGGTTATGTAATAAAGCGTGGTTGTTTCTTCTTTGTATTCGAGTTCAAGATCGGACAAGCTTGTTTCACACCTCGGACACCAGCTCACTGTGCGATATCCGCGGTATAAGAGTCCCTTTTTGTAGTAACGGACGAATGCCCCGAGCACGTCTTTCGAATATGCTTCGTCCATAGTGAATCGCGTTCTTGACCAGTCGCAGGAGATGCCAAGTTTTTTCAATTGTTCGTAGATGATTCCGCCGTATTCTTTTTTCCATTCCCATACCCTTTGTGTAAACTTTTCACGTCCAAGTTCAAAACGGCTGGTATTTTCTTTTTTAAGCTGTTTTTCCACGACGTACTGGGTTGCTATTCCGGCGTGGTCCGTGCCGGGAAGCCACAATGTACGGAAACCCTTCATTCTGTAATGGCGGATAAGAATGTCCGGAGCCGTATTATCAAGAACGTGCCCTATATGAAGCGTGCCTGTGATGTTAGGCAGAGGCATATAAACCACGTATTTTTTTTGAGTATCGCTATCGGGTTTGGTACCCGCCAACCCGGCTAACTTGTCCGGATTAAAATAACCGGATTCTTCCCATTGTTTGTATACGCGTGCTTCAGTATCCTTTGGATTGTAAGCTCCTGAAATTGGTTCCATAAATTCCATTATATCCGCATATGGGGCAAGAAATGAAGATGCCTGACCTGCCTTGCGCGACGGCAAGGCAAAATGGTATAGGTGAATCAATGAGAATACTTGGAATCGAAACATCATGTGATGAAACCGCTATAGCGCTCGTGGATGCGTTCGGGCGCTTGCGCGCTCCGCGCTTCAAAATTATCGTTGCGGAGATTTCTTCGCAGATAGAAGTCCACAGGCCGTTTGGCGGGGTTGTGCCGAATTTAGCCAAAAGAGAGCACCTGAAAAACATCCCGTTTTTGTATCAGAATATTATTCGAAATTCAATCCATGAACCGGCGGACGAAATTCAAAATTCTTTGGATGCCATAGCCGTTACAGTCGGACCCGGACTTGAACCGGCGCTCTGGACGGGAATAAATTTCGCTAAAGACCTGTACGAAAAACTGAAAAAAGAAAACAAGAATCTGAAAATCATCGGAGTCAATCACCTGGAGGGACATCTTTTCAGCTTTTTATTGCCTCAAAAGGCAAAAAACATAAAACTCAAAAATGTTTTTCCTGCAGTTGCGCTGATTGTCTCCGGAGGACACACGATTCTTCTTAAAATGGATTCGCTCGAAAAGTGGAAAAAAATAGGGGAGACGAAAGATGATGCCGTAGGCGAGTCGTTTGATAAAGTAGCAAAGATGCTCGAGCTTCCGTATCCGGGTGGGCCTGAAATAGAGCTCCTCGCGGCGAAAGGCGACTGCCGAGCGATACTCTTCCCTCGTCCGATGATAAATTCGAAAAATTACGATTTCAGTTTTTCCGGCTTGAAAACATCGGTTTTATATTATACGCGCGATCATAAAAACGCGCGTAAGGCGGATGTCGCCGCGAGTTTTGAAGAAGCCGCCCTTGACGCGCTTGTGAAAAAAACCGGACGCGCGGCGAAAGAATTCGCCGCGCGAAGCATTCTCCTTTCCGGCGGAGTCGCCGCAAACAAAAAACTCCACCTTAAATTAAAAGCCGTAAGCCGCGAATTACACGTTAATTTTTTCGCCCCTCCTATAAAATTCAATACAGACAATGCCGTTATGATAGCGGGCGCGGGGTATATGGCGCACCTCCGGAAGAAAAACAGGCGGCTTACGGCTAACGGTAGCTTGGACATATAACGCGCATATAAATACTGCGCGGCTTGCGGCGCGGCGCGTCTCTCTGATATATTTCATTACGTATGATACAGCCGCTTTTTATATTGAGTGATTTTACGTTTCTGATATTGAGAATCGTGTTTGGAATTATTGCGGCGCGCTCGGGAATTTCAGTAATTAAGGCGAGCCGCGGCACGGACGCGAACAATTTCGCTAAAGTTCTCGGAGCGGCGAGCGTCGCGTTCGGAATGTGCGTTGTTTTTGGGTTTCTCACGCAGCTTTTCGCTTTTTTGTCAGCCGTGTTGTTTGTCGTTTCGTTTTTTATTAAATACCCGTTGGATACCCCCAAACTCCAATTTGTGAAAACGGGAAGCGCCGACTTCATTATTTTATTTTTTGCCGCGGCGCTCGTCATTATGTCCGTGGGCGGCGGGGCATTAACCGCCGACAAGTTTTTCAGGATATTCCTTTACTGATAAATATGATAAGACGTTTTGCCGAAGCGGCTCCGGGAATAGCGGCGTGGTTCACTCTCTTGGTACTGGTTTTATTTTCGTGGAAATTACCAGTTTGGGTTGTTTTTTTCATCGTTCTTTACGACCTGTTTTGGTTCCTTAAAATCGTCTATTTATCTTTTTATCTAAGGTACTCATTCAATAAAATGCGTAAGTATATGAAAATTGACTGGAGCGCTAAACTTGCGAAAGAGAAAGGGGAGGAAAGCAAAAAAATAAAGCATCTTATAATTCTGCCGGCGCTTCATGAGCCGTACGAGACAGTTTTTAGATGTTTAGACAATTTATCGCGCATGCGGTACCGGCTTAAAGACATGTTTGTAATTTTAGCGCTCGAAGAACGCGGCGGGAGCAAAGATATGGAGGTGGGAAAAAAAATAGAGGAAAAATTCGGCAACACCTTCGGTAAATTTCTCATAACCATGCATCCGGATAAAATTCCAGGCGAACTAGCCGGCAAAGGCGCGAATGATACTTGGGCGGCGAAACAAGCGGTCGGAAAAATCATCGACACCGGCGCAATCCCGCGCGAAAACGTTATTGTTTCCACATTCGACATTGATACGATTCCCGGACATGAATACTTCTCGCTTTTAACCTACAAGTTTTTAACTGTCCAGAAGCCGGAACGTTCGAGTTACCAGCCGATTCCGGTTTACACGAATAATTTTTACAATGTTCCGGTTTTCGCGCGGCTTGTCGGTTTTTCCGGAATGTTTTGGCAAATAATGCAACAGGGACGGCCGGAACAAAACGTTACTTTTTCTTCGCACTCGATGCCTCTCCAGGCGCTTATCGAGGTCGGATATTGGAATAGGGGTATTGTATCTGAAGATTCGCGGATATTTTTCCAATGTCTTTTGCATTACGGCGGCGACTGGAAAGTCGAGCCGCTCTTTTATCCTGTTTATATGGACGCGGTGGAAGGGACGGGCTTCTGGAACGCGCTCAGGAATTTGTACAGGCAACAGAGACGATGGGCGTGGGGAGTTGAAAACCTTGGGTACATCGCGGAAGAGTTCACTAAAAAGACAGATAAGAAACCAGTTCCGCTAAGACAAAAACTTTTTTGGCTATGGCATAATTTCGAAGGCAAATACTCGTGGGCGACAAGTTCTTTTGTGATTTTCTTCTTTGGGTGGCTTCCGAATATACTAGGCGGGGATGCTTTTCAGATGACTATATTTTCGTACAATCTTCCGGAATTTACGGGTAACATTATACGTGTGGCGACTATAGGCATAGCATCTTCCGCGTTTTTAAGCATGTTTTTCATTCCCGGCAGATCCGGCGGGGTTTCAAAGAAACAGAGATTACTTTATTTATTGCAGTGGGCGCTTACACCGCTTACGCTTATGGCATTCAGCGGCGCCCCGGCGCTTGATGCTTTAACGAGAACGGTTTTAGGCGGGAAATACAGATTGGGATTCTGGAAAACACCAAAGTCGGTAAATGCGGTAGAATGAAAAGTATCGCGCCGCAGGCGGCGCGATACAGAAAAAATATGACGGAATACGTTTCAAAAGCAATAGCGCTGGGAGTTTATTTGCGTTCCGAGAAAGATAAAGAGGTGTCATTTTTTTCCGAAAAGCTGGGAAAATTTAAAGCAACTCTTGTAAGTGGCGCGAAAATAACATCGAAGTTTTCACAGCACTGCGATGTATTGAATTGCGTTGAAACGCGTGTTGTTTATAAAAGCAGGTTTACCGTTACCGACGTGCTTTTAGTGAACAGATTTCCGCTGGTTCGCGGGAATATACCAATGCTCAAGCGCGCTATCATGCTCGCGCACTTTTTGGATAAAAACATGCCCGATTCCGTTCCGGACGCCGTTTTTTGGCATAACTTGTATTCCGGTCTTGATAACGGAATTATTGACTTTCACAAACATCTTGCGCGCCTGGGGTACGACGCGGAGCACGCTTCGTGTTTTATGTGCAAGTCGCGGAACATAAAAGCGTTTTCGTTCCAAACGCAGGATTTCCTGTGCGAGGCGTGCGGTTTCAAAATGCGGGGAAATGAAATAGTATTAAATATATAATTTTTATGATGCTGAATAATTTTCACAAACCCGCGTATGATGAATCGTCGGGAAAACAGGCAGATACCGGAAGCGAGTTCGGGGGCTGGGAAAAAGACAATGAACTTTCAAATAAGGGAAGACGCGATAAAACGGCGTGGAAAAAAATAATACAACGCGGCGTATGGATTATTATCGGAATAGCCGTTATCGCCGCGGGAGCATTTTTTATTTCTCGTCTTGCCAGACGTTCAAGCGGAGTGATGGTCGAAATTCAGGGCCCGGATTCCGTAAGCAGGGGAGTTCCGTTTGAGATTACCATCCAAGTTGCGAACGACATAGATAGTTTTATAAAAAATGGCGTGATTACGGTAAATACCACGGATGGGGTCTTGTATGCCGATAACGCGTCCGGAGCGAATCTTATAAAAGAACAAATAGGAGACCTCGGAGGGGGAAGTTTATCGCGCAAAACACTGCGTTTCCTCTCCGTGGGACCCGCCAATTCGGTGCAAAAAATAACAGCCAAGCTGTCTTTTTCTTCTTTGGGAGCGGAATATGAATTAGAAAGAAGCAAAGAGGTTATAATAGGCGAGTCGGCTGTCGGTGTTGAAGTGAAAAAGCCGGAACAAATCGTTTCCGGTTCGAAGTTTAATCTTCAGATTGATTATGAGAATAAATCCAATTTTGATTTTTCCGGCGTAGCGATTGAAGTAAAATATCCGTCCGAATTTACGTTTTCCAGCGCGAGCTACAATCCGTCGTCTCTCAACAATCACTGGCAATTGGGCGCGCTGAAAGCCCGAACACGCGGAAGCATACAAATAACCGGTTCGCTGGACGCTTCGGAGAAAAATTCATTCGATTTTCCGGTCTCTGTTTTTGTGGAATTCTCCGGGCGCGATTATCTGATTGCCGAAGCGACCGGAAACGCGTTCATCGCTCCATCGCCGCTTTCTCTATCTATTACCGCGAACGGGAGCGATAATTTTACGGCTCGGCAGGGCGAGGAAATCAAATACAGAATAACGTACGAAAATAAAAGCGGCATATCGCTTGCGGACGCCGTTATAGAAGCGAAAATTGAAGGCGACATGTTCGATGTGAAAACAGTAGGCGGAAACGGGGGTTTTGATTCCCGTTTGAATACCGTAACGTGGACGGCGTCGAAAGTTCCGGAATTATCGCTTCTCGACCCCGGCGCATCCGGCTCGGTGGAGTTTTCGGTTCGCCTTTTACCCGCGATTCCGGTTAAGCGGGCGAGCGACAAAAATTTCACGCTTAAAGTGAGCGTTCGTATGGATTCCCCGTCAGTGCCTTACTATCTTGACGCGGACAAAACAACCGGCTTTGCCGCTTTGGAGACGAAAATCGCGGGAAGCGCGTCCTTCACGGCAAAGGCGTTTTACCGCGATGCGTCGGCGCAAATCGTGAATTCCGGCGTTTTACCGCCAAAAGTGAACACACCGACCCGATATACGGTGCACTGGATTATAGAAAACTACGGGAGCGGTTTGAAGGACATCGCTGTG
Organism: Candidatus Jorgensenbacteria bacterium RIFCSPHIGHO2_02_FULL_45_20; assembly: GCA_001779535.1. Classification (GTDB taxonomy): domain Bacteria; phylum Patescibacteriota; class Minisyncoccia; order UBA6257; family GWB1-50-10; genus GWA2-45-9. Next base: position 21,877 of record MFKJ01000003.1, read on the forward strand.
CGGGGATTTCTTGAGTCGGGAGTAAAATGGACAGGAGTAGTAAAAAGCAACACCGGTTCTGTTCCTGTTTATAATCCGAGAACGGAGGAAGTCGTCTGGACGGTTGATAATATAGAAGCGAACAGAGGTCTTTTCGGTGATCCAGTGGAGGCCGTGTTTCAGATCGAAGCCGTTCCGAATATAACGCAAGTCGGCAGATACGAACCGCTTGTGAAAGAAGCGAAATTCTCTGCGACAGACGCGTTTACGGGCGCGAGCATTTCCGATTCCAGCAAGGAACTGACCACTTCTCTTTCGGACGACAAAACGGTTGGCAGGAATGAGGGAATAGTAGTCCAATAAAAAATCAATGACTAAAACAACGGGCGAAACAAAAGGAAAGACGGATATTTTTGAAAATATATATGCTCTGTCAAAGCGGCGCGGTTTTATTTACCCCGGCTCGGAAATTTACGGCGGTCTCGCGGGCACATGGGATTACGGCCCATTGGGCGCGGAGCTTAAAAGAAACTTAAAAAACGAGTTTTGGAAGTTCGCGGTGTGGGAAAGAGATGATGTAGTTGGGCTCGACGCGTCCATAATTATGAATCCGAAAGTATGGGAGGCGTCCGGGCACTTAGAATCGTTTTCCGACCCGCTTGCCGAATGCAAAAAATGTCACCATCGTTTCCGCGCGGATAAAATCAAGGAAAACAAATGTCCCGATTGCGGGGGAGAACTTACCAAAGCAAAAAAATTCAATCTTATGGTCGAGACGTATCTTGGAGTAATCGAAGACGAAAAGCAAAAAACGTACCTGCGCGGAGAAATAACGCAGGGCGTGCACGTTAATTTTAAGAACATTGTTTCGTCAACGCGCGTCAAATTGCCGTTCGGCGTCGCGCAAGTCGGAAAGGCCTTCAGAAACGAAATTACTCCCGGGCAGTTCACGTTCAGGTCGCGCGAGTTCGAGCAGATGGAAATTCAATTTTATACGAAGCCGGATGCGGATATTTCGATGGAGTGGTTTGAGTATTGGAAAAAGGAAAGAATGAATTGGTATGTTTCGCTTGGAATGAAAGAACGAAATTTGCGTTTTCACAAGCACGGCAAAGACGAACTGGCCCACTATGCTAAAGCCGCTTTTGACATTGAATACAACGCGGGCGGAGAGTGGAAAGAGATGGAGGGAATACACAACCGCGGGGACTGGGATTTAAGGCGGCACGGGGAATATTCAAAAACGGATATGGCTTATTTTGATGAGGAGACAAAGGAAAAGTTTCTGCCGTGGATTATCGAGACGTCCGGCGGGGTGGACAGAGCTGCGCTTTTCTTCCTGATAGACGCGTTTTTTGAAGAAAAAACGGGCGACCGTGAATTCAGAATCGTGCTTAAACTACACCCCAAGCTCGCGCCATATAAAGCCGCGGTGTTCCCATTGCTTGCGAATAAGCCCGAACTTGTAAAACTCGCGCGCTCCATATATAAAGACCTAAAGAAAGAATGGATGGTCGCGTGGGATGAACGCGGAAATATAGGCAAGCGCTACCGCGCGCAGGATGAGGCGGGAACTCCATTTTGCGTAACAGTTGATTTTGACAGTTTGGAGAAAAATGACATTACTGTCCGCGATAGAGACACGATGAAACAGGAAAGAATAAAAATAGGAGAACTAAAAGAGTGGATGAAAGAAAAACTTCAATAGCGGGTTTTCCGCGCCTCGCGCGGGTTTTTGAATTACCGGTTGATTTATTGTAGGTTTAATATATCCGGACTATGAACAAGGTATCGCGCATAAAATTAAAAAACGGATTACGTCTTTTGGTGGTGCCGAATCCGGAAAGCTTGGCAACCACGATATACGTTTTTGTCGCTACCGGGTCGAAATACGAGGACAAAAAGACAAACGGATTGTCTCATTTTTTGGAACATATGTGCTTTAAGAGCACGAGAAAGCGTCCGCGACCGATAGACATAGCGTCCGACCTTGATGGAATCGGAGCTCAATACAATGCCCTTACAACCCACGAATACACGGGGTATTACGCGAAAGTCCAAAACAGCTCGTTTCAAAAAGCGTTTGACGTGATATCCGATTTGTATCTCCACCCCGTTTTTCGGGACGACGATGTAAACACTGAACGCGGCGTGATAACTGAAGAAATAAATATGTACGAGGACTCGCCGAAGAGCAAAGTCGGAGAGATTTTTATGGAACTGCTCTACGGCAATCAACCCGCGGGCAGAAGCGTTTTGGGGACAAAGGAAAATATAGCGAAATTTAGCAAAAACGATCTCATTTCTTACAGAAAAAATAACTATCTGCCATGCTCCACGGTTGTCGTGATTTCAGGAAAAATAAGTGCTTCCGAAGCGGCATCACTTGTGAAAAAGGAATTTTCATTACTCGCTCGTGGTGAAAAAATGAGCAAGTTGAAGGTTGTCGAACGGCAGAACTCTCCGGCGGAAAAATTATTTTACAAAAAATCGGAACAGTCGCATCTGATGCTTGGTTTACGAACTTTTCCGGCGGCGGACGAAAGGCGGTATTCGCTTTCGGTACTTGCGGAAGTTTTGGGAGGCGGTATGAGTTCCCGTCTGTTTAAAAAAGTGCGCGACGAACTTGGAGCGGCGTATTATGTGAGAGCCGAGACCGACTTTTTCTCCGACCATGGTTTTTTGAGTGTTGACGCCGGAGTGGACCACAGGAAACTGGAAGCGGTTATAGCGGCCATTGTGTCCGAATTGAAACGGCTAAAAAAGGAGAAGGTGGGCGATATCGAGCTTATAAAAGCAAAAGAGCATCTTATAGGCGACCTGTTCCTTTCTATCGAAACATCTGACGCTCTCGGATATTTTTACGGAACGCAGGAGATTATGGATATGAAACCGTCATCTCCTTTTGAAATAGCGCGAAAGATAAGGCAGGTTACATCCGAAGACATATTGAAAACTGCCGGCGGCATTGTGAAAAACAACCGGTTGAACATGGCTCTTGTCGGCCCTTTCAAAAACAGAAGTTTTGCTGATATATTGAAAGTATAGGTAATGAGAAATGTTACGTATATAGAATTAAGCTGGCATACACTCTGGAAGGTATGCATTTTTTCGGCGATCATCGCCGTGCTCTACCTCTCTAAAGACGCGATAGGAGTTCTTTTCGCGTCCGTTGTCATATCTTTGGGGCTCGACCCGATTGTTTCGTTTCTTGAAAGCAAAAAAGTTCCGCGCATTATCGGTACGCTTATTTTGTTTATCACTGTTTTTTTAGCCGTGGCGATAGGAGTATATTTCATCATTCCCATAATAGCGGTTGAAACAAGTTCATTTCTGGAGCACTTCCACGAATTTATGTCCTCGACTTTCGGTTTCGGTTTTCCGGACAATATCGTTGATGCTCTGACGTTCAGCAAGGACAAAATTTTCAGTTATTTCTCGCTTGCTGGAATGTCCGTCGCCGAAACAATTTCCAAATTTTCAATAACGATGGCTTTTGTGGCGGCAACGATTATTATGACGTTTTATCTGTCTGTCGAAAAAGACGGAACGGAACGTCTGCTTAAAGTTGTTTTACCGGAGTCATACGAATCGCCGGTGCTTAAAGTTTTCGGCAGATTTAAAACAAAAATAAGAAGATGGATGGCGGCGCAAGCGAGTTTAAGCGCGGTAGTCGGGCTTCTTGTCTGGCTGGGGCTTTGGGCTATCGGAGTCCGCTACGCTTTTGTGATAGGCATGCTCGCGGCTGTTTTGGAAATCGTTCCGGTTATAGGGCCGGTTATGGTTGGTGTTGTGGCATTCCTCGTCGCCGTATCGGATTCTATGATGCTCGGAGTGTATTCAGTCGCGTTTTTCTTCGGCGTTCAACAACTGGAAAATCACATTCTTCTGCCGCTTATTATGGGCAAAGGCATGAAGGTGCATCCGGTTGTCGTCTTAATGGCGCTTCTCGCCGGAGGTAAAATAGCGGGGTTTGTTGGAATTTTACTTGCTGTGCCTATCGCCGTGATAATACAGGAGATATTTGGTTATATAGCCGAGAAGAAAAACGAGCGGACGCGGCCTAATTAGAAAATATTTTATGAAAAATTTTTATATCACGACGACGCTTCCGTATGTAAACGCACGTCTTCACATCGGGCACGCGCTTGAATTCGTGCAAGCGGATTTGATCGCGCGTTATCACAAAATAATCGGGGATAATGTTTTTTTTAATACAGGCACCGATGAACACGGACAGAAGATATATGAAAAATCGTTAAAGGAAAGAAAAGACCCGAAAATATACGTGGATGAGTGCGCGATAGAATTTAAGAAAGTGTTGAAAGGTCTTAATATTCTCCCGGAAGTTAATTTCATTCGCACCACAGACGAGCATCACATAATAGCGGCGCAGGAATTTTGGCGGCGGTGTTTCAAAAACGGCGACATTTACAAACGAAAATACAAAGTTAAGTACTGCGTCGGATGTGAGCTCGAAAAGACCGACTCGGAACTCAAAGACGGAAAATGTCCGCTTCACCCGAACAGAGAAATAGAATTCATTGATGAAGAAAATTATTTTTTCCGGTTCTCCAAGTACGCGCAGGCGCTTTTGACGCTTTACAAGAAATATCCGGATTTTGTTGTCCCCGTTAACCGGCTCACGGAAATCAAAAATTTCGTCGCGGCCGGGCTTCAGGATTTTAGTATCTCGCGCCTCAAAGATAAAATGCCTTGGGGTGTGCCGGTTCCGGACGACAATAGCCATATAATGTACGTTTGGTTTGATGCGCTTGTGAATTATATTTCCGCGCTCGAGTGGCCTGAAAACGAAAGAAAATTTGAAGAATTTTGGGGGACAAAAGAAAATCCCAACGCGCTTCAAATTGCCGGCAAAGACAATCTGCGTCAGCAATCGGCGATGTGGCAAGCGATGCTTCTTTCGGCCGGGTTGCCGACATCGCGGCAAATTTTAATACACGGCTTTATTAATATAGGCGGACAAAAAATAAGCAAATCATTAGGAAACACCGTTGACTTGCTCGGGCTTATAAACCGGTACGGCACGGACGCGGTAAGGTTCTGGCTGCTTAAAGAGGTAAATCCTTTCGAGGACGCGGATTTTACCTTGGAAAAATTCAAAGAATCGTATAACGCCAAACTGGCAAACGGGCTTGGCAATCTGGTAAGCCGCGTGGTGAAGCTCGCGAGAAATTGCGGGGTTGAATTTGTGAAGCCGAAGGAAGACGCAAAGGAACTAAACGCGCACGCCGAAAAAATTAATGGGTACAGATTCGGGGAGGCAATGGGCGCGATATGGGAGAAAATTCAGATAACAGACAAGTTTATGCAGGAGCGCGAGCCGTTCAAAAAAATAAAAACAGAACCGGAAAAAGCGGTTGCCGACATCCGCGAGCTTTTGGAGGGCGTATGGGAAATCGGTGCGTTGCTCAGATCTCTTTTGCCGGAGACAAGCGAGAAAATACGTGCCGTGGTGGAAAACGATTCAATACATTTAACGCCCATTTTTCCGAGAGCCGCGTGAAACAACAGCGGGAACACGCCACAACAAGATGCTTTATTTTGACTCGCACGCGCACGCACATTTTGAATCGTATAAAAACGACAGGGACGAAATGCTCCACCGCGCTTTTGACGCAGGCGTCGGTATGGTAACCGCGGGAACGCAGGAAGAGACATCCGCGCTCGCGGTTGCGCTCGCGGAAGAATACGCCGCCGAGCCGATATACGCGGCCATAGGACTTCATCCGGACCATGCGGCTCCGGCGTCTTTTTATGACGAAGATGAGGGCGTGAGCGAAAAGGCGAAAGAAATAAATGAACGCGGAGAATCATTCGACTCCGATTTTTATAAGAAACTTGCGGCGAGTTCGAAAGTTGTTGCTGTCGGCGAATGCGGGCTTGATTATTTTCATATTCCAGAAAACAGGAAAGACGAAGTGAAACATAAACAGAAAGAGGCCTTCATTAGACAAATAGAATTTTCCGTTGATGTTAAGAAACCGCTCATAATCCACTGTCGCGACGCTTACGACGACTTGATTCAGATGCTTAACGCGAAGAAATCCGTACTTAACGCCGTGCCGGGTATCATTCATTTTTTTTCCGGAACGCGAGACGAAGCGGAGCAACTTCTTAATATGGGTTTTTATTTTTCATTCGGAGGAGTAATTACTTTTCCGCCGAAAAAAGGCAAAACCGATTACGCGCAAATCGTAAAAACGATGCCTATAGACAGGATATTAAGCGAAACAGACGCGCCGTATGTCGCTCCGGTGCCGTATCGCGGCACAAGAAACGAGCCGGCATATGTTATTGAAGTGGTAAAAAAACTCGCCGAAATGGAAAATATTTCCCTTGAAGAAATGAGAAAATGCATTTTGAAGAATTCGAAATATGTATTTAGAGTAGTGTAAAAAAGAACCACAAACTAACAACAGCTTTTATTTGTCGTTTTGCCAAAAACGTATACGAAGGTTAGAATGTATGCAAAATACGGGTATCAATAAGTATGAAGTATAACTTTTCGGCGATTGAGAAAAAATGGGCCGCGAAATGGCTCAAAGAAAAAATATACGAACCGGATTTCGGCAAATCAGGAAATAAAAAACGCAAGTTTTATAATCTGATGATGTTTCCTTATCCGTCGGCTGAAGGGCTGCATGTGGGGAACGCGTACGCGTTTATTGGAAGCGACATTTACGGGCGTTTCAAGCGTATGCAAGGATATGACGTTTTTGAGCCGATGGGGCTTGACGGGTTTGGCATACACTCGGAAAATTACGCGCTTAAAATAGGAACCCATCCGTTAAAGCAGTCGGAGGCGTCAGAGAAAAGATTTTACGGACAGCTCAAAAACATAGGCAACGGCTTTGCGTGGGATGAGCGCCTCGAGACGTATAAGCCGGAATACTACAAATGGACGCAGTGGATTTTCACGGAAATGTGGCGGAACGGACTCGCGTACCGCAAAAAACAAGAAGTGAATTGGTGTCCGTCGTGCAAAACGGTGCTGTCGGATGAGCAGGCGGAGGGAGGGAAATGCGAGAGGTGCGCGAGCGAAGTCGTAAAAAAAGAGTTGGAACAATGGTTTTTCCGCATCACAAAATACGCAGGCAAACTTTTGAAAAATTTAGACGAGATTGACTGGTCGGAAAAAGTCAAAATAGCGCAAAGGAATTGGATAGGAAAATCAGAAGGGGCGCTTATAAAGTTCAAAGTTCCAATATCAAATATCAAAAATAAGGAAGAGAGTGAAATTTATTTGGAGGTATTTACAACAAGGCCGGATACGCTTTTTGGCGCGACGTATATGGTGGTGGCGCCGGAACATGAGATAATCGGCCGGTTGCGAGATAAAATTCAGAACAATAAGGAAGTCGAAAATTATATTTTTAAGTCCAAGAAGAAAACAACCGAAGAAAGAATCGAAAACAAGGAAAAAACAGGCGTTGAATTGAAAAGTATAAAGGCGATAAATCCCGCGAACAATGAAGAAATTCCGATTTTTGTCGCGGATTATGTTCTTATGGGCTATGGAACGGGGGCTATTATGGCAGTCCCCGCGCACGATGAGAGGGATTTTGAGTTTGCAAAGCAGTTCCAACTACCGGTGCGGCAGGTGGTTGCGGAGGAAACAGGCATGAAACGCGAAAAAGAAGAACGGCGCGACGGAGTATTTGTAATTGTTTTCGACCCAAATCGGCAAAAGTATGCGGCGGGACGGCAGGAAAACGGGATATTGCGATTATTTTCCGGAGGAGCGGATACCGGCGAAAATATGAAAAATAGCGCGCTTCGCGAACTTTCGGAAGAAAGCGGCTTGTATGATTTTCAAAAAATGGACGAGATCGGAACAGTATTCGCGCATTACCATAACAGCTTACGAAACGTGAATAGGATTACGAAAGCGGTAAGTTTTCTTGTTGTTTTGAAAAGCGGTAAGACAAAGCCGGTCAAACTTGAGAAGCATGAAAAGTTCACGCTTGAATGGACAACAGCGGAAGATATGGAAAAAAACTGGGAAGAGCACAATAAAGAAGGGGATTTCGACCACTGGATAAAATTTTTACGGCAGTCGGTGGGACAATGTATTGAGTTCGGATTCGACAAGAAAAACGACCCAGAGCGGTACAAAACCTCCGCGTACGAGGGCGATGGCATACTTGTTAATTCGGAAAATTTCACCGGCATGGATTCCGAAAAGGCGCGATGGAAAATCACGGAATTTGTCGGCGGGAAAAAACAGACACAATATCGGCTTCGCGATTGGCTGATTTCCCGCCAAAGATACTGGGGACCTCCGATTCCCATGATTTTTTGCGAGAAGTGTTCGGTTTCCGGCAATGGGGAACAAAAAAATATGCCGGGGTGGTACACCGTACCAGAAAGCGAACTTCCGGTGAAGTTGCCAAATATTTTGAATTTCCGGCCGCGGGGTACGGGAGAATCGCCTCTTGCGTCTGAAAAAAAGTTTTACGAAACAAAATGTCCGGCGTGCGGAAACGCGGCGCGGCGCGAAACGGACGTTTCGGATACATTTCTCGATTCCGCGTGGTACTACATCGGATACCTCATGAAAATTTCAAATTTCAAATTTCAAATTAAAGATTCGCGATTTTCTGAAATCGCGCGGCAGTGGCTTCCGGTTGATGCGTATATCGGCGGGGCGGAGCACTCGGTTTTACATCTTCTTTATGTGCGGTTTGTCGCTATGGCGCTAAAGGATTTTGGGCACATCAGCTTCGAAGAACCGTTTCCGAAATTCCGCGCGCACGGGCTTTTGGTAAAAGATGGGGCTAAAATGTCCAAGTCGAAGGGGAATGTTGTGAATCCGGACGAATACATAAATAAATTCGGCGCGGACACTTTCAGAATGTATCTAATGTTTCTCGCGCCGTTTGAGTGCGGCGGGGACTTCAGAGATGGCGGGATTTTGGGTATTTCGCGTTTTTTGGAGAGAGTTTGGAAGATAGGAACGCAAGGCGAGTTTTCGGATTCTCCGGCTTTAGGCGATACCGAACACCTGCTTCACAAAACAGTAAAGAAAGTCGGTGAAGATGTTGAATCGCTCCAGTACAATACCGCGATCAGCGCGCTTATGATTTTTCTCAATAAATTTGAAAAGACGAAGAACCGTTCGCTCGAGCATTTCAGGACTTTTCTTCTGCTTTTAGCTCCGTTCGCGCCGTTTGTAGCGGAAGAACTTTGGCAGATGACATTGGGTGAAAATAAATCCGCCGGTTTTCCGGGGTTCAATTCAATTCACAAAGCGGAGTGGCCGTCGTATGACGCCAAAAAACTTGAAGCGGATTATTTTGTGCTTGCGATTCAGGTGAATGGTAAAGTTAGGGATGAAATGGAGGTACCAAAAAACATGCCGCAGGGAGAAATAGAAAAACACGCGCTTCAGAGAGAGCGTATACTTAAGTTTATGGAAGAAAAAAAGCCAAAAAGAATCATATTTGTGCCGGGTAAGATTCTGAACATAGTTTTATAACACTAAACCATGAAAATTTTTGTCATAGTTCTGATTATCATTCTTATAGTGGCTGGTGTTGTATATTCCGTTGGTAGATCATTCAAAGGAAAGATAAATTTTAACAATCTTTTACTGCTCCGTCCGACAAGCTCCAGACCGGTTGCGCTTCAACCGGCCACAGGTTCGGAAACGAATGGTGAAAACGGTAGTAAATCAACATCTACATCGGCAAAGCCGGATAAAACCGCGCAAAAAGCAACCACCGCGGAACCGGTGCCGCCATCAGGATTCAAGGTTGCGGACCTCTCGCTGTTTTATAAAAAGGTCAGCGTTTCGGGTTTCACGCGGCCGTCGTACACAACTTCGAGAGTCGGAAAATTTACGTTACGCACTTCACTTAAAGACGGCGATGAACCGATAGACATTACCGGATGGAAGATAAAAGGAAACCGCGGAGGTGAAGTTTATGTTCCGCAGGCGATAGCGAACTATACGCCGTCCGCTTCATTCACGAACTCGGATATTATTCTTGGGCAAGGCGGTTCCGTGTCGGTTTACAGCAACAGAAGCGCGCTCGGCAAGAATTTGCGGCTCAATAAGTGTATAGGGTACCTAAACAACAGATATCTATTTTCTCCGAAACTGCCGTCTAATTGTCCGAGTATTGATGTTAAACAGTCGGTGACTTTTTCGGGAGAGTGTCAGAGTTTTTTGAAAGCTATAAATAGGTGCGAAGAGCCGTCTGCGGCCGACAAAAACAGGTTTACCGGTCCGGCGGACGCCGAGTGCAGGACTTTTCTTGACACATTAAACTATGGGGGGTGTTACGAAAAACACAAACTTGATGCCGATTTTCAGTCCAAGGAATGGAGGGTGTGGCTCGATGACGAAATGCCGTTTGATACCCAGCATGACCGCCTGATTCTTTTTGACAAATCAGGCAAGGTGGTTAATGAGTACGTGTATTAATCAAGCGCTCCATCCCTTTCGGCTGTGCGGTTACATTCATTACTTTATATCTCCATAGCTTTAGAGAAAGGAATAGTGGAGTTAACGTGGTGGACGCACACGCCGCATAAGTTCAGATACATATATTCTCATCTTTCGATGAGTGCCATATGTATCTGAACTTATGCAACTTTTCAGAAGTTTCTTGAAATATATTTAGGGACAATACCCAAACTTAAATATCTCTGTTGAATATCTCGTGGTAAATATTTGAAATCTCTGATGCGATGACGGCAGTTTTTACTTCTACATTCGCAATCCATTTCCCAATCATTTTCATCCATTGTCGTAGAATAATCCCAAGTTATTTCATCGCCCTCATTTATTTTTTCTACCGCTATCAGAAAAACCTTTTTACTATTAATTTTCAATCCGGTATTAGGACTACACGAATGATTAAAATAATCATCTATACCGCCCGATGGCCCCATATACAAATTTTCTCCTAATTGAACATAATGATCTTCGACTCCATTGTAGGGCGTTGGCAATTCTTTATAAGTAAAAAACTTTCCGTGAAATTCAAAAATTATTTCGCCCTTACCGAATTTCTTAATGGCAAAAACCCCTTTACCATTTTGAGTATTTTTAACGACAAGATTTTTTTCACTTTCCATGATATATTTCATTAAATCATCAATTGAAACACCCAACCCTTTGGCGATTTTTGCCATGGTTTCAATTGTAGGATTCAGCGTTGCGCCGGACTCAATCTTAATAATTACATTGTAAGCAATATCAGCAAGCTTCGAGAGTTTATCCTGCGAAATATCCAGTTTTTCTCTGTACTTTTTGATATTCTTCGCAATTGTTGGTAATTCTTTGCATAAATCCTTGGAAAATATTAAACTTAAATTAGTTTTTATACGGTTAAAGATTATCATACATTCGTATAAGATATAATATTTAAGTGTATTTATGAAAACACTTCGTATAAAAATGAGTTGTGCGACATTTGTTCGCGCGCCTAGATAACTTTTTATAACACTATAAATTACTTTATTGTATGGAAGATAGAATTAATAAAATACTCTCTTTTTTGCAGGAGATTGAAAAATACAAAACCGTTGAAAGAGAAATGTTTTCTTCAAACTTAACTAGAACAGAAAGTGATGCCGAACATTCTTGGCACTTGGCAATGTTTTTGCTTCTCTTTGAAAAAGAGCTTCCGGAAAATCTAGATATGAAAAGAATGCTGAAACTCGCCTTAATGCACGATTTGGTAGAAATTTATGCAGGAGATACTTTTGCTTTTGATAAAGAAAATCAAGCCACAAAAAAAGAGCGCGAGTTTCAGTCAGCGAAGAAGCTCTTTTCCCAACTGCCAGAAGATTTACATAAAGAATTTGACGATTTATTTAGTGAATATGAAGAAGTAAAAACCTCTGAAGCAAAGATTGTGAAATCTTTTGACAAAATACAACCAATTCTCCAAAATCTTTGCTCTGATGGAAAATCTTGGAAAAAACACGGCATCACTTTCTCGGATATTGATGAATATAAAAGAAAACACATGGAACACAACGGTTTTGTATTAAAAATATATGAAAAATTACTGAATGATGCAAAAAAGAGGGGTTTGATTTAACGGCGCGCTCACAAACGCAAGGGGACGCTGCGCTTTCGTCGCTATCGCTCCTCACCCTCGTATAACAAGGGATAAAAGGAAAATTGCTCGGCTCGCCCCTCACCCAAATTTTTCTTCCACTCCGTTCCAGAAAAACTTCAGACGATGCCGATACGTTAGCTGAAATATTAAAAAATTCTTTTCGGCCCCTGCGGGGCATTTAATCGGGACAAAATTATTTTTTTATTTTTTTGAACTCAACAAACACATGAACGAAAAATACATTCCATCAAAAGAAGAAATAGAGCTAGCTGAAGAAATTGCTGTGGAGGATCATATGACTTCTGAACAAAAAAGTGATTCTGAATTTAGGGTTAAAAACTGGGAACAAGAGCAAGCGCCCTGGGTTCCATTTGACGATGACGATATTGATGAAAATTTTGAACGTAAGCCAGCTACTCCTGAACAAAAAGAAGATATGGATAGAAGATTAGCGGAGCTTGCTGACGCTTTCGAGGGTTCAGATATTAATTGGCACATGGACGGTGCTTTGAATGTTTCTTTAATGAATGGTGGATATATTGGAAATCATAAAGATGTAGATTTATCAATTGAAAAAAACGAACTTGCAAAACTTGAAGCTCAACTGCTCAAAAAAGGATTCGGATTATTTTTATCAAGAACTGAGGACAAAACAAAAAATAAAGTAATGCGAAGAGCCGGACATGCTGATTTTGCAGATTCAGACACCGAACATATGCTTATTGCCGCAATCGACGAAAATGGCCAAATCAGGAGAGATAAATCTTTAAATTTTGTTGACACGCATATTGTCGAAAGAAATGCAGACGGGCAAGCGCTTGGAAATTCGGGCGTAGTAATACCAGATAAATGGACAAAACCTTATCCCGTTGAATTTCAAGGAAAATCAATCAATTTATCACATCCAGGCAAGGTTTTGTATTACAAATTACACCAAGGGCGAGGTTATGACACTACTGACATCCAACGATTAGTTGAAACTGGAAAGGTTACAGAAGAAGATGTCGCGGATGTAGAAAAAGTATTTGAAAGCGAGTTTACTGCAAACATTGTACGTGGACGGAAAGTATTTGAGGCGGTTGCAAAACAATTAATGCCAGAAATGAATACCGACCAGATTATTGATGTTATTTTGCAACAGCGTGAATTAACAAAAGGAGGTGAAGAAGCACGAGAATTTTTTAGGCCGTTTGCACAAAAAATTTTTGAATCAGATGACAAGACAACGGATGCGATGTTAAAAATTGGAATTGAATTATTTAAAGTTGAAGAAAAAGATAATCAAAAACGTGAGGAAATTAATCGAGTTAGACAAGCAGTCGTTGACGCGCAAAAATTAAAACAGATTCGGGAGGAATTAAAAAAATAAAAAAATAATTTTGCCCCGATTAAATCTTTTGTCTAACGACAAAAGCGAAAAGAATTTTTTAATACATCAGCTAACACGCAATATCCGCAAGGGCTAAGGCCACATCCGCTAAGGCGGACGTCGGATATTGCGAAACGTTATGTGCAATAACTTTTAAGGGTCATACGCTTACTAAACAATAATGCGTGAAACTAATATAGTTGAAAAGTTTCTTGCGTCAGTTATCAATGTGGCTGTCGTCGGGATAGTTTTCTTTCCATTTATATTTTCAGATGTTAGCTCATTGATAAAAAAACTCATTCTCATTGTCATATTTCTGCTTTATAATCTACTTGTTCTTATATTCAACAAGAATAGGTGTATTGGAATGGTGTGTCTCAGGACAAGGTGGAAAGAAAACTATCCATTTGTTAACCAAGCGATCTATATATTGCTGTACACGCTTAGCTTTTCAACTCTTTTGTTTCATGTATATTTCCTGTTCGATTTATTTTTGTTGAATATGATTTTTCTTCAGCTCCCCATGGTGGTATTGAAAAAGAATACCTTGCATGGTTATTTATCTGGCAAGATGATTACTGTAAAAACGAGCCCTTAAAAATTACATCCGACTTTTTAGTTTTGCTGTAATTTAGAGTATAATGAGATTAACAATTAAGTAAGAATATTAAGGTTTTGTGCCTAGAAACCAAAGTGCAGGACTTCAGATATTCTTAACGTTATGTGAAATAGCCAGAAATTTCTTTGTTATTTTAGAATTTTTTGGCAATTTATTTCGGTCGAACATAGCTTGTGATATAATTTAAGCGTTTAATAATTATTAAGGAAAAAACTATGTCAGAACAACAAAAAGGTTTTGAAGGAAAACCTGAAAGTCCTTCGCCAGAAGAAGAAAAAAAGGAATTGTCTTTATCCCCCAATGAAGTGCACACGATGTCATATCTAATAGATAGAGAATTACTAGACTTAAAAAAAGAAAAGAGACCAGACGATGATGATTATACAAATAAGTTGAAGCAATTATTTTTAAAATTGCAAGGAAGAGAGTTTGATAGCTAATCTATAAATAAATTGCCAAAAAATACATTAAGGAAAAGAAATTTCTGGCTACATCACATAACAGCGTGTATCTGGATACGGAAAATTGGCGCAAAAATCAAAAACCCCGATGCAGAGCATCGAGGTATGATCTCTTCGTTTAGAGTAAATCGAATAGAGTAG
>MFKJ01000004.1 GCA_001779535.1 Candidatus Jorgensenbacteria bacterium RIFCSPHIGHO2_02_FULL_45_20
CTTAATGTAACCGACAGTAGCGGTGTAAGTAAACTGTATGTTAGAAACGACGGCAACGTCGGCATCGGGACAACGGGGCCAGCGGAAAAATTAGAAGTTGTTGGTAATGCCATACTACAAACTGGTAATTTATATCTCAATCCTGTTAGTGGAAGTGGGGATGTAATTGGTGCAAGCGCAAATTATGGTTACTTGAACATACAAACCCCATACAACAGAGCTTTAGTTTTGAATGGTGGCAGTGGATATCAACAGCAAGGCAACGTCGGCATCGGGACGACGGGGCCGACATATAAATTGCAAGTTGCCGGATCGGTTAAGGCGGTATCGTCAGGTGGAACGGTGCAACTTGATTCTTCCGGCAACTTTATTATTGATTTATAATACCCTCACGCTTAACCAGAATACAAAAATCCATTGATTCTGATTAGGCGTGTGAGTGTATCACGGATGACGTTTTTATTGTTAAGTTTTTACGAAAGTCGTGAGATTTGTTGGCGGTATGGGCGTGAGATGGATTATTACTACCAAAGAAAATGTTTAAAACACTTTATAAAATATTATCCGCTTTTATAGCGATACGCAGAAAAAAGGAAGTAGGAAACACGGTCCGCGAAATCAACAAAAAGGAAATTGTAAGCGCTGAAAATGTCGGCGATAAACCAGTTGTCGCGGTTCCCGTAGAAATACGAAAACCGGAGCGGGCGGAAGAGCGCATTGCCGAAACATGCCCGTATTGCGCGTCGAAAAATTTTGTCAAGCGCGGAACGCGGAAAAAGAAATTTGAATCGGTGCAGTTGTATATATGCCGAGAGTGCGGGAAAACGTTTACGGCGCAGTTTGTAAAAGGGAAACGCCATCCCGTTTCCACGATTTTGGAAGCGTTGAATTACCACAGTATCGGTTATTCGTTCGAGAATACATGCAAAATCATTAAACATAAGTTCGGGTTTGACGTAACACCACCGACACTGTCCGAATGGACGAACGAATTTTCGGAGTTTTGCAGTTACGAGCGTATGCGTTCTTACGCGCTCAAACGCTATTCACCCAAAGACACAATAGAAGTGGTTACGATGGCGCACCGCCAGATTTATCTGTATAGGTATCATCGCGCGAAGATAGAACTCGCGCTTGAAGAAGAATACCGCAACCGTCGGCTGTTTCCGCTTAAGGAATATCTTGACTCCGTGTCCGCCGAGACGCCTCATCAATATTTTGAAGACGGCATCCGTGCGTCGGAAATAAAAGAAAGATTCAACACGGAGCAATTGTATATACGAGCAAAACAAAACCGCGCGACGCGAACGGCTGAATTTGTCCTTCAGGCCGTGAAGGACAATTTCTCAAGGCATAGCGCGTTGCAGAGATTTATGATAGCGAATGACTCTGTAACTGTAGCCACGGAAGTTCCCGTTTATATTACAGAAGACGATATAGCCCATATGCGCAATTTGCTTGGATTTGATATTCCCGTGCCGCTATTCGAATCAAAAAAGCAGCCCGCTACTTGTGATAAAAATAAAAAGAGATTACTGATTACGGGTCACATTGATTTTTTGCAAGTGAGGAACGGTAGGGTTCATATTATGGACTACAAGCCGCACGCCGACAAAGAAAAACCGATTGAACAGCTTACTTGGTACGCGCTCGCGCTTTCGCGGCTGACGGGGCTTAGAATGTACGAATTTATGTGCGCGTGGTTCGATGAATATAACTACTATGAGTTTTTTCCTCTGCACGCGGTGTACAGAAAGAAAACAGGAAAGCGAAAAAGATGGAATAAAGAGTTAAAGGTCGGTGTAACACTTACGCCGGACGAAATGCGCCCGCACCGTAAAGCGGTTTCGCGCGCAACAAAGGCGCGTTCGGACATAACATAGACGGTATGTATTCATTTCCTCGCAAGAGTTTTGCACCGAAAAAGCCAATTAGAAGTTTCCGCGATTTGGATGTATACACGAAAACGCTGGAATGCGCGGTGGACGTAGTTAAAAAATTTTCTAAATCGAGGATACTCGTCGGATTTTCTCAACGCGAAAATATGTCGAACTGCGCGCTTTCCATTCCGCTTTATATCTCCGAGGGACACTCCGTGCGTTTCGGAGACAAAAAAACATCGCTTGTATTTTTGGAAAAAGCGATGGCGGGATGTAATAAAATGGTGGTGTATCTTGAAGAAATACGAGGTATTTATGGAGAAAAAGTAAGCAGTGAAATCATCGAGGAATTAGTGAAAAAATATATTGACGTTCGCGTTAAGATTTTTCGCCTTTCAAAGGCATGGCAGAAAAACGTGTGATATAATAAAAGATAATGAATAAAAAACGCAACTCAATAGATTGCATAAAAATAAAAGTCGCACCTATTTTGAAAAACGCGGGGGTTCTCAACGCCTCCATATTTGGTTCATTTGCGAGAGGAGAACAGACGGAAACGAGCGATGTTGATTTGTTAGTTGAATTTCCACAGGGCAAAACGCTGTTTGATTTAGTCGACCTGAAAATGCGCCTTGAAGAGGTATTAGGAACACGTGTTGATGTGGTAACGCCTAATGCTCTTTCTCCCAAATTACTGCCATTTATACAAAATGAACTTATACCAATTTTATGAATAAACAACCACGTATTTTTCTTGAACACATTCTTGAAAGTATTGGACAAATAGAAATATATACCACTTCTATTTCCAAAGAAGAATTTGAATCGTCTATTGCCATTCAAGATGCTGTGTTGAGAAGGTTGGAAATTATCGGTGAGGCGGTGAAACATCTACCTGATGATTTTAAGGAAAAACATGGCAGTGTTCCATGGAAGAAAATAGCGGGGACAAGAGATTTCCTCACGCACGAATATTTTGATGTCGATATAGGTTTGGTTTGGGGAATTATACAGCAGGACATTTGTGATTTGAGGGAAAAAATTAAAGAAATTGTCGCTTCTCTTTGATAAAAATATGAGCAAAGAAACCACAAAATAAAGAGCGAAAAAGGCGTACACAGAATAAACAAAAAATAAATTTATGAATGCAAATAGATAAGATGGGGGAAAATAAATCAAAGATAAAAGTATATGTTGATGGCGCTAATATGTTTTATGCGCAGAAAAAACTCGGCTGGTCATTTGATTGGGTGAAAATAAAAAACAAGATTGAATATGAAGGCGAATTGATTGAGTGCAGATATTACACGGCGCTGAAGGAAGGAGATGAGAAAATGCAATCATACTTGCGTTATCTTGACGCAGTGGGTTTTCTACCGATTACGAAACCGCTTAAAAAAATCAGCGAAGGGGATAGTTTTGTCTACAAAGCGAATTTTGATGTTGAGATAACCGCAGATATTCTGCTTGATAAAACAAACATTGACGAAATAATACTTTTTAGCGGAGACAGCGATTTTCAATATCTCCTAAAAAGATTAAAAGATGCCGGAAAGAAAGTGAGCATATTTTCTTCAAAAAAGACGATATCGTGGGAATTGAAACTTGTTGCCTCGAATATTATTTATTTTGAAAAGATACGCGAGTTGATAGAAAGAAAACAAAACCGCCCCGATTTCTCGGAGCGTTCTGTAAAACTACATTGAGTATAACATATCAAGTGAAAAAAACAACGGTGTATAATAAAAATATGAGCAAAGAAAAAACCCTCTCTCTTCCTGACTTTTTCAAACCGCTTTTTTGGTTTTGTGATTTTGATTCACTCGACCTGGAAAAACATAAAAAAACGATTATTTCCGCGACGTTGAATTATGGCGACTTGAAACATTGGCGATGGATTGGCGATTATTATAAAAATCGTTTGCCGAAAATAATAAACGAAATACCGGCGACGGCTTTTCGCAAAGAAGCGCGCCGGTTGGCCGAACTCCTTATTCACGACGTTGCGTTTATAAATGTATAAGTATGATATACGAAAAAGCGCTCACTAAAAAAGGCAAAGAACTATTTTCGCGCTTCAAGTCATTCGACAAATTTTATCTTGCTGGCGGTACTGGGCTTGCGCTTCAGCTCGGGCATCGCGTGTCTGTAGATTTTGATTTTTTCTCATGTGATAAACTGCCTTCAAATTTTCTTGAACATCTCGAAAAAGAATTCAAAGGCGATAATGTAAAGCCAATTGTAAACAATACGGGCGAGTGTACTTCGTTGATTTATGGCGTGAAAGTTACGTTTTTACATTATCCGTTTCCGGTTCTTGGAAAATTCGTGCGACACGAAAATATAAATATATTGAACGCGAAAGAAATAGGAGCTTCAAAAGCATATTCAATCGGGAGAAGAAGAGAATATAAGGATTTTGTTGATATCTATACCCTTATAAAATTAGGGAATGTCTTACTCAAAAACGTTGTTTCACTTGCTGAAACAAAATACGGAGATGTGTTCTCTCCTCGCCTTTTTTTGGAACAGCTTGTAAATATGAACGATATTGAGGAAATGGAAATAAATTTCTTGAAGGAATCGATCGGTAAAATAGAGATAGAAAACTTTTTAAGAAACGAGGTAAGAAAATTAAGATTATGAAGAATCATTTTAATATATGTGTATTTTGTTTTTGCGTCGCCGTTGCGGCCGGCGTGATATTTGCTTACCCGATTAAAACCGCGGCGCGAGATTTTATTATCCGTAACGCGACAACCTCCGCGGTATATTTCAAAGTGGATGGCACGTTCGGGTACGTTGGTGTGGCAACGTCAACTCCCGCGTACACTTTCTCTGTGAATGGGAGCGGATACTTCGCGAACGCGGTTATAGTCGGGTCGCCCACAGCCGACAGCCACGCGGCTACAAAGAACTATGTTGATTCGATTGTCGGCGGCACCACGTCTTCCACATCAAACTATGTTCTTAAAAGCGGCGACGTGATGAACGGGAACTTGAATATGAACGGAAATAACATCATCGGCGTGAACAAACTGACTGTGGCGACCATAGACCCGCTTTATGAAATCAGAGGAAGGAAGTACGCGACTTATGGAGCATCAATCGTCGGTGGAGTAAAGGAAGAGTATGTGGGTCGCGGGTTGCTTACCGCTCGAATTTCGAATGATGAAGTGCAAATTTCGAATAAATTATCAAATGATTCAAGAATTGAAAATTCAAAATTATACTCGTATGTTATTGATTTTTCTAAAATTGAGTATGGAAGCGATCTTTGGGTATGGCGCAACGTAATTGATTTCTCAAAAGACAATATAGAAGTGTTTGCTACCGCGTACGGAATACCGGTACCTATAGCATATATAATTGAGAATAATAAAATTATTTTCAATTCCGACCTACAACTTACAACCTACAACCCACAACCCAGCGGAATCAAATTCTCTTACAGATTAGTTGGAAAACGATTCGACTGGGCAAAACACCCAACATTTGTGCCGAATCAGAACGAACCGGCAAGTTTGATGGTAAGGTAAGAAAATCGAAAAAATGCAAGCGACAATCTTCATTCTACGAAACGCGCTTTAGTATTTAGAACTTCTTTTTGTTATAATTAATAAAAAGTGAAAGGTCGAGCATTTTTGAGAATAATTACAAATGGAAAATAAAAACAAAGTTGCGGCGGGGATAATAGTAGCGGTTGTGGTTGTCGCGGTCGCTGTGTATCTCGGCTTCTCCGGCGGATTTAACACAAGTGTAGCACCGACGCAGGAGGAAGTGCAGGAACAGCAGAAATTTGCCGAGGACACGGGAGCGAGCGCGGTTTCGGAACAGGGCGAGGTTTTGAACAGGATTGGGGAAGTAGCCCAAAACGATGTGGAACCCGGGTCGCCCGAGGCGCCACAGCAATCAAATCCTATTTCCGAAAGCCAGATTCCCGAAAAAGCGGTGAAGCTTAGTGTGTCGGCGAGCGGTTTCGTTCCCGCGGAGTTTACCGTGAAAGCCGGTGAACTATTAACGATTAGCATTACTTCAAGCGACCAATGGACGCACGTTTTCGCGTTTCATGACCCGTCTATGTCCGCGGTAGCTGTTGGCGTAGGCCCTGGCGAGACGCGCGCCATCACATTCAACGCGCCTAAAGCGGGAGAGTATCAGTTTTACTGCAATGTGCCCGGGCACGAAGCGAGAGGGGAAGTGGGAAAGATGATAGTGAAATAAAAATAATCAGCGCGAACGGCAATACACAAAAATCCCGTTGGCTTTACCGCTAGCGGGATTTTTTGCAAGCAAGAAGATATAATAGAAACACAATTACCCAATTTTGAATTTCGAATTATTATGTCCCGTCAAAAACGTTTTCTATCATCAACTTCGCTCGCGGTAAAAATCGCCATTATTTTTGTGGTTTTGCTTGTCGTTGTCTTTGCCGTATTTCGCGCCGGAGGTTTTTTGAAATCGCAGTTTGATAAATACATAACCACGATATTCAAATCGCTTTTTGCGGAAAAAATATCCGAAGTCGGTAGCGAAAGCGCGAGTCCCAAAACGGAAATCCCGAAACAACAGAATATCACAGAGCAAAATTCAACGCCAACAAACAAACCCAAAGAAATATCGCTGGAAAGTTTGACTCCATCCAGTTTTTCGGATTTATTTTCAGGCACCGGCTGGATTGACGAAGAAAAAACGACGCTTTACCACGACCTTATGGCTACGGCTTTTTCATTCCGTCCGGTTACGGAATGGGTAAGGCAAGAGTCAATAATGTCTTATGAAGAAAAAAACAAGGACTCTGAATGCATAAAACAAAATTGCCTTTCGGTAAACGGCGCGGCGCTGTTCTTAAACGGAGCTAAAGTTGAACTGCCGGCGGAAATCCGCGAGGGTGAAATAGATGGGATTTACGTAAAAATACTGGGCGAAAAATGGGCGGTTGGAATTATATCTTATAAAAACGAAAAATACGAAGGAAGAGTTTATCTGTTCGACGGTTTGTCGTTTTCAAATGTTTCACAAAGTTCAGAGCCGCTTTTTTACTCGGAATATAGGGGAGAACTGGGATTTGGAGGGAGCGAGAAAAAATGGCTCGCGGTTTACGGCGGGTATAGCGGCGCGGGATATTTATTTTATGAAGGAAAACCCGCTGAAGATGTTTCAAAATTTCTACAATACAGAATAATGGGCGGCGGTTTTTACCCCGCCGTTATCAGTGCTGGAGAGGGAAGTGAAACGCGATGGTATGTTTACAGCCGGACGGAAAACAAGCCGCGGCTCATAAAACTTTTCGGGTCGCCGGATGGTGAAATTATTGGCGCGCTGGATTTTTCGGACAACCTGCGCGGGCAGTTTTCACGGGTTGATTTCAGCGTTTCGAGTGTCGCGGGCTCGCTCACAACTCTTAAAGGGAGTTTTATCACGACTCAAGGCGAAAAGGAGGTTTGGGAATTCAAAGATGAGGGGTTTGAAATTCCGGAAAAAGCGGAAGGCGTTTCGTTGAATTTGAATACATACAAAGCGGAAGTGCGTTCGGCTGTTATAGCTGAACTTGACGGAAATTTCAGCGAATCAAAAGTGGGGTTTTACCTCTCAAACGATGGTGAACGATGGTTTGAAGCACGGTTCGGCGAAGAAGTGGCGTTCCCGAACCCGCACGGCACAAAGCTTTTTTGGAAAGCCGAATTTTCCGCGGGTCCGTCTGGCTCACGAACGCTGTTCCCGCCGTTTCTGGACAAAATCCGCGTGGACTACCGCGTAAAATTCCTATAATGTTATGACGTGACACGTCGTAACATTATAATAACGAATATGGAAATTTATCACATACTTACTCGGGGGACTGAAAAAAGAAAAATATTTCAGGATGAGAAAGATAATTTTCGGTTTGTTCATGACCTCTATGAGTTTAATGACGAAGAGCCAGTGAATTCATCACTAACATTTTCCCGCAAATGTTACGACGTGTCACGTCCTAACATTGGCGCTGAAGAGGGAGAAAGCCGAAGAAAAAGAAAGCTACTTGTGACCATTCACGCGTTCGCAATTATGCCGAATCATTATCACCTTTTGCTTTCTCCTCTGTCGGAGAGGGCGGTGTTTTTCTTTATGAAAAAACTAAATGGTGGATACGCTCGATATTTTAATCAGAAATATGAGCGCAAAGGACGGCTGTTTCAAAGTGCGTTTAAGTCAATACTAGTTGAACATGAATCGCATTTTATCCATTTGCCATATTACATCCACTGCAATAGATTAGACGCCGCGTTTCCCGGATGGAGAAAAAGAGAACTCGACAACCCAACTGCCGCGATTGGGCACCTAAACAAAGATAGGTGGAGTAGCCACAAGGACTTTATGGGTGAGAAAAATTTTCCCTCGGTTACGCAAAGGGATTTTCTGCTGGAGTACTTCGGTGGCACTGAAGGGTATAAAGAGAATATGAAATCGTGGCTGGAAAGTTTTTCAGAAAATAAAATAGGAGGGCTAAATTTAGAGTGAAATTATTGACGTCGTACGTCAAATGTATGACATACGACGTCGTACACATCAAGCGTATGACGTACGACGTCGTACACATTTGTAATAATATTCCCGATTTCAACTGATTTAAGCGGATAGCGGATTGGATTTGATGTGGTATAATTGTTTATATGAAGCAAAAAACAGGTATTACGAAGAAGGATGTTAAAAACGCGGTTGCGGAAGTTATTACACATTTTGCCAAAGCTACGCAGAAGGATTTTGCCCGCATAGACAGGCGTTTTGACTCGATGGACAAGCGGCTTGATTCAACGGACGCGAGAATATCCAACTTGGAATACGATATTTTAGAGATAAAAAGGGATATAGTTGAAATGAAGAAATCTTTAAGCGAGCTGTTTGTAAAATTAGACTGGGTAATAGGGCTTTATAAAAAACAAGAGATGGAATTTTCCTCTCTTGCGGCGCAGGTAAAGCGGCTTGAGGCGCGCATAGTAGAGCTCGAAATGAGAAAAGCGTAGAAAGACGCAAGTTTTTATGATGAGATAGTGTATAATAAAAATAATGGACAAAAAAGATATAATAAAAGAAGTGACTAATATCATAAAAAGGCACCTGCCTGAAGGAAATTACAAAATTTTGCTTTTTGGTTCGCAAGCGAGAGGAGATGATTATCCCGAGTCGGATATAGACATAGGCATTCTTGGCGATTCAAAGATTTCATTCGAAATGTTTTCGCGTATTTTGCACGAAAAAGACGGGATTTTAACCCTTCGCAAGATAGACATCATTGACCTCAACTCCGTTGGCGAGTCGTTCAAAAAAGAAGTTTTATCTTATGCCAGGCGTATTTGATTCGTATAAAAAATCACTGGAGAGTATTGAAAGAAGTTATGGCCGTTGAGCCAACGCCGATAAACAAGGACTCGGCAATTCAGAGATTCGAATTGACGTATGAACTTGCGTGGAAATCGACCAAAGCGTATTTATTAAGAGAAAAAGACGTAATAGCGCCGACTCCGAGAGATAGTTTTTTAGAAGCGTTTCGGGCGAGAATTATAAAAGACAATCCAGGATGGATTAAAATGGGAAGAGACAGAAATATAACATCCCATACTTATGATGAAAACATTGCGGATAAAGTATATGAAAACATAAAAGGATATATAGTATTATTTGAAGAGTTAAAAAACGCCATAGAGAAATAATTTTTACAAAACATATATGCGAAAACGATTTTTTATTATTTTCTTCGCTTTGGGATTTGTCCCGATGTTTTTCGCATCCGCGCAGTCGCTTACGATTGAAAAGGATATAAACCTCGGCGGGACGAAAAGCGTTCTGAACGCCTTAAGCATCGGTGTAGGCATCGCCTCTCCGGGAGCCCTTCTCGATGTCCAGGGCGCCGCTCAGTTCGGCTCTGGAAACGTCAATCTTATTGACTCATCCGGAAAAATAGCGGGCATATCGTCAACGTACTTCGCCTCGCTTAACGGCTCGAATCTCACTGGTCTTACCGCCTCAATGGTAGGATTGGGGAATGTAACAAACGAGAGTAAAGCCACAATGTTCGCGAGCCCGACATTCACCGGCAGTGTTACTATGCCCGGCACTGGAATATGGAACTCTTCCGGTAACGTCGGCATCGGTGTGGCGAGTCCGGTCAATAAATTGACTATTTATGGTACAAGCGGCGACTATAACTCACTTGGCGTTTTGGATGTGGGGGGTACGTCAGGGACGGGGGACGCTTTGATAAGAATGGGGTGGAACAGCGGGAATTACGGCTGGGTGCAGACATACGGGTCAAAACCGCTTTATATAAATCCGGCGGGCAACAACATTGTCTTAAACGCTACAGCGGGTAGCGTCGGCATCAGCACAACGTCTCCCGCGTACAAACTTGATGTTGTAGGCACGGGAAGGTTTACCAGCCCTGTTATTGTAGGAACCCCGACAGCCGACACTCATGCCACCACAAGGTCCTATGTTGACTCCGCGGTATCCTCCGCTGGAGAGTGGACGACAACAAGCACTGGTATCTATTACAACTCCGGCAACGTCGGAATTGGGACGGC
>MFKJ01000005.1 GCA_001779535.1 Candidatus Jorgensenbacteria bacterium RIFCSPHIGHO2_02_FULL_45_20
ATTGTCGCCTGTTCAGTTCATGCTACAATGGTCGAAGGCAAACGTCGTAAAAATGCCCATGGAGTCCAGAATAGGGTTGCATTATACAAGTGGTTGACACTATGGCAATAGTGTGATATTATTATAGATAGTTGCGGAAAAATCGTTGTAACAGGCCTGTGGGCAAACGGATTAATTCTTAAATTTTCAGGACCGCTCGGTTTCGGCTTGGCGCATCCTCGGAGTAGTCCGTCTTTCTTTGGAATGTATTTTTCGAAGAATTGTTTTGTGTCTAACCGACATTTTGCCCACGGACCCGTTTCAGTGATTAAAATCGGCGTTTTTAATTCCACCAGCTTATTTTTCCGGTGGCGCGTTCCACCTCTTCCATGCTTGTTATACCATTCAGGGCTTTAAGCACTCCGTCTTCCTGCAGAAAAACCATTCCTTCGGCTCTTACTTCGCGTTTTATCTCCGACTCGGTCGGATTTTTGTAAATAACCTCCTTGATTTTACTCGAAACAGGGAAAAGTTCGAACAAAGAGATTCTACCCCTGTATCCTATTTCACCGCAGTCCGGACATCCCTTTGGTTTCCACACCCCAAAGTCGTCGTACTCCTCTTTACTTACGTTTTTCGGCAAGTCGTCCAAGAATTTCCTGATTTTGCCATTTTGCGAGTCGCTCAACTTTATTTTTTCTTTACACCTATCGCATAGAACGCGGACAAGGCGCTGGGCGATGATAAGAGATATTGACGGTCCGAGTATTTGAGGTTTCGCTCCAAGGTCTATCAGTCGGTAAATGGCGCCGACAGAATCGTTCGTGTGGAGCGTAGAAAAAACAAGATGGCCTGTGAGAGCCGCGTGGAGCGCTATCTCCGCAGTTTCCTTATCGCGTATTTCTCCCACAAGAACTACGTCCGGATCCTGCCGCAGAATGGAGCGCAAACCAGAAGCAAAGGTGTACCCCGAATCCATATCAACCTGTGTTTGCGAGATTCCGTCAAGGTGATATTCAATCGGATCTTCTATGGTTATGATTTTTATCTCCGGATTCGCGATGCGTTTCAGAAACGCGTAAAGCGTGGTTGTTTTTCCGGAGCCGGTCGGGCCGGTATTCAATATGAGGCCGTTCGGGCTTGAAAGCGACTCGAGCGCTATTTTCAAATCTTCCTTGCGCCACCCAAGTTCGGTGAGTTCGGTTTTAAGCGATAGCGGGTCTAAAAGCCGGAGCACTACCGTCTCGCCGTATTCCGATGGAATGACAGACGTTCTTACTTCTATGTCCCTGTCCTTCAGTTTTATGGTGAACCGGCCGTCCTGCGGTTCGTTGTGCACATTAAGTTTCAGGTTGGACAGCAATTTTATTCTCGTTACCACAGCTCTATAAACAAGCGCGGAAAATTTTTCGTGTATGGAATGGAGAAGTCCGTCTACGCGCAGGCGCAGAGTGTTTGAATTTTCTCCCGGCTCAAGGTGGGCGTCCGAGGCATTCAGCGCGAGCGCGCCGGCGAGGATGATTTCGAGAATTTGCGATGTGTACGGACTGCTGAACGACGCGATTTCAGATGAAAGCGCGCCTATGGAATTTATTTTTTCCTGAATCGATTTTATATTTTCTTCGTTTATTTCTACGCTTCCGCTAATTTCTTTCTGCTCGCTTATGTATTGGTAGTATGAAAGAGCGTGGTCTATGGAGGTGAGTGAACACACGACGAGACGCACCTCGAATTTTTGTTTTAACTCGTTGATTATCTTCTGCGCCTCCGGCGAATTAGGATTGAATGTCGCGACGACCAGAGTTCTGCCTGATATTTGTAGAGGGGAAAGAAGAGCTTTTCGCGCGTCCTCTTCTTTCACGAGTTCCATCGCCTTGAGCTCCGTCGGAGTTTGCAGTGATATTAGGTTAAGATACGGGATCCCGAGCTGTCCGGCGCGACGCTCGGCGTCGCGTTCTTCCGCCTCGCGCCTTTGGCGTTTGAGTTGCTCGTCAAGACCCTTTGATTGCTGGAGCATAATACTTAAATATATTTTAGAGCTTTTTGGATGGGGAGACAAGACAATGAGGTATTAAGTATCAGATATGGTATGAATAATAAAACTCTAAGCACCAATCCCTAAATCCTAAACAAATCCAAATATTCAAATTCCAAAATCCAAAACCTTCGCTGAAACTATGGCGTGGCGGGCAATTTTTAATATCAAATATCAAAGTCCAAATGACGCATATTGTTCGTTTTTGTGGCTATGGTTTGTGGACGTCCGATGTCGTGTACGACGTCGGACGTCCTAATATTTATTTATATGCGTGCCACTTGTGTTTGACACTATGATGCCTCGTGTGGTATAATAATAGGTAGAATTCAAGCTAATAACTGTTGGTTTTGACAATACAAGACAAGGAATAAGGAAGGAGCATAGACATGAGAAGAAAGTATTTTCCGATTGTTGTTGTGATGTTTGTGATGTTGTTGGGGTGTGCGGGGGAGTTTCAGGTTTTTTATAGTAAGCCGGTAGTGATTCAAACCCGGCTATCGAAACACTTCGAGTTTCTGGGGAAAACTCGAACCACAATCTTTAACAGAACCCAGTTTTTTGTTAAGGTTATCGGTTACGACAAGTCTGAAATTGCCAGGCTTGGTCCTGGCGCGGAAATAATCGACTTTGATTATGTGTTGTTTGAATACACCAAAACACCCGTGGTGGGCTTGGTGTATGAAGACAATAAATATAATAAGGCGATTGGTGTTTGGGCGAAAACTATATCTATAACAAACAACAGGGATGGGGTGATAGATATAGATAGTTTCTATTATCTAAACGGTAATAGGTACACGTCGAATTCTTCGACTCCAATAGGACGCGGTTACAGTTCTGGTGTTGGCAGAATTCCCAAACCTAAGTTTGGGAATGAGTTCAATATCATTTTTATTACTTGTGGAAGTAGTGCTTCGATAAATATAGACAAAACAACATTCGAATTGGGAATTGGTGCTGCCAGAAACTTGAGATACGCGACCAAGACTCGTTTGAGCGTTGGTGCTACTAAAATATTTACCGTGCGGCTTATTAACGGAGACGACGCTGTGACAAAAACCATGAAAGGTCGGTTGTATATAGGCGGAAGCGGTCATAATCCAAGCGCTATAGTGGTGTTAATTACACCGAGCGGCGTGGCCTACCTCTGAACATTAACCCGACCCCCTAAAAAGGGTCGGAAACATTTTTGTCCCCCTCTTTTACGCAATACGAAAAGAGGGGGATTGTTCGTTCCGCAAGTATGGTTGTATAGTGGAAATAATGCTCTATTATCTCTACGGACCGGATTCGTACAGGAAAGGAGGGAAGCTCCGCGAGATTTTAGGCACTTATAAAAAGAAGCACGAGCACAGCGATATTTTTACCGCCAATTTGGAAGAAAATCCGGACGTGTGGAAAGACGCCGCCCGATTTGCGCGCCAGCCGTCCATGTTTACGGACTCGAAAGTTATAGTTGTATTTGAATCGGGTGTTCCCGAAGACAAAGAATGGAAAAAGTTTCTAAAGGATTACGCTGATTCGAAGCGTGTTTTTCTGATTGTTTCAGATAACTCTGCTACTAAAGCCGCGTTTAGATTTTTAATTGAAAGAGCCGAAAAGGCGCAGGAGTTTGCCGAACTCACCGGAGCGCCGCTTGTAGCGTTTATAAAAGAAGAAGCCGCCTCGCGCGACCTGGAATTTGACGTTTCTTCAATCAAACTTTTCGCGGCGCACATAGAAGCCCAAAAAGAATGCCGTTCATGGTCGGTAATTTCGGAGCTCGAAGAGATGCGCCTTTTAGGCGTGTCTAAAATTTCGTCAGAAATAATAAATAAATACTTTGATTATTCCGGTAAAGACGAAGTGTATTCCGCGTCAAGGAAAATTTTAAACTCATTGTCTTTACCGTTACGGCTCGCGGCGTTAGAAAAAATGTTTTTTCAAAATGAGGCACCCGCTTATGTTTTTAACTCGCTTGGCTTTCAGGCATACGGCAGGGACGCCGCTGAACTTGCCAAATATGATGTCTTAGTAAAAAGTGGAAAGATTGAATACGAAGAAGCGCTTTTGGATTTCGTTTTGCGGAAGCGGTAGCTTGTACAAAAAATCAGTCCCTAAACGCCGGTTTTTCTCATTGTTCCCAGTTTTTTGGCGAATTGCGATTTCAGACGATTCGCTTTCCCCGGTTTTATCAACTTCACTTTCCGCATCTTGTCTATGGTTTTGTAAAGCCCCGGAATGGCTTTTGCCATCTCTTCCTTATTATTACTCTTCACTATATTTTTGAAGCTTTTGATGGCAGACCTCATAGACGATTTTCTCGCCGTGTTTTGTTTTTTCCTTCTTTGATTTTGGCGGAGGGCTTTTTCCGCGGATTTTGTTATTGGCATAAGCTGAAAGTTGTTATTTTTGTTTGGTCTTAATTACCGCGTAATTATTACACAATAGAGTTCCGCAGGTCAACAAGGACTAAATTCCAATTCTGATTTATAATACACACATATGTTTTATTTTTTATCAGGCAAGCTCGCTGGCAAGAAACGCGGGTTTGTGGTGCTTGAGAATAACGGCATCGGTTTCAAGGTGTTTGTGAATAATATAACAATGCAAAGAATTCCCGAAGAGGGAAGCGATGTAAAACTATTCTGCGTTATGCGCGTGCGTGACGACGAACCGGAGATTTACGGCTTTGCCGACGAGCCGTCGCTTCATTTGTTTGATTTGCTCCGGACGGTGCCGGGCATAGGGGCAAAGAGCGCTCTCTCTGTTTTGGACATTGACTCGGTTGAAAACATCACAGCCGGAATACTTGAGAAACGCGCCGACCTTCTTTCACGGGCGCCGGGCGTGGGGAAAAAGACAGCCGAGCGGATAGTTCTGGAGCTTCATAATAAAATCGAGATTTCCGGCGCGCACACGCTCGTAAACGCGATTGATTCGAATGTTGACGCCGAAGACGCTTTGGTCGGATTGGGGTACGACAGAAGAGACGCGCGACAGGCGGTTGGCGCGGTTCCGGCTTCGGAGGATTCGTTCGAAAAGCGCTTGCGCGCCGCCCTTCGCATACTCGGTAAAACAAGATAATTTTGTATAATCAAGGAATATGAAAATAACTTTTTATGGCGGGGCGGGGATGGTTACCGGAGCCAATTATCTCCTTGAGACGAAGAAGAATAAAATTCTCGTTGACTGCGGAATGAAGCAGGGAGACGACGATGCCAAAAATTCCAACTTCGAGCGTTTCCCGTACGACATATCGGAAATATCTGCTATTTTTGTAACACACGCGCACGTTGACCATATAGGAATGATTCCAAAACTCGTAAAAAGCGGATTTCGCGGCAGGATAATCTCAACGCCTCCAACTAAAGATTTTGCCGGCCCTCTTCTCACGGATTCAGAAAAACTATTACGCGACGAAGCAAACAAGAAGGGCAGAACTCCGCCGTATAGCACGGGCGACATAGCGCAGGCGCTCGGGTTTTGGGAGACGGTTCACTACCATGAAACGATTCAGGTTTCCGATTTCACGGCTGAATTTTTTGACGCCGGGCACATTCTTGGTTCGAGTTTTATATCCATAAAAGCCGAAGACAAAACGATTGTTTTTTCCGGCGACCTTGGAAATGAGAATACCCCATTCATAAAGCCGCTCGAAAAAATCGAATATGCCGACTATGTCCTTATCGAGTCCACTTATGGCGGCAAACTCCATGAGAATGTCAGGACACGCAAGGATATTATAGAGGATTTGATAGAAGACACGACAAAAAAAGGCGGAACGCTTTTGATTCCCGCATTCGCGCTTGAGCGCACACAGGAAATGCTTTTTGAACTCAATGAACTTGTTGAAAACAGGAGGGTCCGGAACGTTCCTATTTTCGTAGACAGTCCGCTTGCCATAACGCTTACGGAAATATACCGCTCATATTCCGGCGACAGCCGCTATTTCAGCGGGGCCGCGATTTCAACGGGCGCCTCCGGCGACGGCATATTCGATTTTTCGGGGTTGAAGTTTACTTACTCCGAGAAGGAATCCAAAAAAATACGCGAAACGCCGAATCCGAAAATTATAATTGCCGGTTCGGGGATGTCGCACGGCGGCCGGATTATTTTTCACGAGAGGGAATATCTGTCGGACCCGAAAAACACGATTCTTTTCGTGGGATTTCAGTCCAAAGGTTCGGTCGGGCGGCTGATAAGAGACGGAGCAAAGACGGTGAATATATTCGGCGACGACGTGCCGGTGCGTTCCAGGGTTGTCGCGATAGACGGGTATTCCGCCCACGCCGACCAGAAAAAGCTTTTAGAGTGGATTACGCCTATGCGTTTTTCGCTCAAAAAGACATTTGTCGTACAAGGCGAAGAAGAAAGCGCCTCGGCGCTCGCGGAAAAAATACGCGACCTGCTTGCTGTTTCCGCGGAGATTCCTATTGATGGGGAAACCGCGGTGCTATAATTAACGAATATGATTAGGAAAACAAAAAACACAAAAGTTAAAGTCGCGATTCCGGAGCGGCAATTGAAATATAAAATATGCGTTTCGGGAGCGGCCGAAACCGGTTTTTGCGGGGAGGGTTCGCACGAGAAAGCCGAAGCGGTCGGACGGGAGATAGCGAAGCGCGGAATGGTGCTTGTTACGGGAGCCACAACCGGAATGCCCTACTGGGCGGCCAAAGGAGCGAAGGCGGAGGGCGGTATAGTTATGGGGCTTTCTCCTGCCGCGTCAAAAATGGCGCATATAAAAACCTATCGGCTTCCGGTAGATTATCATGATTTAATTGTATATACGGGGTTTAATTATGCCGGAAGGAACCTTCTTCTTACGCGTTCAGCGGACGCCATTATAATTATCTGCGGGCGCATAGGAACGCTTAATGAATTTACTATAGGGTTTGAAGACCAAAAGCCGATAGGAGTTCTTGAAGGTAGCGGCGGCATTGCAGACCGTCTCAGGGAAATAGTTGAAAGTTCACATAGGGGCCCCGGCAAGATAGTTTATTCCAAAGACCCGGAGGACTTGGTCGAGAAGCTGGTCGCCCTTATAAAATCCGAGGAAGATAAAAACGGGACGAAATAAAGCAAATTAAGACGCTAAAAAATATGCTAAAAAAACAAAAAACAAAAAAATCACCGGCAAAAAGATCTCCAAAAACAAAGAGCGCCGGAAAGGCAAGAAAAAGTCCGAAAAAATCGCTTATTAAGAAAAAGGCACAAACAACAGTAAAAAAAGAGGTTCAGATAGGAACGGCGGTCCATTATTTCGGCAAAATAAAAGTGGCTGTTGTGAAATTCAAAAAAGATGTTCGGGTCGGAACCCACGTGAGATATCGCGGCGCGACAACCGACTTTGCCGATGTTTTGTCGTCAATGCAAGTGGACCACGCGCCCATGCGAGTCGCAAAAAAAGGGAAAGAAGTTGGAGTGAAAGTGAAAAAGAAAGTGAGAGCTGGTGATGGCGTTTTTGTCTTGTAGGAGAAGTGTAAAAAAACAAATGAACTGGCGATTTTTACTCGCAGTCGGAATTTTATCCGGCACTATAATAGGAGCCGGAGTTTT
The DNA here is from genome assembly GCA_001779535.1 of Candidatus Jorgensenbacteria bacterium RIFCSPHIGHO2_02_FULL_45_20. Lineage (GTDB taxonomy): Bacteria > Patescibacteriota > Minisyncoccia > UBA6257 > GWB1-50-10 > GWA2-45-9. The sequence continues at coordinate 7,559 of MFKJ01000005.1, forward strand.
TTCATTGCCTTATATCTTTTCTGTTACGGGCGCGGTTTACGGTTTGATTTGTCTTGTTGTTTTTGCCGCCGTTTACGCCGTTACATATTCTATGTACGCCGACTTATTACTTCTTGAAACCAAAAGGCATGATTTTTTATTTCTCGCCAAAAAACATCTGCCGCCCGCCGTTTCTCCATTCGCGAACGCGGTCGTGCTTGGTGGGCTTGTGTTCGCGCTCGTTGTTTATTTAGCTCTTATTCCATCGTTTGTGTTCTTCGCGCTTGGTGTTTCGGGGTGGTGGGTTGTTTTTTTGTTTTGGCTTTTTTCATCATTGTTTTTATTCATTAAAACCGACTCTCTCGGCGTAGCGGAAATAATCGGCATCGTGAGCATAATAGCGGCCGTTGCTTTTATGATGTTTTTAGGATTTCGGTTTTCTTTCGGACGCGTTAATTTTTTGCCGTCGCCGTTCAACTCCGCGATGTTTTTTTTACCTTTCGGCCCGCTTCTGTTTTCTTTCGCCGGACGTTCCGCTTTAGGAAGCGTCGTCGAAGTGTGGAGAGAAGCGAAATCAAAACTCCGCCGGTTCTCGATTAAAAGCGCCATAACGGCCGGCGTATTTATCCCGGCGGCGGTTTATATTCTTTTCATATTTTCAGTGCTGAAAATCGCGCCGGCCGCGAGCGAAGACGCTATTTCAGCTCTTTTGTTTCTTCCTTTATACGCAAAAACAATCATCGGAATCGTCGGGTTTCTTACAATTTGGACGTCTTACGTTATGCTTGAGTCGAATGTAAAAAACATTCTTGTTTATGACGCGCGGGTGCCGAAAATTCTCGCTTTCGGGATTCCGCTTGTTTTTCCGCTTGTTTTATTCGCCGCCGGATTCAATAACTTTCTGGAGACAATAAGCATAGCGGGCGGCGTGTTTGTCGCGATTGAAAGCATTGTTGTGGTGTGGATGTGGCGCCGCGCGTTCAAAAATTCTCCGCGCAGGCCTCTAACCATTCCGCTTTTTTTGATTTTCGGCATCGCGTTTCTCTACGCCGTTTCGCGCGTCTTTGTATGAAAAAGTTTTTCGCGTCTGCAAATATAGCCGCCATCGCGGTTTTTGCGTTTTGTTTTTCAATTCCATTCGGAACCAAGAAATTCATATTGCCGTTTGTTAACAATTCAACCGAAGAGATAAGAGCGGCATTTGTCTTTTTAAGCGATGTCTGGCTTTTGGTTTTTGCGCTGATATTATTTGTTTTACTATACCGGAATAGCCCGCCGCTCGCGGCGCAACGCTTTCGTTTGCCTAAAATCGCGCTTATTTCCGGAATTATCTTCATCGCGTTTTCGTCGTTGTCTGTCTTTGTTTCGCCCATGCCGGAACTCGGGGCATATTCGCTTATTCGTCTTGTGTTTTCCGCGCTTGGAGCGGTTTTATTGTGTGTTTTGGCAGTTCGGACAAACAAGTTTATTAAATCACCGCTGAATACCCCGCCGCTTGCGGCGCGGTTATTCATTCCGGCAGCTGTATTCTTGTCGGGTGTTTTTCAAGCCGCGGTCGGTATTTTGCAGTTTCTCCGCGGTGAAAGTTTGGGTCTGCGTTATTTGGGTGAATCGGTAATAAACCACGGTACCGAAGGCGTCGCTCGCGTTTCCGTCCATGGTGCCTATTTTTTGCGCGCTTACGGAACGATGCCTCACGCGAACATTCTTGCCGCGTTTCTTGTTTTTTCACTTATTTCCGGTTTGTTTCTTCTTGTAATTTGTAAACACAGAGAGGCGGCAGGCGCCGGAAGGTATTTGCGGATAACATTCATTTCCGCCGGTATTTTTATCATCATATTCGGACTCGCCGCCACGTTTTCGCGTTCTGGGTGGATTGTTGGTTTGTTTTCCGCCGCCGCTTTTTTCGCGCTTTCGTTTGCGGTTTTACCAAGGAAACAAGATATAGTTATTCCATTTTCCGTGTTTGCCGTTTCGCTTGCCGCTTTATTTGCCGTTTTCGGCTGGGCGATTTTTCCGCGCGTTTCGCTCTCCCGCGCCGAGCCGTCCGTTGACTTGCGCGTAAATTATATGAAGATGGACGCGCGCATTGCCTTATCAAATCCGTTTTTAGGAGCGGGAATCGGCAATGAAGTAATTTACGCGGAAAATTCCGGGTTTTATGAAAAATTCGGCGTTTTAAAACGCTCGGATTTTCAGCCGACTCATAACCTGTTTATTTTGTCTGCGGCGGAAATCGGTTTCTTCGGAGCCGCCGCGTTTTTTGTTTTTCTTGCCGCCGCTCTTTTCGGCGGCAAATTAAATATAGAGAACGCGTGGTTGCGCGTGGTTTTTGCCGGGTTTTTGGTATTCGGATTGTTTGACCATTTTTTTTGGACTCTGAATTCCGGAAGAGTTATGTTTTGGGTTGTCGTGTTTTATTCCCTGCTGGTTTTTAATTCTGATGCAATGGCGGATAGAGTTATTAACAAAGATGTTATATAAAGAGAGTTAAAAGTAATACAGCCCCCGTAGCTCAACGGATAGAGCGTAGGCCTCCGAAGCTTAAAATAGAGGTTCAATTCCTCTCGGGGGCACCTTCAGAACTCCCCCGCTTGTAGCGGGTGAGCAATTTTTTTCGCCAGCTGGCGAATTCCAATTTTTAATTTTTAATCAAATAATTCCTCGATGCTCTGCATCGGTCCACATGGTATTCTTGACGTATGGAACACATACGCAAGAGACATAATGTATCTCT
>MFKJ01000006.1 GCA_001779535.1 Candidatus Jorgensenbacteria bacterium RIFCSPHIGHO2_02_FULL_45_20
GTTTTTCTTGGTTTCCATGGTCATGCGACCACGGTAACCGAATTAGTATCTACTCGGGAGGGTTTCGGTAACCTTTTTTATTATCTACAACGTATCATCACACTTAAACCTCGTAAGCGTCTGTTACCGGTTGGTTTCCAAACAGATTATAAAACTAAGATTAAGAAAGATGTTGAGGATATTGATATAAAAATAGATTCACTAAAACAGGATCAAGATTTTAGAAATCCGTTTCTAATTAGCCTAGCTACTGCAAACGAAATTGTTGATTTAATTTCTAAAACCTTGATGTTTGATGGTAAAGATTGGGATCCGAAATCTCATAAAGCTTGCCTAGAGCATCTCTCAAAGAATACAAAGAATACCAGCCAAGTCGGCAATGTCTGGTGCTTGGTACGAAAGGATAGGAGCATTTCTAGATTTAAACAAGATGGGAGTTTTTCTGACGGCCCATATGGAACAAAAACCGAGGGTGCTATTGCTGCGAAGGTAGCAATAGATATCCCCATGCTCATGTTGTTTAGGCAAAATGGTCATAAGACTGATGGCTGGAAAGATCAACCATTTTGGTGGCCAGTGATTACTGCTCCAGAGAACACGCATACATCAATATTTGCTGATACAAAATAGTAGCGAAGGCGATATTTATTTGATTGAATAATCCACTACATTTTGTCCCTTGTCTGATTTCGGTTTCGGTGTCTCAAACCATTCAGGGCGAACTTTGTAGATCACCCTTAATTCGCGTATACTTTCGTCAAGATCCTTTAATTTGAGCCACGTTTTTGGTTCAAACTTCTGGACATCGTCACCGCCTTCGGCGGGCAAGTCCCGTAACACTTATTAAAGCCATGGAGTTGTTCTGACTAATTTCACATGCGGGGTTATTTTTGTTAATGTTAAACGTATGAAGAAAATGCTTATCGCTGTGCTGTCGGGTGGACCGTCGTCGGAGTACGAGGTATCGCTTAAAAGCGGCGAGATGGTAAGGGAAGGACTCGACATAAATCGGTATGAACCTGTGTCCGTAAGAATAGATAAGTCAGGTGTTTGGGAAATATCTCCGGAAGACATACGCAAAAATATGAATTGCGCTTTTATCGCAATGCACGGAACGTATGGCGAAGACGGTACGGTGCAAAGGATTCTTGAATCACATAGGATACCTTACACAGGGTCCGATTCCCTCGCGAGCGCGATCGGAATGAACAAGTTTCTTTCTTCGCGCCTTTTCAAAGATGCCGGACTTTCGGTTCCTGACACGGTGCTTGTGGCGAAGAATGAGTGGAGAAGTTCTCTAGACGCGGTTGTTTTGAAAGCCGAGTACAACCTCGGATACCCGATGGTTGTGAAGCCGAATAATCAGGGATCGAGCGTTGATGTTTTCATTGTCAAAAACAGATGGGAACTGAAAGACGCGGTTACACACACACTGTCTTTTTACAAAGAGACGCTTGTCCAAAAATTCGTGAGCGGCAGGGAATTTACCTGTGGAGTGCTTGACCACGGCTGGGCGGACAGCGCGTTCCCGCTCGCGCCCATAGAGATAATTCCGCAATCAAGTCCGTTTTTCGATTACAAGGCAAAATATGAAACAGGCGGTTCGCTTGAGATAACGCCGCCGGAAAATGTTTCATCCGCCGATATGCGCAGAATCCGCGACGCGGCAGTTTTAGCGCACCGGCTTATAAACGCGAGCGGCGTTTCGCGCACGGATATGATTATGGATTCGGACGGCCGACTTTTCGTGCTGGAAATAAATACCATACCCGGGCTTACGAGAGAAAGTTTGATTCCCAAAGGCGCCGGCGCTTCCGGTATTTCTTTCAGCCGCCTTCTCGATATGATAGTCCGTGCGGCGATAGCGCGGCATAAGTTGGGTTGATAAGTCCGGTTGATTCCGAATCGACGCTAATGTATACTCCAAAACGATGAAACGAAAAAAACATTCGGCGTTTCTCGCTTCGGTAGTCGTATTCTCCGTTCTCATGGGGATTTTTGTATATGAACCGCTTTGGAACAAAATAAGCGGGTTTAGGCCATGGAGCACCGGTCTTGATATCGCGGGCGGAAGCTATCTGGTTTATGAAATAGATTTGAGCCAGGTTAGTATTTCGGATAAGGAATCGGTTGTTAAAGGACTTCGTGATGTGATTGAGCGCAGGGTAAACCTGTTCGGGGTGAGTGAACCGAGGGTGTATATCGAAAACGCCGCCGGAAAAGAACGCCTCATCGTTGAACTTGCCGGAATAAAAGACGTAAACAGCGCCATACGCGAGATAGGCGAGACGCCGTTTTTGGATTTCAGGGAGGTTATCGAGAATGGAACCACCCAGCCCGCGAATGATTTATCAGGAACCGCAAGCGGTACATTATCCGACGCGTTTTCTTATGGGACGAGCACTGTGAAATTTGTTGCCACGGAACTTAACGGCAGATACATAAAAAGCGCGCAACTTGCGTTTGATAATTTAGGCAAGCCGCAGGTTGATATAAAGTTCAGCGACGAGGGCGCGAAAATTTTCGAGGATATAACAGCCCGGAATATAGGCAGACCTGTTGCCATATTTTTGGATAATGATTTGATTGAAGTTCCTGTCGTCCAGGATAAAATCGTTGGTGGCGAGGCGCAGATAACCGGAAGTTTTACGCTTGACCAGGCGAAAACGCTTGTTGAAAGATTTAATGCAGGCGCGCTTCCTGCGCCGATAAAGCTTGTAAACCAGCAGACAATAAGTCCGGACTTTGGAAACAATTCCATGCGCGAGGCCATTTTTGCCGGCGCGATAGGAACACTCGCCATTATTATTTTTATGCTCTTGTGTTACCGGGAGTTCGGGATTTACGCTTCTATGTCGCTTCTTATGTATACGGCTATCACGCTCTCCGTGTTCAAGTTTGTTCCGGTCACGATGACGCTCGCCGGAATAGCCGGTTTCCTACTTTCCATAGGAATGGCGGTTGACGCGAACATTTTGGTATTTGAAAGAACGAAGGAGGAACTCGCCAAGGGATTAACGAGAACGGCGGCGATTGAAGAAGGTTTCCGCCGCGCGTGGACGTCTATCAGGGACTCGAATATAAGTACCATGATTACGTCGGCAGTGCTTTATTATTTCACCTCAAGCTTCGTGCGCGGGTTCGCCTTAACGCTATTCATCGGTGTTCTTATAAGCATGTTTTCCGCTATTACCGTTACAAGATGGATGATTAGAACATTCGTTAAAGACAAACAGTCGAAAACGGTTTCATCCGCCACCAGTATATAGGAATTATGAACGTGATTTTAAGAAGAAAATGGTTCTTGGGATTTTCCGGTATTTTAGTCGCCGCGAGCATTGTATGCGTGGTTGTTTTCGGGTTCCGTGCTGGCATTGATTTGAAGGGCGGAACGCGGTGGGAATTTTCAGCCGCGGGGATTGAGAACGAAGGAGTGTTACTCGTCGCCATCAAAGAGATTGCCTCAAAAGACGTTTTAGTGAACAGAACCGGCGGCTCTAATTTTATTTTGCGCTTTTCGGACATAAGCGAGTCGGAACATCAGGAATATGTCATAGAACTTACAAAGCGTTTTGGTCCGATAGACGAGAAGCAGTTTTCGAGCATAGGCCCGGCTGTCGGGATGGAGTTGCGCAAAAAATCGATATGGGCGGTTGTGGCTGTTCTTTTCGGCATATCGCTTTACGTGGCGTGGGCTTTCCGTAAAGTTTCGCGTCCGATACGTTCATGGAAATACGGAGCCGTTACACTCGTTTCTCTTTTCCATGACGTTGCTATTCCAGCTGGCATGCTCGCTGTTTTAGGCCGGTTCGGCGGGGTTGAGATAGATACCAATTTCATAGTGGCGCTTTTGGTTGTTATGGGTTTTTCGGTTCACGACACAATCGTTGTATTCGACAGAATCAGGGAAAACATTCTTATTATGAAAGGGAAGCAATTCGCGCTTTCAGACGTTATAAACAAGAGTATAAAAGAGACGATGAGACGTTCGATAAATACATCCCTTACGTTGATTTTGGTGCTTCTCGCGCTTATAATTTTCGGCCCGCAAACACTGTTTTATTTCGTTTTGACGATTCTTGTAGGCACGGTGTTCGGTACGTACTCCTCCATATTCGTGGCTAGTCCGCTTTTGTATGTTTGGGAACGAGCTGTTTCAAAAAAATCCGCATGAAAATTGACTCTGCTTTTGAAAAGTGATATAATCTTAAATAGGCGTTTTGAGTATTTTATGAATGTGGGGCGTGTGCGTAAAATAAACCAGGAAAAGAGATGTGAACAAACATAATAAATCGCAAACAACCGAAAATGCGACTGGAAAAAACGGTTTGAACCAGATAATCGACCGTCTTCTTTTTGTTTTAAATACCAAACAGCGCAATGTGCTCATAAGCCGTTTTGGTCTTAAAAACGGCATTCGTTCCACGCTTCAGGATATAGGCGACGAGTTTGATATAACACGCGAACGGGTGCGCCAAATAGAAGAGCAGGCAATCAAAAAAGTGAAAGAAGCGGTGAAGGCAGAGGCGGGAGAATTGGTCAAGCTTGCCGAAAACCATCTTTTGTCTTCGGGAGGCATACGTGAGGATGAATTGTTTCTCAAAGAATTAAACACAAAAAGCGGTTTTTCGCCAAAAGAGGCAAAACACTTTGAAGAAAAACTCCGTTTTGTTCTCTCCGTGGCCGGCTCGCCGTTTTATTATAAAGAAGACGAAAAGTACGCGTCTTTTTGGTATTCCAACGAGATGTCAAAGAAAAATTTTTTCGAGTTTGTAAACGGCGTTGTCCATAATCTTCGTTCAGGCGACAAAACCAAAATTTTAACCAAGAAAGAATACATCGATATGTGTCCGGACATGTATTCGTGCCATCTTTTGTCCATACCTAAAATATTCGGCACAAACGCTTTTGGCGAATTCGGTTTGCGCGAGTGGGCGGAGATAGAGCCAAGAACCGTGCGTGACAAAGCGTATCTTGTGCTGAAGAAAAAATCATCTCCGCTTCATTTCAAAGAAATAGCGAACAATATTTGTACGCTCGGTATTGATAAAAAGCCGGCCCACGTGCAGACAGTTCATAACGAACTTATAAAGGACGGAAGATTCGTGCTTGTAGGACGGGGTGTGTATGCTTTGCGCGAACACGGATATGAACCCGGCACGGTTCGCGAGGTTATAACGCGGCTTTTGAAGGAACGCGGTCCCCTTGATTCTACGGAAGTCGTGCGGCTTGTGAATCAGAAAAGATTTTTGAAAGAAAATACCATTCTTCTAAATCTGCAGAACCGCAGGCACTTTAAGCGCTTGGAAGACGGCAGGTACGGCGCGGAGGAAGCGTAACCATAGGATATTTGAACTTTTTCGCTGAAAGAACGATAATTTATAAATAGCGGCTGTAACCGTATCGTTTATGATTAGCAAATTTTTTCAGGAAATTGTAGATATATTGGCGGAGCTTTTTAAGAAGCAGGAATCGTGGCTTATACTTTTTCTTTTAGGTGTAGGCGGTCTAACCATTGTAGCGTTGCCGAGTATAGGTGTTTTTGCCGCCGTTTCAACCGCCATCCGCTTTGTGGCGTATTTTTGGTGGTTTTGGCTATTTCTTATAATTGTTCCAATGCTTGAGAGCACATGGCTTTTTTGGAAACAGGAGGTTTTCAAAAAATCACTTAAGTTTATCTTACTTGAAATCAAAATACCAAGGATAATAGAAAAAAGCCCGCAGGCGATGGAACAAGTGCTCGCGAATTTACATACCCTTCGGAATGCTCCGGGGGATGTGAGTGAAAGATATAGGGAGGGGGAAGTAACTGTTTGGTTCAGCTTGGAAATCGCAAGTTTTGGCGGTGAGGTGCATTTTTACATCCGGTGTCAGAAAAAACAAAAGAATTTGGTGGAGGCGGCTGTGTTTTCTTATTATCCCGACGCGGAACTTAACGAGGTTCCGGATTATGCGAGCGACTTCCCGCAAACAGTTGAAGAAATGTATGCGACGGGAAAAGATATGTGGGGTACGGAAATGGTCTTAACGAAGGATGAAGCATATCCTATAAAAACATACGTGGCTTTCGAAAGCATGGACGACGAAAAAAAATTCGACCCGATATCCACCTTTTTAGAAGTTTTAGGAAAGTTAAAGACGGGAGAAATAGTTGCTATGCAATTTCTTATTGCTCCCGGTGACGATTCATGGATGAAAAAATGGAGCGGTACGCTTAAAAAATTGAAAGAGCCGGAAACGATTTCGGTTGCCGGTGGCGAAGCGGGAGATAAAAAACAGATGCCCGTGATGAGGTCGCCAGGGCAGTACGCGGTTCTGGAGGCGGTGGAAAGAAATCTTTCGAAGCCGGCGTTCGATACGCTTATAAGGTTTTGTTATATATCTCCTAAAGAAATTTTTTATGACAGTTTTGCCCGGCGCGGGCTTGTCGGCGCTTTCAGGCAATACGCTTCACTCGACCTGAACGGACTCAGGCAGAACTATATGGTCAGCACGAGAACGCAGGTTTGGTATTGGCCGCATATTTTTCCGAAGATAAGAAACGAGTTTAAAAAACAGCGGCTGTTGGTATCGTATATAAAGAGAGATATACCGCCGGAAACGTGGATGGGGAGAGTACTCACGTCAAAACTTTTCAATTGGAATTTTGTTTCATACCGTTTCAAGATGAACACGGAGGGAATAGCGAGCTTGTTTCATCTTCCGACATCTCTCGTGCTCACCGCTCCGCATATAAAGCGCAGCGACAGCAGAAAAGGCGGGCCGCCTGCGGGGTTGCCTATTTTCGGCGGAGAAACGGAGGTGAAAAAATTTTACGAATAAAAATAAATTATTATGCGGGAAATTCTTGATTCTTTTTCATCTTGGAACTGGCGCGGTATCTTATCTTTCGTCCGGTGGGTTTTCATCGTTTTGGACATTATTCTCGTAATTAATTTCATTATTACATTGAAGCAGGCGTGGAAGCACCACCCAAAGTTCCGGTACCCAAAGAGGAAAATCCGTAAGCAAAAAAGCGCCGGCGTGAACGTAAGCGCGGAATGGGTTAAGATTGTCGAAAAGTCCGGAGATGGTTCGCGCGACGCCTTATCTACCGCCATCATAGAAGCCGACAAACTTCTTGACGACACTCTTATTAAAGTGGGAGCTGTTGGTGAAACCACAGCCGAGCGCATCAGATGGTTTGAAAAAAAATTCAGTCCCGCCACAACCGACTCACTGTGGCAGGCGCATAACATCAGAAACAACATTGTACATATCTCTGGCTTTGAAATTTCTCCACGGCAAACAGAGAGCGTTCTACGTATGTATGAAGAGTTTTTTAAGGAAATAAAAGCTCTTTAAACCGATATGCCCGAAATTCAGAAAAAAAACAACAGGATTCAACTAATCAAGTATTCGCCGCCTCCTCCTTCGCTTCCAATTTACGGGCAGGTCAACGCGTCCGAAGTGTCTTTCATAGGGCGAACCAACTATGTCGCGGCCCTTGAGACGAAAAACTTCATTTTCGGGCTTAAGCGCATAGATCGCAGAAGGCACACTTACATAATAGGCAAGAGCGGCGTGGGCAAATCGAAACTTCTCGAGCTTCTCGTGCGGCAGGATATAGCATACGGACACGGACTTTGTCTTTTGGACCCGCACGGCGAGACGATAGAAGACATTCTTCCTTTCATTCCCGAAAATCGCATTGACGACGTTTGCGTTATAGACCCGTCCGACTCCGGATATCCGGTGTCGTTCAATCCTTTAGCGAACGTAGATCCGTCATTCAAACATCAACTCACGCAGGGACTTATAGAGGTTATGGAAAAACAATTCGGCGCCAACTGGACGCCGCGACTTGAGCACGTGTTTAGGTTTACCTGTCTCGCGCTTTTGGACTATCCGCACGCGACCATGAGGGGAATGATAATGATACTTACGGATAGAAATTACCGGCAGAAAGTCGTCGAGTACATAGAGGATGATATGGTGAAACGCTTCTGGGCGATTGAATTCGCGGATTGGTCCGAAAAGTTTGACACTGAAGCCATCATTCCGCTCGTGAACAAACTCGGGCAGTTTCTCTCGAACCCGATGCTTCGGAACATCTTCGGACAAAAAGAAAACAAAATAGACCTTACTAAATTGATACAGGAGAAAAAAATAATTCTCATAAACCTTTCGAAGGGTAAGATAGGCGAAGAAAATTCCAGTTTTTTCGGCTCGATGTTCGTTACTAAAATCAAACAATCCGGCATGGAACGCGCGGCGCTTCCGCCATCAGAGAGACACGACTTCTATATTTATGTTGATGAGTTTCAGAATCTTGTTACGGATACGTTTGAAAACCTTTTGTCCGAGGCGCGTAAATACAACGTTTGCCTTACGATAGCGCACCAGTATGTCGGTCAGCTTTTGCCGAAAGTGCAAGCGGCTGTTCTGGGAAATACCGGAACGATTATAATTTTTCGCATCGGCGGTGAAGACGCCGTGAAACTCAAGCCGGAAATGGCTCCGATATTCGACGTGAAAGATATGATAAACCTCGGGATGGGGCAGATATACATAAAGATGACGATAGACGGAGAAACATACGACCCGTTTTCCGCGGAAACGCTTAAGGTTTTGTCTCCGAACCACGTATCGTTCAGAGAGAAGATAATAGAGGCGTCAAGAATCAGGTACAGCATTCCTGCCGATGCCGCGAAGAAGCTGATACAGGAAGAGGAGTCGTCTATAATACGGAGCGCCCAGGAAAAGGCTATAATTGAAGGTAAGGGCATAAAGTCCGAGGCCGGACCGCAGGCGCCAGTAGCCAAAGACGAGAACCTTGAACCGCTGATATAAAGGCGGATTCAGAAAAAGGTCGTAAGCCATAATTTTATCGATGGTATTGATTTATACCACCTGCCGCGAGGAAACCGAAGCGCGTTCACTCGCGTCAAAAATAATCGAAGGCAAACTTGCCACATGCGTGAATATCTGGAGAATCGGTTCGATATATAAGCGGGAAGGTACGCTTCATGAAGAAAAGGAGGTTGCTATGCTTATAAAAACCATAGAGACGAAGGTGCAGGAGATAGAAGATTTTATTTCAACCAATCATTCTTACTCGACGCCTTTTGTCGGCGTAGTGGATGTAAGGCGGGTGAACAGAAACTATAAAGAATGGATGTCGGAAGTAGTTGGATGAAAATACGGCTCTGAAAAATTGATTTTAGTTTCGCTCGCGGATATAATTCTTTGCGTATCCGGTTTGTTTAGCGCTAGTTTATTTAACTTGCCGCCCATAGCTCAGTCTGGTAGAGCAGCTGCCTTTTAAGCAGTTTGTCCCAGGTTCGAATCCTGGTGGGCGGACACGGAAAATTCAAAGATTAAAATTTAAAAATCAAAGATTTAGGAAACAACTGTGGAAAGGCAATAAAGGATTCGAACAGGAAAGGGGTCGGGGAAACGGTAGTTTCCCCGTGGCGGAAGTATTGAAACCGCTGGGTTTCAAAAAATTATGCGAAGTGTAATTTTGTTTGATTCCTGGTGGGCGGACACGGAAAATTCAAAGATTAAAATTTAAAAATCAAAGATTTAGGAAATAACTGTGGAAAGGCAATAAAGGATTCGAACAGGAAAACGACCGGTGTGTTGTTTAATTTAGTGGAATCGCATTTTCCACTTTAAAGCCGTTTATTTTTGTGCGCCGCAAGTTTTTGACCGTTGCTGGCAGCCCTAATCTGCGGCCGAACTCTTCCGCGAGCGCGCGGACATAAGTGCCGCTTGATACATCAAAAGAAGCGCAAACAATAGGGTTTTTACCCCGATTTTCAACCCCCTTAAATTCAGCCGAATAAACAATCATTTCCCTCACAGGCGGAGAAACCGAGATATTTTTTTCGCGCGCGT
>MFKJ01000007.1:0-1650 GCA_001779535.1 Candidatus Jorgensenbacteria bacterium RIFCSPHIGHO2_02_FULL_45_20
AACCACAGACATTTTGCACCTCTGACAATCTAAGAAATTTGTTTGGCGACAATCCATTTAATCCGCAATGTTCTAAGTTGTTGTAGTAATCATTCCATATCCTTATCTTCTTTTCCAGTTCTTTCAAACTCTTAAATTTGTTTCTTTCATAAAACTTTTCTTGATCTTCTCTATGGCTTCTTTCAACCCTTCCGTTCTGTGCTGGTTTTCCGGGATCAATCAGATAGTGAGTAATGTTGTATTTTTGGCATAACAAATCAAGGTCGTGAAGTCCTGGATTGAATGGGTCAGAACTTTTCAAATATCCGGTGTATCTGTTTGTGAAATTGCTCCCATTGTCTGTTTTGATTGCTCTAACTCTGAATGGAGCAACTTCAATCAATTCTTTCAGAAAATTCATTGAGTCAAAGTTTGAGCAATTATCATACACTTTCAAATATCTCCATCTTGAAGCACAATCAATTGCTGTAAATTGATAATATCGCTTGTTTCCTACCAAATCAGGCACATATTTCACATCTATCTCAACTAACTCTCCTTTTGTGAGTGGAACTTTTATATATTTATATCTCAATTTTCTTATCCTGTATTTTCTAACCAATCTCTCTTTTTTGATTATCTTTTGAATTGTGTTCTTGTGGATTATTATTCCTTCTTTTTCAAGATTCCATTTGAGTTTCAAAGAGCATTTGTTTGTTTCTTTTCTCAACTCAATTATTCTTTCCTTTATCCGTATTGGGGTTTCTTTTGGATTGCTTTTTGGTCTCTGTGATTTGTTTTCAAGGCCATTCATTCCAAACTCTCTGTAGTGAGCCAGCCAATATTTCAGAGATCTCTCGGAGAATAGGCAAACCTTTACCATATTTTTTATGCTTATTTCCCCATCTATTATTGGCTTAATCCACCTGTATTTCTCTTCTTTTGTTGATTTGGGCATAGTTTTCATATGTCCCTAGATTATCCAGAAAGTGCAATATGTGTGTGGACATTACCATAGGCAATTTACAATTTGAAAATTCTAATTTCTAAATTTTAATTCAATTGTAATTTACCGAATTATAAATGATTTAGAAATTAAAACCCATAATTTTTCAATTATCATGAGCCCAGAGACCGAACAGTGTCGAATGAGGTCGTAAAAAGTACTTGAGTATCAAGTGTAAATAGAAGATTGCCGAAAGATTTGGAATGTGATACAATTCTCATATAATCAAAAAGGTCAAATTTACACAAAAAAATGGAAAAGTTAGTTTATTTAGTTTTGGGAGTTGTTATTCTGTCCGCTCCACTTATGGTTTCCGCAGAACTTGAAAGCGATGTGTTAGGAGTTTCAGAAGGGTTGCAAGCGCCAGACGCGTATCAATCGAAAATACAATATTTTGAGCAGGTGTTTCTTCCTTCTTCTCGAGTTTATGAAACAATGAAAGAGAGAAAAGAAAATGAAATGCCGGCTGAACGAAACGTGAAAGGAGAAACGAATTCATCAAGCGCTATGATAGAAGAAGAAACGAATTCATCAAACACTACGAATCTTGTTCCAACGCTTATAATTGAAAGTCAGGACGAAACAAGGTCGTCGTTTATAATTGACCCGAATGGGACAGTTAATGTTAGAGAGCTGAAAAAATATGTTGCCGGGGAGGATTCAGA
>MFKJ01000007.1:1675-18296 GCA_001779535.1 Candidatus Jorgensenbacteria bacterium RIFCSPHIGHO2_02_FULL_45_20
TTCAGACAGCAAGGTTGACGCACAAGGAAGCGATGTTATGCAAACAGTTATGACTATAAGCGGAAAAATGGATGAATTGGGAAATAAAGCCGAAGACAAAGTTGTTTCTTTTGTTTCGGATTCGAAAATTCAAAAAACGTTTATGGTTTTAGGAAATGTTAACGCGGAAGTGCAAAATAAGATTGAGGTGAAAGAAGGAAAAATATATTCCGGAGAGAAAGAAATAAAGGTAATGCCGGATACGGCTTCCAGTATCGCGATAAACAAACTTCAGTCAAATAAAAATGTTGAGATTGTTTTGAAAGATACGGGCAAAGACGGAGATTCAAGGCCTGTTTATGAAACAAGCGTTGAAAAAAACGGGAAGATATTGGGAATATTTAATTCTTCTGTAAAAATTAAAGCGACGGTTGATGCTGAAAACGGAGAGGTTATCAAAGTTAGCAGACCATGGTGGAGCGTGTTTGTTTCGTTTATGAAGGAAGAGAGTAAAGCAGAGTAATTGAGAGGGATATTCTTTGAGAAACCGACCAGAAATGGTCGGTTTCTCGTTTGGGCAGTTTTTTTGTGATAATATAATAGATATGGACGAAAAGATGATTATAAAAAGCGGAGCGTTCAAGGATGGGGACACGATTCCGCCGAAGTATACCTGCGACGGGGATAACATAAACCCGCTTATCGAGATACGCAATGTTCCGCGTGGAGCAAAAAGTTTGGCGCTTGTTATGGATGACCCCGACGCGACAAGCGGCGGCGTTTGGGACCACTGGATCATGTGGAGTATCGAGCCCGGAACGCAGTATATAAGCGAGGACACCGTGCCGGAGGGAGCCGTAAGCGGTAAGACGAGCTTCGGACACGAGAGGTACGGCGGGCCTTGCCCGCCGGAAGGCAATTCCCCGCACAGATATGTTTTCAAACTTTATGCTTTAGACGTGATGCTCGATTTGTCTGCCGGCGCGCAGAAACCGGAACTTGAAGCCGCAATGGAAGGACATATTTTGGACGAAGCGGTGCTTGTGGGGAAATACGGGAGATGAATGAGTAGTGTAAAGTCCATAAAGTTTGTAAAGTAGAAAGTAATGCACACAAGATAAAATCCTAAACCCCAATATCTAAACCCTAAACAAATCCAAATGTTCAAAATCCAAAATCCAAAACCCACACTAAAGATACGGTGTGGCAAGCAAAACGTTTTAAATTTTGAATTTTGGGTCTTAATATTGTTTAGAGTTTAGAGATTAGGATTTAGAGCTTGAAACCGAATTTGTCCGCGTAAATTCGTTAAAATCAGCGTCAAAGCCATCTATACAGGCAATATGCAAGAATCAAAACAGTGTCAGAATTGCAAACAAAACTTCACGATAGAAAGCGAGGACTTTGATTTCTATAAAAAGATGGAAGTGCCGCCGCCGACGTTTTGTCCAGAGTGCAGAATGCAAAGAAGATTTGCGTGGAGGAATGAACGGGCATTTTTTAGGCATAAGTGCGCAAAGACGGGGAAAAATATTATTGCCGCGTTCTCCCCGGAATCAGGCATGACGGTTTATGATCGCGACGAATGGTGGAAAGATGACTGGGACCCGATTTCGTACGGCCGTGAGTACAATTTTGAAAAACCGTTTTTTCTTCAATTCAAAGAATTGTTAAAAACCGTTCCCGTGCCGTCGGTATTTAATGCCCGGACCGTGAACTGTTTTTATACGCAACATACCGGAGATTTTAAGAATGGCTATCTCGTTATGGCGTCGTGGGGAGGAGAAGATGTGTCGTATGCGGCGCGGGTTCAGCGCTCGAAAGATTCAATGGATGTGTTTGTGCTTATAAACGGCGAAATGTGCTACGAGTGCGTGGGAGTAAGTAAATCATACAAACTTTTCTTTTCGTGTAATTGTGATGGATGCGATAATTCTTATTTTCTCTACAATTGTAAGGGGTGTTCGAGCTGCGTCGGATGCGTAAATCTAAGAAACAAATCGTATTATATCTTCAACGTGCCTTATTCAAAAGAGGAGTATGCCGCGAAAGTAAAAGAATTGAATCTTTCGAGCCGGGAAGGATTACATCGGGTGAAAGAGGAATTTGAAAAATTAAAACTACATTCAATACAGAAATTTGCAAATATCACGAATTCCGCGAATGTGACGGGAGATAATATCTCTAATTGTTCAAACTCGCGAATTATGTTTGATGCCGGAAACGGCGTTAAAGATTGCAAATATCTCCAAAACGCGCTTGAAATGAACGATAGTTATGATGGATATGGCGTTGGCGCCGGAGCGGAGCTTCTATATGAATCATTCGATACGGGTGTACGGGGATTTCGTGAATGTTTCTGCGGAATAGTATACGGCGGTATTGATATCTTCTACTCTTACAATTGTCACAATTGCAAAAATTGTTTCGGATGTGCGAATTTACAAAAAAAGGAATATTGCATTTTAAATAAGCAATATTCAAAAGAAGAATACGAAATGCTTAGGGCAAAAATAGTCAGCCACATGAATATGATGCCGTACATAGATACAAAAGGAAGAATTTACAAATACGGAGAATTCTTCCCGGTTGAATTTTCACCTTTCGGATACAACAAGACGGTGGCGCAGGAATATTTTCCTCTTACCCGCGAGGAGATAAAAAGAGAGGGGTATGTATATGAAGATGACAAGGAAAGAAATTATATCATCACAAAAGCATGGAGTGATCTTCCTGATGACATAAGTAAAGTAGAAGATAATATTACAAATGAAATTATTCGTTGCAAACACGGCGGACAATGCGAACACCAGTGCTCAACAGCATTCAAAATAATACCCACCGAACTTCAATTTTACAGGCGGTTCAATCTTCCGATTCCCGAGCTCTGTCCCAACTGCCGCCATTATGAACGCCTCAAACAGAGGAATCCTCTCAAATTATGGCATAGGAAATGCCAGTGTGTAGGCAAGACATCGGAGAATGGAGTATACACAAACACCTCCCGCCATCAGCATGGAGAGGAGTCCTGTCCTAATGAGTTTGAGACAAGCTACGCTCCCGAGAGACCGGAGATAGTGTACTGTGAACAATGTTACCAGGCAGAAGTCATGTGATAATAATTTTCATCCTGAGTTTGTCAAAGGATAAACAATGTTACCAGGTGGAAGTAGTATGAAGTATTAAGTACATAGATAGTAAGTATGGAGAAAGCAGAAACAAAAGTTTGCCAAGATTGTAAAAACTCATTTCAGATTGAACCCGAGTATTTTACTTTTTATGAAAAAGTAGGCGTTTCTTTGCCTATCTCTTGTTGGAGATGCAGAATGAAACACCTGCTGGCTTTTTGGCCGTTCGGAAAGTTCAACAAAAGATTATGCGACAAAAGCGGAGAGAGAATAATTTCCCTTTTTCCGAAAGACGCTAGATTTCCAGTCTATTCCAATAAGTATTGGTATTCGGATGACTGGGCTCCTCCGAATTTGGAATATAATCCCTCGAAAAGTTTTTTCGACCAGATGTATGAATTGCAGTCGAAAACACCACGCCCGATGCAACTCGGTTCTAATAACCAGAATTGCGATTATTGCGACGATGTATGGCAATCAAAAAATTGCTACTTGTGCAGATCATTGCTTGAATGTGAAAACGTTTCTTATTCATATCGTACAATAAGATGCCGTGATTCTTATGACCTTTTCTATTGCTTTGACACCGAACAATCATACGACTGTATTTATTGTTTTAAAGTGTTTAACGTAAAACACTCATTCTATACGCGTGACAGTTTTGACAGCGCGTTTTTGTATGATTGCAGAGACGCGAGAAACTGCTTTATGTGCTGGAATTTAAGGCATAGATCGTATTGCATATTGAATGAGCAATACACCAAAGAAGTATATCTTGAGAAAATAAAGCAGTTTAATACAGGTTCGAAATTAGAATTGAAAAAGATTTTTGAAATTTTTAACGAGCACATAAAGGAAGATGCTGTGCATAGAGTTGATTTCAACACCAAAACGGTGGACGGTGTCGGGAATTATATGACGGAGTGTAGAAGATGCCTGAACTCTTATTTTTTTGAAGAATCGGAAAACTGTTTGAATACCATAAGGGGACTCAAAAATAAAGATGCTGTTGATTCGGTCGGGATTTTGAGGACTGAACTTGTTTTTAACGTGTGCCAGGTTACCGATGCGTACAATCTTAAAAACTGCAGTAATTGCGATAACTGTAGAGAATCGGAATATTTGGATTTTTGCGTTGGATGCGAAAATTGTTTCGGATGTGTTGGCCTCCGTAAGAAGAAGTTTTGCATATTAAACAAACAGTATGGCGAGGGCACATATGAAGAAAAAAAAGGGGAAATAATTGCGGATATGAAAAGAATAGGAGAATACGGCAATTTCTTCCCGTACAAAATGGCGTATACAGGATACAATCTCTCAACTTCCGAAATGTTATTTTTAGAGACAAAAGAAGACGTAGAGAAATTGGGATCTTTTTGGGAGGATTTAGAGCAGGTGAACAAAGAAGGATTAAATGTTTTTTCCGAAAAAGACGACATAAAAGATGTGGACGATTCTGTTTTAACATTGGCTTTGTTATGCAAGGAAACAGGTAGGCCTTTTAATGTTACGAGAGCCGAGCTGGAATTTTTGAGAAGAAAATCAATTCCGCTTCCGGATTTTTATCCGGATGTAAGGACTATGCGTAGAGCCAGGGAAATCTTTTCAATAAGTTTTTACGATACGGATTGTTTCAAGTGCGGAAAAAGAATAGTAGCATATTATTCAAAAGAGTCGGGTTATAAAAAAATAGCCTGTGAGGCGTGCTACAATACAGAAGTAGCATGAAGTATCAAGTAAAAAACATTGCACGCAAGATAAAACCCTAAACCCTAATATCTAAATCCTAAACAATTACCGAATATCGAATATCAAAACTCAAAACAAAGCAGAGAATAATTTTCAATTTACAATTTGAAATTTTTAATGAATACAGTCCAAAACGAACTCAAAAGGAGAAAAAACAACAGAAAAGACAGGTTTTGAATTTTGGAATTTGAACATTTGGATTTGTTTAGAGTTTAGAGATTAGGATTTAGAGCTTGAAACCAAATTTATCCGCGTAAATCCGTTAAAGTATGTATTAATCAGCGTCTAATTAGTCCGCATTAAATGAACCCTCCTAAAAATGACGGCAAATATGAGTGGACGAGGCACGCGTGGGAGAAGATGCGATATTACGGAATCTCGGAAAGCCGCGTCAAGCGGATAGTGAGGTTCCCGGAGCGAACGGAAGAAGGAATAGCGGAAAACACGATTGCCGCTATGCAGAGAGCGGGCGCCAAAAATCAGCAGGAGATATGGGTGATGTATAAACTCTCCGGCAATAGCCGGAGAGTAAGCTCGAATTTCGAATTTCGAATTTTGAAACAACCGAAAAAGGCGGAAATTCAGAGACCAGAACGAATTCAAAACTTTAAGTTGCCGGATAAAATAATGAAAATCATAACCGCGTGGAGGTATCCGGGGGTTAGCCCGAAGCGGAACCCGATTCCAGAGGAGATACTCGCGGAGATAAACGAAATTTTATGAAGCGCGGATGCAAACTCTCCGAAAGCTTTTTCAATAGGGATACTTTGGTCGTTGCGAAGGAACTACTCGGCAAAACGCTTGCGCGTAAAATTTGCGGAAAAGAAATCCGCGCGATTATAACCGAGACGGAGGCGTATGACGGACTAAAAGACAAGGCCTCTCACGCGTCGAGAGGGAAAACGGCGCGGAACGAACCGATGTTCGGGCGTTCCGGCAGATGGTACGTGTATTTCACGTACGGAATGCACTGGATGCTTAATGTAGTTACCCGCGAGGCGGGGTACCCGGCGGCGGTGCTTATACGCGGGGTCGTTTGTGAGGATGGACAAAACCTTGACGGTCCGGCGAAACTCACGAAGTTTTTGAAAATAAACAAAGCTATGAATGGCAAGGCGGCTGTTCCTGCGTCCGGACTTTGGGTTGAAGACGATGGATTAAAAATCGGAGACAGACATATTATAAAGTCACCGAGAGTCGGAGTTGATTATGCGGGACGGGCGTGGGCATGGAAGAGGTGGAATTTTAGATTAAATAGACACGGATTTATTCCAAAACTCTAACACAGCGGAAAGTCCCCGCTTGTAAGGACTGGGGATTCACAAAACAGGCATACGGGTATAAATAAATTTTGCTTATTTTTGCTTGTCGCACTAAAGTGTAAATATGAACCTGTCTATTGGCACGGCGGGGACACAACACGACAAATAGATTCTGAAAGGGGGATACCTTTTGAGTTTAGTATTAAATTATCACGAAAAAGGGTCGTAGGCGTTGAGAGAAATTAGCTATGGCCCGAAAGCTGACTATAAAACAGAATAGGTGGGTAGAAGAGACGGTTAAAACATTAAACCCCACAGAAGCTGTGAGAAGGGTCTATAACACCAAGAATGATGATGTGGCTAAAAGCATAGCTTATGAAAACCTCACAAAACCTTACCTTAAAAATGCCGTTGAAAATGAGTTAAAACGTCTTGGATTGAATGAAAAGGAAATAGCGAAGATACACAAACGAAACATAGAGCAATCCGAAAATATATCCGCGTCTAATACGGCGCTTGATATCTATTTCAAGCTCACAGGAGCTTATGCTCCTGAAAAGAAAACTAATTTGAATATCAATTCAGATTTTGAAGATCCAAACAATAGAGTAAAAGAGCTTTTAATTGAATTGAGGCGGATAGGAGAACTTAATAATAACCTTTTGGATGAATTAAAGAATATTCCTTAATTTAATAAAAGCGAGGGGGGGGTAGAGACCCCCAGCCACCCCCTTCTTTTTACTTTTGAGAGAACGACAAATTTTTTTAGAAAAATTTTAAAATATACCGAGTGTTTTTTGACTATCACAATTACCAGTTATTCTGTTGCATCTAAAATATCCCTCATCCTCTCTTGGTATAAAGTCGTATCTATACAACCACAAGAAAAGCACCAGAAATAAAATTATCAATATTTTAAACCAATTTTGTTTTAGGAAGTTTTTCATACATTATTTTGTATAATTTTTCTTTCATATTTATAAAAAATGGAAACGAAGAATATTATTGCTACAATAATATCAATTGGTTGCCATACGCTTTTGGAAAGGTAAATAGGAAAAATAGGATTGAATAGAATTGCTATTGCTCCAAAAATCCAAGCCCAGAAATCCTTACGATTGTTATAAACTAAATAAACAACATAGATTCCAACGACTGAAACAAACCATCTTAAGAGTTGATAATAGCCATAAGGCCAATTTCCAAGAGCTCCCAATAAAAATATAACAGCTATTATTTTAAACCAGTTTTGTTTGAGGAAGTTTTTCATATTACTAATCATACTCTTTTTGGTTTGTGAAAATACAAAAATAATGCTTTGCTGTATAATGTTTGTATTATATTATGGATATCATTTTTAATAATATTTATGATCAAATGCCAAAGATTTTTAAGGAACACACAATTGATATGCGCGAGTGTAGTTGGTGTGACCCATGGGTTATCGGAATGATATGTCTAAAGAGTATAGAGTATAAAAATTTCCGAGATAAAAACTTAATTCTTCCAAAAAATAAAGATATTCTTTTATATCTTAAAAGAATGCACTTTGATATTTTTATGGAGGAACTAACCTATATAAATTTTTTAGATCCACTTAATAAAATTTGTATTAACGAAAAAGACAATCCTGGCGTTCACGAAATAATGCATTGTAATTTTAGAGATGAATTTAATGCACGGCTATCTTCTAAAATCAGGAAAATGTTTACAGGCTTTGGTATGAGTTCAGATAATGAGCCATTGACAACATCCTTGGTTGGGGAGATGGGAAATAATGTTTTTGATCACAATGAAGGTCTTTGGCCAACAGATGTGCGTGGTGCAATAATTTTGGCACAACATTTTCCGACAAAAAATAAAACAGAAGTAGTGGTTGCGGATCCTGGAATAGGTTTTTTAGGATCGCTTAAACCAAGTAATCCCAGTCTTAAAGATGATTCGGAGGCTATATTGCTTGGGTTAAGCGGTGTAAGTGGTAGGGTTGGCGAAAAAAGAGGAAATGGACTAAAGGTAATGCAGGATTGGACATTAAATAGGTTTGATGGCACAGTGAGAATACAGTCAGGAGGTGGTTTGGTTGTTGTAGATAAAAATGGGAAACACACATCTTCGGTTGGTCCAATTTTAGGAACATTAGTATCTTTTGTGGTAAAATATAATTAAATTATTATGATTATTCAATTATCCAAATTTAATAGTGTATTAAATAGCAGGCCTTCGGCGAAAGAGGCCGTTTTGAGGATTTATCAAATGGTTAATGGGTCTGTTGAAAAAGAAAAAATTATATTGGATTTTACTGGCGTTGAGGTGCTTTCCCCTTCTTATGCGGACGAATTATTGCAATCATTAGAGAATAAATATGGTGAAGAAAAAATAGAAATTATAAATACAGTTCCAGCAATTCAAGAAACTTTGCGTGCTGTGGAAATTCACGGATAATTTTTTATAAACTTACACGATTGTGGTGTTTTTTGTTTTTAAAATTATTTAGTAGCATTCTGTTATTAATATAGTTATATAAATTCTATGAATCCCTCACACAAAATATTTTAAAATCAATGAATATAAGAAAATACAAATGGTTGCGATTAAAAATGATGCGAGATTATCTTTCGCATATTTTATGTGAGGGATGAATCTGTCTATTGGCATAGTCGGTTTGCCGAATGTGGGGAAGTCAACATTATTCAAGCTCCTTACGAAGCAGGAGGTGAATATAGCGAATTACCCGTTCGCGACGATTGACCCGAATGTAGGAATAGTACCCGTTCCGGACGAGAGGGTGAACGCGCTTGCGCGGCTTAGCGAGTCGGAGAAAAAGATTCCCGCGGTTGTGGAGTTTTACGACATAGCCGGACTCGTGAAGGGGGCGAATAAAGGAGAGGGTCTTGGCAACCAGTTTTTGGCGCGCATAAGGGAATGCGGGGCGATTATACATCTCGTCAGATGTTTTAAGTCCGAAGATATTATCCACGTCGAGGGAACCGCAAATCCTCTGCGCGACATAGACATAATAAACACCGAGCTTCTATTCAAAGACATTGACACCGTTACGAAACGTCTTGTGAAGGCCGAGTCGGACGCGCGCGGCGGAAATAAGGAAATGGCGGCCGCGAGAGACGAGCTTACCGCGCTTAAGGCGGAGTTGGAAAAGGGTATTCCGCTTTTCATACAAAGCGGCTGTGATAGGCGAGCAGTAAAAGAACTCGGGCTTTTGACCGCGAAGAAGCAAATTTTTCTTTTGAACGGAAGCGCTGACGATGTTACTCCGGAAATCGTGGATAAAATAAAAGCAATGAATTCCGAATATATAGTCGCGGATTTAGCTTTGGAAAGAACGACTCCTGATTTGATAAAAAAAGCATACGCGGTTTTGAATTTGATAAGTTTCTTCACGACGGGCGAGGACGAAACGCGCGCGTGGACAATTACCGCGGGAACAAAAGCTCCGCAGGCGGCTGGCGTTATACATACGGATTTTGAGAATAAATTCATCCGCGCGGAAGTAGTGAGTTACGAAAAACTTGTAGAAGCCGGAGCATGGAATAAAGCACGCGAGAAAGGATGGATGCGGCTTGAAGGCAGGGAATACGCGGTGAAAGACGGCGACGTTATCGTCGTCCGGCACGGATAGCCGATTTTTCCGCTTTTTCGGTTTCAGCCGAAGACAAGAAAAATATCGCGAGCAAAGCGCCAAAAACGCCCAAATCGCGGAACGTGGAATCGTCCAATCCGTAGCCGACTATTATAACCATCACGTTCATAAGCGCGATGAAAGACACGTAACGGAGCTTGACTCCCGTTAAAATGAGAACGCCTAAAATTATTTCCGTAATGCCGTAAACGGCGAGTACGGTTTCCGTTTGCATAAACGAGCCGATAAATTCCGGTATGAATTTGAGCCAGTTCAGAGGATCAAGAAGCGCGTGAAGGCCGGCATAGAAAAAAGCCAAACTCACGCTAAGGCGGAGAGCAATAAGCGCGTCCCGTCCGGCTTTTGTTTTTTGGAACGAAAACATACTATTATTATACAAAAAGAGGGCGTGTAATTCATCTGTCCGAAATCTCTGTGAAAAATATAAATGAGCTACGAACTTAAATTTGATTATTACGAGGGTCCGCTCGACAAACTATTGAATCTTGTCGAAGAAAAAAAGCTTGAAATTACCGCCGTCAATTTAGCCGAGGTTACGGCTGATTTTATCAAATATGTCGAAACGCTTGAAGCCGAAGGCGCGCGCGGCACGATAGCGGATTTTTTGATTGTGGCGTCGAAGCTCATTCTTATAAAATCAAAAGTGCTTTTGCCTGGTTTGGAATTAAGCGAAGAGGAAGAGTCCGATGTACGCTCGCTTGAATTCCGGCTAAAACTTTATAAAGAATTGAAGCTCGCGCAAGCGCGCATAAAAAGCGGGTGGAGCGTGCCGCCGCTTATGGCAGAGCGCGAATTTCTTGCTTCGATAAGCGCTCTTTTCTTTCCGCCCTCGAAAGTTTCGCCATCTGTTTTACTCGCGGCTATGGAAGGCGTGGCCGGAGAGTTTGAAAAGATAATGAAGCCGGTGGGGATAGTGAGGCAAGAAGTGATACATTTGAAGCATAAAATACAGGAGATTCTCGAACGGATTTCCGGTACGCCCTTTTCATTCGGAAGCATGCATAAAGGAAAAGCGCGCGGTGAAATAGTTGTTTTGTTTCTCGCCATACTTCATCTTGTGAAAGACCAGATAATAGACGTTGCCCAAGAAAATCATTTTGGCGATATAGAAGTCGTTGCAAGAGCGAAAAAAAATCACTAAAATAGATGAAAAATGCCGTCCGTAAATCCTAAAAAAATCGCTGAACTTGAAGCCCTGCTTTTTACATACGGGGAACCGATTCAGCTTAAAAAAGTCGCCGAACTTTTGGATGTGCCGCCGGACGAATGCGGCGCGTTAGTTGGCGCGTACGAAGAATCGCTATATGGCGGCGATTCCGGGCTTATGCTTCAGAGAGACCGCGACCGCATCCAGCTTTCCACGAAGCCGGACTACTCCGCGGTTTTGCAAAAAATAATCAGGGAGGAATTCAAAGAGGAACTTACGCCCGCGGCCCTGGAAGCGCTATCGCTTATATCCTATCTCGGTCCGATTCCGCGCGCGACCGTTGACTACATACGCGGCGTGAATTCAAGTTTCACGATACGGAATCTTTTAATGCGCGGTCTTGTGGAAAGAAATCAGGACCCGGAGAGAAAACATGCTTACGAATACAAAATTACGATGGATTTTTTGAAGCATATAGGGATCGCTCGCGTTTCGGATTTGCCGGAGTACGAAAAATTCAACGCGCTTCTTTCCAAGTATGATGTTTTTTCCGAAACCGCGAACTCGCCGGCAGATGCCGGCGCGGAAAAAAACCCCGCCGAGACAAACGGATAGTTTCCCAAACAATATGAATATAAAATGGCAATCGGTAATTTTTATAATC
This sequence comes from Candidatus Jorgensenbacteria bacterium RIFCSPHIGHO2_02_FULL_45_20, assembly GCA_001779535.1. Taxonomy (GTDB): domain Bacteria; phylum Patescibacteriota; class Minisyncoccia; order UBA6257; family GWB1-50-10; genus GWA2-45-9. The sequence continues at coordinate 13,263 of MFKJ01000007.1, forward strand.
CTCATACTTGGCTCGCTCGCATTCACAAAAATCAGCTCGACTTCGTTTTTGTCTATGTTTTCCAGCTCAAGCGATTCGCCCGCCGCGATTTTGGATGTATCGCCCGGGTCCTCCGCGACCGGATATGAAAGTGGCTGGCAGTTTTCCGCGACCTCCTCAATAAACAAAATACCTCTTCGCAAGTGGGATGTACCCGACATTTCAATAAACGCTCAAGCCGTGCTTATGCAATCGCTTGACGACAACCGCCCGTTTTTGAATTATCGTACGAATAAACCGTGGCCCATCGCTTCCATAACTAAACTTGTTACGGCTTCCGTGGCTCTTGAAACGCTTGGCGCGAACCAGAAAATAGATGTAAGCCAGAGGGCGGTTGATACCGAAGGTACGGCGGGAAATCTTATAAGCGGCGAGGTTTACCGCATGGAAGACCTTATAAAAATAATGCTCATAACATCCTCAAACGACGCCGTAACTGCCATAGAAGAGAGGTTTGGCGGAGCCGACGAATTGACACGCATGCTGAACAAAAAAGCGGGCGAGCTTGGAATGGCGGACACTGTTTTTTATGACGGTTCGGGTCTTTCTGATTTGGATGTTTCGACCGCTTCCGACCTTTTAAAACTCGTAAGGTATATAATAGAAGAACATCCGGATATTTTAGGATGGACGAGATTGCCGAGTATCCTGGTGCAACCACTGAACAGCCAAGCGATAAAAACGCTCTATAACATAAACCCGTTTGTCGGAAGTGCGGATTTTTTGGGAGGGAAAACCGGAACGCTGCCGGAGGCGAAACAAAACATTCTCGGTCTTTTTTCCTTCGGGGATTTCAGGATGGCCGTCGCGGTACTGGGAGCCGATGACAGGATCAAAGAAGTGCCGCGCCTTTTTGAGTGGATAAAAGGAGCGTACGAATTTTAAACCGATATGGAATCATTTGAAGCAATAAGAACGCTTATAATATTTACGCTTGCCTTTGTTGTGGCGCTTATGCTTACGCCGCTCGTTTTGCATATCTTAAGGAAGTACGGGCTTAAGAAAAAAAACATAAGAGACGAGAAGAGCGTTCCGGTATTTTACGCGCATCATAAAGGCAAGTCCGAAACACCGACGATGGGTGGAGTGATAATATGGGGAACAGTTCTCGGGATGGCCGCGGTGTTTTTCGCGGCGGACAAGATTTTCGGCGGATTCGGGGGTTATTTCAATTTCGTGGATAGGGCGGAAACATATCTGCCGCTCGCCGCGCTCGCGTTCTCGGCGATAGTGGGCCTCGCTGATGATATTTTGGGTATTTTAAGAATTGGTCCGAATGGCGGCGGGCTGACTATAAAACACAAACTGCTTCTTTATACGGTTGTTTCCCTTGTTGGAGCATGGTGGTTCCATTTTCGTTTAGGGTGGAGCGTCCTTTATATGCCTTTTATCGGGAATGTTGACTTGGGATTGTGGTATATTCCGTTTTTTATGTTTGTGATAGTCGCAAGTTCGTTTTCGATGAACGAGACGGATGGACTTGACGGGCTTGCCGCCGGCGTCGCGTTTTTCGCGTTCGGCGCTTTTGCCATATTGTCGTTTGTAACGCACCGCTACGATTTGGCCGTTATGAACTCTGCTATACTCGGAGCGCTTCTGGCTTTTTTGTGGTTCAATATACATCCGGCGAAATTTTTTATGGGGGATACCGGCTCGATGTCGCTGGGCGTTACGCTCGGCGTTGTGGCTATGCTTACGAACACGGCGCTTCTTCTGCCGTTTTTCGGATTTATTCTTGTGGTCGAGTCCGTGTCGGTAATCATACAGGTTACAAGCAAAAAATTATTCAAGAGAAAAGTTTTTCTTTCCGCGCCGATACACCATCATTTTCAGGGAAAGGGGTGGCCGGAGAGCCAAGTTACTATGAGGTTCTGGATAGTGTCCGCCGTGATGACCATTTTCGGACTTGTGTTTTTCTTTATGGTGAGGGTTATATAGAATATGAAAAAAATTATTGTTGCAAATTGGAAGATGAACCCTTTGACGGAAAATGAGGCGGCGCGGCTTGCGCGGGCGGTTGATATTAACAGAGCGATAATAGTTCCGCCGTTCATTTTTTTGCGGCAAGTCGGTAGTGTTTTGAAACGCGCGTCTTTGGGAGCGCAGGATGTTTTTTTGAAAAACGGAGCAGGCGCTTTTACCGGAGAAATTTCTCCGGAAATGCTTAAAAACGCGGGCGTAAAGTTCGTTATTATCGGGCACTCCGAGAGAAGAAATATAATCGGTGAGACGGACGAGGTGGCTGCAAAAAAAACTGAAGCGGCTATTTCAGCGGGCTTATCCGTGATTTTATGCGTCGGTGAGCCGTGGGCGGTGAGGCGTGAAGGAACGGAAAGCGTGAAAAAATTCGTCGGAGCGCAAGTGAAGGCGGTGCTGAAAAAAATCGCTAAACAGCCAGGTTCCATTGTGAGTGCCCGCGTCAAGATTGCTTATGAGCCGGTGTGGGCTATAGGAACTGGGAAAACGGCATTTCCGGCAGATGCCGTTTTGGTTTCAAAGTTTATAAAGTCGGTTTTCAGGAAGGCAGGCAGAAAACCGCCGCAGGTTTTGTACGGCGGCTCCGTCAATTCGAAAAACATCGGATATTTCATCGCGGAGAAGGAGATAGACGGAGTACTTGTCGGCGGGGCGAGTTTGGACGCCAAGGAGTTTAGAAGAATGGCGGAAGCGGTGTAGTTTATAAAGTTTATCAAGTAAAAAGCATTGCACACAAGATAAAATCCTAAATCCTAATATCTAATCCGCCTGACCGGTGGACTAAACAAATACAAATGTTCAAAACTCAAAACAAAGCAGAGAATAATTTTCAATTTACAATTTGAAATTTTTAATGAATACAGTCCAAAACGAACTCAAAATGAGAAAAAACAACAGAAAAGACAGGTTTTGAATTTTGAATTTTGGGTATTGATATTGTTTAGAGTTTAGAGATTAGGATTTAGAACTTGAAACCGAATTTGTCCGCGTAAATCCGTTAAAATCAGCGTCAAAGCCATCTATACAGGCAATATGCAAGAATCAAAACAGTGTCAGAATTGCAAGCAAAACTTCACGATAGAAAGCGAGGACTTTGATTTCTATAAGAAGATAGAAGTGCCGGCTCCCACATGGTGCCCGGAGTGCAGGATGGTGAGAAGGTGGGCGTTCCGGAATGGTATGCATCTCTACAAACACAAATGTGACGTACCGGGGCATAATGAAGAGCTAATCTCAAAGTATTCGGAAGATGCTCCGGTTAAAGTATACGATTATGAATATTGGAAGTCTGACGCATGGAGTCCATTGGATTACGGTAGAAAATATGATGAAGGCCGTATGTTTTTTGAACAATTCGGGAAATTATTTAACGATGTTCCCGTAAAAAATCTCGATATTATCAATTCGGAAAACTGTTCATTTTGTCCGGGTGTCACCGACTGCAAGGATTGCTATATGGTTGTGGGAGGATTTATGGCGGAGGGTTGCCTTTTTTCGAACACGTGCGGGATGAGTAAGAGGTGTGTTGACACGCTGACCGTTGTTGCGTGTGACACACTTTATGAATGTTCCGCATGCACGAAGTGTGTCAATCTTATGTTTTGCTACCATTCTGTCAATTGTATGGATTCTAAATTTCTTTTTGATTGCCGAGGGTGTTCGAATTGTTTCGGATGTGTGGGTTTGAGAAACCGAAGCTATTGTATATCAAACAAGCAATATTCAAAAGGCGAATACTTGGAGCAATTAAGGAAAATCAATACGGGAAGTTATCAATCGCTTACGAACGCTATAGAATCTTTTGAGAAATTTTTAAGATTTTTCCCGAGAAAATTTGCGTTTATGAAAAATGCTGTCAATTGTACCGGAAACGTCATCGAAAACGCGAAAGATTGCCAACATTGCTTTGAGGTGATCAATAATGTTGAAAATTGCAAGTATTCGTTCGTAATAGGCGAGGGTATAAAAGACAGTTACGACTTATTCGCAGGAGGCAGGGGAGCGGAACTCGTGTATGAAAGCGGGAACATCAATGCGGGCCGAAGGGTGTTTTTCTGTGACAGAATTCAAAACTCCGCTGATATGCGGTATTCGGTCAATTGCAATTCATGTTCAAACTGTTTTGGGTGTGTGGGCCTGAAAAGCAAGGAATACTGCATCCTAAACCGCCAATACACCAAAGAAGAGTATGAATCCCTTGTCCCAAGAATCATAAAGCACATGAATGACATGCCCTATATATCAAAGAGGAAGAACCCTTCGACGGGCTCAGGACAAGTCTACAAATATGGCGAGTTCTTCCCAGTAGATATATTTCACTTCGGATATAACGAAACCGCCGCGCAAGAGTTTAACCCACTAACAAAAGAAGAAGCATTGGAAAAGGGATACCGATGGAAAGATAATAAAGGGACGTCGCATCTAGTTGAAATCCACACTTCCGATATTCACGATGATATTCGAAATGTGTCTGACGACATTTTTGGAAAGAAAATTGAGTGTGCTCATCAGAAAGTATGCAACCATAACTGTACGGGAGCATTCAGGATTGTTTCGGAAGAGATGGTTTTTTATAGAACGTATAATATTGCTTTGCCTCGGTTATGTCCAAACTGTCGGTATTTTAACCGGCTTAAATTCAGAACAAATTGGAAATTATTTCACCGCAGATGCATGTGTAACCAACAACCTACAACGAACAACCTACAACATACAATAGACAACCAAACAGCGCCATACCAGAACACCTCAAAGCACTTCCATGGAGATAGTCCCTGTCCCAATGAGTTTGAGACAAGCTATGTTCCAGATAGGCCGGAGATTGTATACTGTGAGGCGTGCTATCAGAGTGAAGTTGCTTAATGTTCATAAAGTCCGTAAAGTTTGTAAAGTAGAAAGTATCGCACACAAGATAAAATCCTAAACCCTAATATCTAAATCCTAAACAAATTCAAATGTTCAAATTCAAAAATCCAAAGTCCAAAACAGATATGAATAAGGAATAATGAATTATGAATC
>MFKJ01000008.1 GCA_001779535.1 Candidatus Jorgensenbacteria bacterium RIFCSPHIGHO2_02_FULL_45_20
GTAACCGAATTAGTATCTACTCGGGAGGGTTTCGGTAACCTTTTTTATTATCTACAACGGGGGGTTGCTTTTTCCAACCGAATATGCTACTATTCTCAACAATCCCTGAAGGGGGTTTTTTTATGGATAAAAAAACTACAACATACATTGTTTCAGCCGTTATAATCCTCGTTTTGTCGAGCTACGTCCCGTATCGCGGTGAAAAAGACGAGAATATAGACATGCTCACGAATTCCGGCATGGCGCAAAAGGCTATCGCCGCGGAAACCGCCATATCTCAATTCGTTAAAAATGTCTGGGTAACGGCATATACAAGCTCTCCGGAGGAAACGGACGACACGCCATTTGAAACCGCCGCTATGACAGAAACGCGCGACGGCATAATAGCCGCTAATTTCCTTCCGTTCGGCACAAAGGTGCTTATACCGGAACTTTTCGGCGACAAGGTTTTCACGGTCGAGGACCGTATGCACAGAAGGAAAACCAATTTTGTTGACGTCTGGATGGAAAATAAAGAAGACGCTCTCCGGCTCGGGATAACATACACGGAGATAGTGATTTTAAACGAAGTTTAGTATAAAATAATCGGGCGAACATAGGTTTTATGACTACGCCCGCCAAAAAAATATTGAATTTCAGGGTGGAAGGAGGAGAAGAACTGTCAGGGACGATTACAACCAACACGGCGAAAAACTCCGCCGTCTCGCTTTTGTGCGCTTCGCTTTTGAATAAGGGCAAGACAACGCTCGCGCGTATGCCGCGCATAGAAGAAGTCAATAGAATTATAGAGGTGCTTGAAGGTATCGGCGTAAAAATAAAATGGAGCGGGAACAATGTAGTTATAGAACGTCCGGAAAAAATATCGTTCGACAATTTCAACAAAGAAGCGGCTATGCGGACACGAAGCGCGATTATGCTCATAGGCCCGCTCGTACGCGAACTTAAAAATTTTTCCATACCGCAAGCGGGAGGGTGCCGTCTCGGCGCGCGCACCGTGCGCCCGCATTTCTTCGCGCTTGAAAAACTCGGCGTAAAAATAAAAGCGCGCGAAACCGAATACGAGGTAAACTCAAAAGAACTTAAATCGGGGCGGGAAATAATTCTCTACGAATCGGGAGACACGACTACGGAAAATGCCCTTATGGCGGCGGCGGGAATAGAAGGGAAAACGGTTATTAAATTCGCCTCGGCAAACTATATGGTGCAGGATTTGTGTCATTTTCTCTTAATGCTCGGCGTGCGCGTTTACGGTATAGGAACCACCACTCTCACAGTCGTTGGTAAAAAGGAAATCCGCGAAGATGTCCGGTTCGCGGCGGGAGAAGACCCAATAGAATCAATGCTCTTCATATCCATAGCGGCGACAACCAATTCCTCAATCGTGATAAAATCGTGCCCGATAGATTTTCTGGAGCTCGAACTTTTGAAACTCGAAAAAATGGGTTTTAAATACAAAATTACGAAACGTTATATATCTGAAAACGGATACACGAATCTCGTTGATATAAAAACGATGAAATCGCGTCTCACCGCTCTCGAGGAAAAAATACATCCGTCTTCCTATCCCGGACTGAATATAGACAACCTGCCGTTTTTTGTCCCCATAGCGACTCAAGCTAAGGGACAAACACTCATACACGACTGGGTGTACGAAAATAGGGCTATTTATTATATGGAACTTTCCAAACTGGGAGCGGATATGATTTTGGCCGACCCGCACAGGGTTTACATAAACGGCCCGACAAAATTAAAACCGGCGGAAGTTGTCTGCCCGCCGGCGCTAAGGCCGGCGGCGGTAATACTTATAGGTATGCTCACCGCGAAAGGCGTATCCGTGCTCCGGAACATATATTCCATAAACCGCGGATACGAAGACCTTGCGAACCGCCTTCGCAAACTCGGAGCCAAAATAAGAACTATATAAAATGGTACGACGTCGTACTTCGTACCATTTTTGCTGTTCAATCCCATTCAACTCTATCTCTGCCTGCCCGGGAATGCGCGTTCCGGCTGAATTTGTATCGAACTTGCCGAAACACTTCCATCCGAACCGCTTGAACCGATAATCGATACGCGCTCGCCGATTTTTAGGTCGTCCATATTGCCTTCCGCGTTTTTCGTTACAATGGTAGAGGTTGAAACAAAAACGATTTTCGAACCGCCGTCCGCGGTTTTCACGGTTACACTCCTGTCGTCCATTTCAATTACCTCGCCCGAGACGGCGCCGCCTATTGCGTTCCCGCCCGTCTTTTGATTGTTCATTATAAATTGTCTCTGCTCGAAGTTGCCGCTTCCCGGACGGTTCGAAACCGTGCTCTTGCCGTAATAAACTCCTCCGAAAAAAATCGCTACCGCCGCGACAATCACTCCCGCCGCGGCAACTATTTTCTTATTTTTCATCTTGTTTTTTTATTTTTTTCTCAAAAAGCCGCTCGACCACGCGGCGTTTTTATCCGCCAATTGGGGCGGGATTCTTTATTCATAACGCAAAGCATCTATCGGACTCATATTCGCCGCTTTCCGCGCGGGATAGTATCCGAATACGACGCCTATCAAAGCTGACACGCCGAACGCGAGGAAAACAGACGGAGCGGAAATACGCGTACCTAAAATACCGAAATACGAAATTACGAACGAAGCGGTCCAGCCGAGCAAAACCCCGACGAGCCCTCCCAGAAAAGTCAGCATAACCGCCTCCGCCAAAAACTGGAGATTTATGTCTTTTTTCTTCCCTCCTATCGCCTTTCGGAGCCCTATTTCCCGCGTTCTTTCCGTAACAGTCGTAAGCATCATATTCATAATTCCGATGCCTCCGACAAGAAGCGAAATACCCGCAATCGCGCCGAGAAGAATAGTAAGCGTCTCGGCAACGCTTGAAGCGGTCGCGATTATATCCGCCTGGTTCAATATGCTAAAATCTGCAAGAGACGGATTGGATATCCTGTGTCTTTCAAGCAAAAGCGATGTTATATTTTCCTGCGCTGAAGCCATCATGTTGGAATCGGACACCTGCACATTTATCGTGGTAACATAATCATTGCCAGACAAAAATTTCTGCGCGCTTGAAAGCGGAACGAAAATCATATCGTCCTGGCTTCCAAACCCGGAGCCGCCCTTCGTTTCCGTTATACCTATAATCCTAAACTCCATGCCGCGTATCTTTATTGACTGTCCGATTGCGTCCGCGCCCTCTCCGAACAAGTCGTCCCGAGCCGTTGGTCCGAGTACCGCAACTTTAGAGAGTGATTTTATATTTTGAGCGGTAATAAAATTTCCTTCCGCCATTTCTACGTTTCTCACGGAAGGATACTCCGGCGTGGTGCCGACAACTGACGTATTCGTGTTTTTTCCTTTGGCGACAACCTGGTACCTGCCGGACACTTCAGGAGCCGTCGCGCCAACGTCAAAAATATTTTCCGTTATTGCTTCGGCGTCACCTGCTGTAAGCGTTCTCGCTTCACCTCTTCCCGAACTTATCTGCGTGCCCGGGCCTCTTTGAGCGCCCGGCATAACTATAAGAAGGTTTGACCCGATTGATTGGATGTTCGATTCTATAGCCGCTTGCGCTCCCTGTCCTATGGAAACCATCGTTATCACCGAACTTATGCCTATTACTATGCCGAGGATGGTGAGCCCCGAACGTGCTTTATTCGCTGAAAGCGCTATATATGTTTCTTCTATCAAGTCGCTTGTTTTCATAATGTTTGCAAATCTAAATCATTTTTTGATTATGGCTCTCCGAATCGCTCACGATTTGCCCGTCTTTTATGAAAATGATTCTTCTGGCATGGCTCGCTATTTCTTTTTCGTGAGTTATGAGAATTATGGTTCTCCCCTCTTCCTTGTTTAATCTCTGAAAAGTACCAAGAACTATTTCCCCTGTTTTAGTGTCGAGATTCCCGGTCGGTTCGTCCGCCAAAATAAGAGCTGGGTTGTTGACCAACGCGCGCGCTATCGCGACACGCTGAATCTGTCCGCCTGAAAGTTCATTGGACTTGTGTTCAAAATATTCATCATCGAGTCCGGCGGACTTAAGCGCTTCACCCGCGATTTTTTTCCTTTCCGGTTTTGGAAGTCCGGAATAAACAAGCGGAAGGGTTACGTTTCTTAGAACCGTGGCTCTCGACAAAAGATTAAACGTCTGGAAAACAAAGCCGATTTTTTCGCGTCGCACGTCTGCGAGTTCCTCGTCGGAAAGTTCCGAAACGTCCTTGTGATCCAAAAGATATTTCCCGCCGGTAGGCGTATCAAGACACCCGAGTATGTGCATAAGGGTTGATTTGCCGGAACCGGACGGACCCATAATCGCCACAAACTCGCCTTTGTCTATCGCGAAGCTTACGCCCTTGAGCGCTTCAAATTCAACACTACCGGATTTGTAGGTTTTGTTTATATTTTCGGCCTGTATCATATTACCGGAGCACTCTCGTCCCGCCCGTGCCGCCCACTCCGAATATCCCAGTTGTTTGTTGTTTTTGCGCCGAAGCGGTTCCAGCCGCCGAGGAATCAACCATTCTCGTTATCACCTCGTCGCCTTCTTCCAAACCGGAAATAATTTGCGTCTCCATGTCATTCGATAATCCCGTCTCCACCGTACGTCTTACGACGGGTACGGAAGATGTAAGCGTCTGCAAAGTTGTGCTCGTTGCCTGGGGCATTTCAAACATTTCAACATAATAAGAGTCGCCCTGGCTTTTCACAGCGGAACTCGGGACGATAATCGCGTCGGATGCCATATTCGTTATTATTGAAACGCTCGCGCTCATCCCCGGTTTTATTTTGTCATTATCCGAGCTGAATCCGATCTTCGCGGAATATGTCACGACTCCCTGTGAAACGGTACCGACCGAATCAATCTCCTCCACTTCTCCGGCTGCCGTCAGTCCGTCCACGGCATCAAACGAAATCATTGCTTTTTGCCCCACGGCAACATTTGCCGCGTCAATTTCGTTAAGTGAAACTTCGATTATTTTTTCACCGGATATAAGCGTGATAAGGGACGTTCCCGAGGAAACCGAATCGCTTTTTTTAACATTAACTTTCGCCGCGATTCCCGAGAAAGGAGCATACACCGTGTAGTACGCGAGTTCCGCTTTCAAATCGGTAAGCGATGTTTCTTTCTGCTTTATGGAGTTCTGTTCTATCTGCAGGCTTATCGGATTGACTCCGGTGGGATTGTTTATTTTCAAAATCATTAGGTTGTTCTCTATGTCTATTACCGCGTCTTTCGCGCTTTCAAGAGCACTTTCAGCGGAAAGAAGAGAACTTACCTTGCTGTTTGCGATCCCTAGATAATTCCCCAAACTTGTTTGCGAAGAAGTTATATAAGAACCAACGGTTCTTTTTTCCTGGCCGGCTATATCAACGACCGTATCAAGAAGATTTTTTTCGCTCTTCACGGCTTGGGCTATCATATTTGAAGCATCGGCGGCCTTGGAAAGAAGATTCTCTATGTCGGCGCCTGGAGCGTTTCTTGTTATCGTCTTGAATATCTCAAAACCGGAATCGTACTCCGCCCTTGATTCCTTATAATCGCGCTCGGCTATATCCGCGAACATGGCGATGGTATCCTTCCCTTTTTCACTCTCCGACATTCCCTTATAGACGCTCACATTCCACTGGCCCGAATTTCTGCCGAGATCATCCCCGTACAAGACATCTTCAATTCCGGTCATAATCGCCGGCCAGTCGAGAAAAGCGCTGGATATCGCGTTCAGCGCGTCATTGTATTCATTTGATAAACTGTTTTTCGCGTCTTCAAGCGATTTTATTTTATTTTGATAATCAATCGGCGATTGAGCGGAATCCCTTTGAAAATTTAGTTTTGCTTCTTCAAGGGATATTTCTGAACTCGCCACGTTTTTTCTTGCGTCTGTATCATCAAGCCGGACAAGCGCCTGTCCGCGCTTTACCTCGTCCCCGTTTTGTATGCCCACCCAAATAACATCGCCGGAAACTTTCGGCTTTACTTCCGCTTCATTCGACGCGGAAACCTGGCCGGTTGCGGATACTGACACTATAACATTCCCTCTGTATGCGTTCGTAACCGCGTACTGTGCCGCCGCACTGCCGCCGGACATCGCCTTGATACCGGTGTATATCGCGAAAACAGCGATTGCCGCGGCTACCGCAGTAATCGCTTTGTGAGCGCGGGATATTTTGATAAGTTTATGAATTATTTTCGGGGATTTAATTTTTATTTTCATTTGATTTTCATACCCGCGTCAGGAAAAAATTCCGGCGGAGGTGGCAATAAACGAATAAGCCGCGCTTCTATCTCGGAATCGCTGTTCGGAACGCCAATAATAACGACAAAGTCGCCGACTTTTAGGTCTGACGGACCCAACTCGTCCCGAAAACGCCTTATTTCCGTCTTGTCGCCGACCAAAACCGATTTCTCCGCCATATCAGGTCCTTCCACAAAAATATTCGGGAGTGTGATTTTTATGATTTTTCCGGTAGCCCCGTGCGAATCAAAAAGTCCATCGCGTTTCATTCCCATTTCCATAGGTTTTCTTCCGCCGCCGAATGTTCTGTAATAATCCTCGCCCCATCTGAAAGAAAAAGCCGCTTTCCTGAAACCGACAAACATTCCAAGCTGGAAAACAGCAAGCGCGAGCACTATCGCGCCGATGGAAAATAAAACAGCGGTAAACGTTTTTGATTTGAAAAAATCAGACATAATTACGAAAATAATTTTTAATTTGAAATCGTTGTCTACTCTTTTTTTACTTTATACTTTACAAACTTTCGACTTTACGAACCGCATTCGCCTTCGCCATCTGCCCAATCGAAAAAATGAGCGCGAAAATTGCCGCGAAAAACGCTGTCATCCCGAGAACGGGCATCGATTCGAGAAGCAAAATCATAAACTCATGCCAATAGGCGGCTATAAGCCGCGTATCCGAAAACGGGAGACGTATGTATTCCATAAACCCGGACGCCGCGAGTTCAGCCCTCAATAGGTTCACGGCCGGTAAGAAAGCCGTGACAGACGACAAAAACACGGCCGCGCCGCAAGTGAAACGTACCCTTGCGCGCTTCTGTCTTTCTTTATTGATTCTTAAAAACAGCGCGTTCAAGAAACCGGTATCGTGTTTTTCTCGCTCTGGTAAATTTCTTTTTATCACTCTTATAATACGATGCCGATTACGTCTCTGGCGCATCAAGTATCGCGCTTAATTTTTTGAGCGCTCTTCCGTGCGAACTCTTCACCGTGTTCATCGGTTTCCCCATAATTTCGGCAATTTCCGTAAACGTAAGCCCGTCGTCATATCTGCGTTTTATAATTTCACGCTGTGGAAAAGGCAATGTATTTATGGCGCTTCGCACGCGTTCGCTCCCATACGCGCGGTCGATTCTTGCTTCCTCTTCGCGCGAATCACTCCATACTATACTGTCGAAAAAATCCGAGCCGCTTTCAAATCCGGCCGCCGCTTCTATGTCTGAAAAAAGCGACTCGCGTCTCGTAGCGCGCGAATAATCAATTGAGGCGTTTTTTGCTATGGCAAACAGCCACGTACTGAATTTGCGGCGTTCGTCGTATTTCTTAATGTGCTTCCACATTCTAAAAAACGTTTCCTGCACAAGGTCAGCCGCGTCTTTATCGCTTCCGGCATATCGGGCGGCAAACCTCAACACGCCATTAAAATACCGATGCGTAAGTTCACGAATAGCATTATTATCTTCGTGCCTTACGAGCGCCGCTAATTCTTTGTCTGTTTTTTCACGGTATTCCATATTGTTTTCCCCATATTATGACAAGTTCATCTCCGTAAGCGCGCGGACTCTGTCCTCGACCGGCGGGTGCGTCATAAAGAGCTTATGCAAACGCGACACTTTTTCTCCGGGCTTGTCTAATGGGTCATCAAACCACAGATGCGCGGTTGTGTTCGCGGCCGATTTGAGCGGAGTCGCGTCGCTCGATATTTTTTTTAATGCATTCGCGAGTCCTTCCGGATAACGGGTTAAAAGCGCTCCCGAAGCGTCAGCCGTGAATTCTCTCTTGCGTGATATAGCGAGTTGCATAAGAACCGCCGCGATCGGAGCAAGAATCGCGAGAGCGATTCCGATAATCATTATAACCGCCTGCGCCTGGCCGCTATCCCTGTTGTCTCGGCTCCTGAAAATGGTGCTTCTCATAAAAAAATCGGAGGCGATGGAAATGAAACCCACTAAAATTACGACTACGGTTGATATGAGCGTGTCGCGGTTTCCTATGTGAGAAAGTTCGTGGGCTATAACGCCTTCAAGCTCCGTTTTATTGAGCCGCTCAAGAAGTCCGCGAGTTACCGCGATAACACCATGTTCCGGATTTCGGCCAGTTGCGAAAGCGTTCGGAGCGGCTTCGTTTATTAAATATATTTTTGGCATCGGAAGCCCGGCGGTTATTGAAAGGTTTTCCACTATGTTCCACAAATCTCTGTTGTAGTTTTTATCAACGGGCGCCGCGTGCGCCATTTTCAACACTATGGCATCGGAATTCCAGTAGCTTATTATGCTCATAACGGACGAAAACAAAACCGCGATAACAAGAATACCCGGATTCCCGTATGCGCGCGAAAACACCCACCCGACAAATATAACAACTGCAAAAAACAGCGTAAATAAAACGTATGTTTTTCTTATGTTTGAACTCTTATGGGTGTAAATAGTCGCCATGGCTATTTTTTATGAATTTGCACAAACTTTATACAGTTAAACACCATCCACGACATTCCAACATTCTCAAGAATGTTGGAATGTTATTTTGATCATCAACAACGGTTTCGGTATTCAAAACTTTACCTGAACGAGTTCTTTCGCTTCGCTTCCGTCTTCCAGCTCGAAAAATTCCATCTTCGCAAACTTAAACACATTCGCTATCAAGCTCCACGGGAACATTTCAATTCTCGTGTTTAGGTCGCGGACGTTCCCGTTATAAAAGCGGCGCGCCGCCTGAATCTTGTTTTCGGTGTCGGAAAGTTCGTCTTGTAGTTTGGTGAAACCCTCCACCGCCCGTAAAGCCGGATATGCCTCCGCAACCGCGAATATGCTCTTCAAAGCCGAACTCACCATATTTTCCGCGGCTCCTTTTTCCTTCACTGTCTGCGCTCCCAACGCCTGCGCCCTCGCTCGCGTAACATTCTCAAACGCCTGCGATTCGTGTTTCGCGTAACCTTTCACCGTTTCAACAAGGTTCGGTATGAGGTCGTATCTCCGTTTAAGCTGGACGTCGATATCCGCCCACGCTTCTTTTGCCCTGTTCATCAAACGCACAAAACCGTTATAAGCGGCGACAAACCAAACTATAACCAATGCTATTAAAACCAATATCGCTGTAGACATGTAAAATAAAATATATTTATGACCTTTCTTTAATGATATTAGCAGAAATATGGAAAAATAGAAACCAGTAATCCCGCCAGTCCACTGGACTGGCGGGAATCAAAAACCCCGATGCAGAGCATCGAGGTATGATCTCTTCGTTTAGAGTAAATCGAATAGAGTAGGGT
>MFKJ01000009.1:0-603 GCA_001779535.1 Candidatus Jorgensenbacteria bacterium RIFCSPHIGHO2_02_FULL_45_20
TCTCTTGCGTATGTGTTCCATACGTCAAGAATACCATGTGGACCGATGCAGAGCATCGAGGAATTATTTGATTAAAACCATCCGAGAAATGCAACTTAATAATCCATATCCATTCCGCCTCCGTGCATACCGCCGCCTTTCTCTTTTTTCTCTGGAATGTCTGCTATCGCCGCGCCTATCGTGAGATAATTCGCCGCTACCGAGATGGCGTTCCGAAAAGCGGTTTTGGTAACCTTGAGCGGGTCTATTATTCCTGCTTCCTTGAGGTCGCCGATTTTATTTATCGCCGCGTTAAAGCCGAGCCAGTGCTCCTTGTTTCCCCTCTTTTTCGCCGCGAGTTCTTCGAGAATTGTTTTTTGCGCCTCCCCGCTGTTTTCTATAATCGCGACTATCGGTGACTTCAGCGCATCAAGCAGTATCTTGAGCGCGGCCGTTTTGATTTCATCTTTTTCTTTCGCGATTCTTTCCTCGAATGTAAGATAAACATTGAAGAGCGCTATGCCGCCGCCTGGCACTATACCTTCTTCCATCGCCGCGCGGGTTGCCGCAACAGCATCGTCCACGCGCTGTTTCAGCTCTTTTTGCGCCGACTCCGTCGGCGCG
>MFKJ01000009.1:619-6628 GCA_001779535.1 Candidatus Jorgensenbacteria bacterium RIFCSPHIGHO2_02_FULL_45_20
CCGCCAGAAAGTTTGCCGAGGCGTTCTTGTAGTTTTTCCTTGTCGAACTCTGAATCCGTTTTCTTCACCTGCTCTTTAAGCTGGCTTATCCTATTTTCTATTTCTTTGGCATTCCCCTTCCCACCAACTATCGTTGTCGAGTCCTTGTCCGCGATCACCTTTCTGGCATGCCCGAGATTTGCGATTTCCACGTTTTCAATTTTCTTGCCCAAATCTTCGGACACGAATGAAGCGCCGGTTACTATCGCTATATCCTGGAGCATCTCTTTTCTCCTGTCGCCGAATCCGGGCGCTTTCACCGCGAGCACGTTGAATATGCCGCGAAGCTTGTTCACAACAAGAGTGGCAAGCGCTTCACCCTCGATTTCTTCCGCGACAATGAACAACTCCTTCTTTCCGCTCTGCACTATTTTTTCAAGAAGCGGCAAAAGTTCACTGATGGAAGAAATTTTGCGGTCCGTTACGAGCACGTACGGCTCTTCAAGTTCCGCTTCCATTTTTTCCTGATTCGTCACCATATACTGCGAAACATACCCCTTATCGAACTGCATTCCCTCCACCATCTCATACGAACTGCCGATGGTATTCGAGTCCTCTACCGTCACGACCCCCTCCTTGCCGACTTTACCCATAACTTCGGCTATAAGACGGCCTATGCCGGCGTCTTTCGAAGAAAGAGTCGCGACCTCTTCGGTTTTCTTGTTGTCGTTTATTTCTTCCTTCTGTTTCTCGAGGTCATCCACTATCTCTTCGCTAATTTTTCGCAATTCTTCCGCAAGATTGATGACGTTAAACCCGCGCTCTTTTATCGCTTTTTCGCCTTCTTCTATAAGCGAGTGGGCTATCACGACCGATGTGGTTGTCCCGTCTCCGACGTTGTCATTCGTCTTGTCGGCCGCCTGCTTTATGAATTCCGCGCCGAGGTTTTCATATTTTCCCTCAAGCTCTATTTCCTTCGCCACAGTAACTCCGTCGAACGTTACCTGCGGTGAACCGTAACCCTTGTCTATCACAACCGCGCGTCCGCGAGGCCCGAGAGTCATCTTCACGGCCTCGGCGAGCGTGTCTATTCCTTTTTTAAGCGCCGAGCGCGCTTCTTCGTTGAATTTTATTTGTTTTGCCATTTTGTTTTTATTGATTTAAATGCAAGAACTTTAATCCCGAAAACGGAACTTGCGTTTCACGCTTTTTTCGACCTGTAAAAAAGCGGTTAAAATATCGCAAGTATGTCGTCCTCCGAAACGATAAAGTACTTTTTGTCTCCTTCCTCCAGTTTTTTGTCGTCGGACCACGGTTTGGAAAAAAGAACTTTGTCGCCGGGCTTTACGGTGATTGGCGTCAATGTCCCTTTTTCGGTCATCTTGCCCGGACCGGTTGAAATCACGACTCCCTTCGTGTGTTCCTTCTTTTCCACGTTGTCCGGAAGCACTATGCCGGATTTCGTGGTCTTTTTTTCCTCCTCTATATATTCGATGAGAATGTTGTTTGAAAGCGGTTTTAGATTCATATTATTTTTAGCAATCTCGACCTTTGTTTGCTAAACACAAAGTTTATTATATACACGCCTTTTTAAGAGTCAAGCGCCGCTTAACATTCGGCGCGCGCTGTTTTACAATAATAATTCCCGCGCATTATGCTAAACTGGCTCGAAAAATACCCCAAGAATTCGCCCGTGCGGCGCGCGTTCGCTTTTGCCGAAGAAGCGCACAAGGGAACAACACGCGCAAGCGGCGCTCCGTACATAACCCACTGCCTCGCGGTGGGAGAAATTTTGAATAACTGGAAACTCGATGAGTCCTCAATAGTCGCCGCCGTTCTTCATGACACTATAGAAGACACCAAAACACTTCTTTCCGACATAAGAAAAGAATTCGGAGAAGAAGTGGCGGAACTGGTGGACGGAGTCACAAAAATCACCAAAATCAAATACGGAGGAAACAACGATGTCGAAAACCTGCGGAAACTTGTATTATCTTTCAGCAAAGACATCCGCGTAATTTTAATAAAACTCGCCGACCGCCTCCACAATATGAGAACCATTGAATTTAAACTGCCGGAAAAGAGAACGGAAATTTCACGTGAAACTGTCGAAATATACGCGCCAATCGCCTATCGGCTCGGAATGCAAAAAATAAGCGGTGAGCTCGAAGACCTCGCGTTCCCATATCTATACCCTGATGAATATGCGTGGCTTGTGAAAAACGTAAAGGAAAAATACGATGAGCGCGCTACTTATGCCGACAAACTCAAACCGCTCATAACCCAAATACTTAAGGATGCCCGTATAAAACCATCCTCCATAGATTTGCGCGCCAAGCGCTATTACAGTTTGTACAAAAAACTTATCCGCTACGATATGGATTTCGAAAAGATCTACGATTTTGTGGCGATAAGAATTATCGTAAAAAACATTCACGATTGTTACGCCGTTTTGGGCGCGATTCACAAGCATTGGACACCGATACCGGGCAGATTTAAGGATTATATAGCGCTTCCGAAACCTAACGGCTACCGGAGTTTGCACACCACCGTCCTTGCTTTAGATAATAAGATAACGGAGATCCAAATACGGACGAAAGAAATGCACGAAGAAGACGAATTCGGAGTGGCGGCACACTGGGCTTACCAGCAAGTGAAAAAAGACACTCCGAAAAAAATGGATAGCTGGAAGGGCGTTAAAAACAAAAAAGAATTGCTTTGGGTTGAACAGCTTAGGAACTGGCAAAAGGGCTTCAGAAACAGGGAAGATTTTTTGGATTCGATAAAGGTGGATTTCTTCAAAGACAGAATATTCGTTATGACTCCGAGAAATGATGTTATTGACCTGCCAGCCGGCTCCACTCCGATTGACTTCGCTTATAACATTCACAGCGATGTAGGCAATCAGTGCATAGGTGCGAAAGTAAACGGCAAAATAGTGCCGATTGACCATGAACTATTCTCCGGAGATGTTGTTGAAATACTCACGCAAAAAGGCAAAAAGCCGTCCGTGGACTGGCTTCGGTTCGTGAAAAGCTCAATGGCAAAGAAATACATAAGGAATTTCGCGCGCGGGAAAAACGCGAAACTGCAAAAGAGTGTGCCACCGAGCGGCGTTGAATTCAGAGCCGTAGGACTTAACCGTCCAAACTATGCTCGCGATATTACAAACGCTTTTTCCGATGCGAAAATTGGCATTCTCATCACAAATGTCCAATCCGATAATAGCTCGGCTTTCATAACGGTGAATGTGAAATGCGGAAACATTTCACATGAAAAAATAGAAAAAATGCTCGTGAAAATAAAATCTATTCAGGGAATAAAAGAAGTGAACTTCAAACATACGCGCTAACCGGTTATTA
The DNA here is from genome assembly GCA_001779535.1 of Candidatus Jorgensenbacteria bacterium RIFCSPHIGHO2_02_FULL_45_20. Lineage (GTDB taxonomy): Bacteria > Patescibacteriota > Minisyncoccia > UBA6257 > GWB1-50-10 > GWA2-45-9. Next base: position 3,961 of record MFKJ01000009.1, read on the forward strand.
AGCCGCGTCACTGCCGAGAAGTTTGTCTATCAGCGCGCGCATTTCTTCATTTGAGTAGAAAGGCAGAAGCACTTTTCCTTTCCCTCCCCCGCTGATTATTTTCACCGATGTCTGAAATTTGTCCTCAAGTTTTTTTTCCCAAAATCTTTGTTCTCCGGACTCCGGCGAAGCTGAAAAGGATGAATTTTCTTTCAGCGCCTTTACCGACGACTTCTCGTTTATAATCTTCAAAAACGCCTGCCTTTGCGCTTCTATATCGCTTAAAGAAAGTAGCGCTCGCGCGTGCGACTCGCTTATTCTTCCATCCATAAGAGCGCTCTGTATTTCAGAAGGAAGATTCAAAAGACGGAGCGCGTTCGCTATCGCCTCGCGGCTTTTGCCGACGCGCGAAGCGATTTCCCTCTGCGTCAATCCGAACTCATCCTGAAGCCGAGCGTACGCTTTTGCCGCTTCAAGCGCGTTAAGGTCTTTCCGCTGTATATTTTCTATGAGAGCAAGCTCAAGCCCCATTTTACCCGAGCTCACCTTTTTTATTATCGCCGGAATTCTTTCGAGTCCGGCTATTTTTGCGGCGCGTAACCGTCTTTCTCCCGCGACAAGCTGGTATTCAACATCCGTCCCGCCGGACGTCTCACGAACAACCTTGGATACGATTATCGGCTGTATTATTCCGAATTCCTGTATTGAATGCGCCAGCTCGCGGAGCTCAATATCACTAAATTCCCTTCTCGGCTGATACGGGTTTGTTTTAATTTTTTCTATTTCAATATGGAAAATCGCCTCGCTTCTGTCACGTTCCCCTCCTCTTGCTTCGTATTTTGAATTATTCTCCTGCGGCGCGCTCGGCTCTTCGGGCGCGGCACCGCGGGAAAAACGCGGTTCGTCTCGAGAAACAATTTCCGCCGGCTCACTGCCGTTACCTTTAGGCGGAATCAAAGATTGTAATCCTCTTCCCAAAGCCATGGTTTACATTGTAACACCGTATGCCGAAGTTTGTAACAAGTAGAAAATAAAAGCGGGCAGTTAATAGAACAAAGTAGACAACAATTTTCAATTTTTATTGAATCCAATTCAAAATGAATTCAAATTTGATTTCTTTTATCCGCGATTGATTCGCTATACTGGCAAATTCGCTAAAAATTTCAAATTGAAAATTACGACCACGCCTATGGCGATGGAGTTCCGTATAAACCAAAACAGAGGCGTCAGGCGCTTCCAGCCACCGATATAATTGCTTCGTTACTAATCTCAAGCGTTTTAGTATTTGTGTGAGTTACTATAAAGTACGGCTCGAGACGACGAAATAAAATCGGCGGATAAAAGTACCAAACGTTCCCCTGTTTTTGGCTGTAACGTGTATACACGAGTCCGTTATTTTTTTTCGGCAAAATAATTCCGCCTGACGAAAGCACCGGCCGGATGCGCCGCCACGCGTTCATATCTTAAACGAATAAAATAAGAACCAATCTAATTAATACAAAAATAGAAAACTAAGTCAAACGGAAAAAACACGTCAGAAACTCTTGACGGACGCCTTTTCATCTGGGTCAGTATATTCGTACGCGAAAAGCATAAGCGGTTCAATATCCTCCGTGAAGCGCGGCGCGGACGGAGAAACGACATGAACTTCCGTTTCAAGCGAATCGCTTCGCTCCACCGATTCCGCATTTTCGCAGTAAAACCGTTTTTCAATTTTCAATTCCTCCGGATAGGTTCTTTTTCGGAAAAGCGACGCTTCAAGCTCTGTTTTAGGTATGTTTCCGGCGAGCTCGTTCGCGAGCTGCTCGTAAGCAATCGCGCCCGGGCTTTGAGGCGCGTAAAGCATTATTGGTTTTTGGAAGCTCGGGGCCTCCGCGAGAGCTACTGAACGCGGAATCTCGGAGTTATAAACATGGAAAGGAAATCTGCGGCGTATCTCCCGCGCTATTTCCCGCGAAAGTTTTTCACGCTTATCGTACATAGTAAGAAGCGCGCCGCCTATTTTAAGCGGGTGTCCAAGATTCTTTTGTATAAGCTCTATCGTTTCAAGCGCTTGCGCTATTCCCTCCAAACTATAGTATTCGCACTGCACGGGAACTATCACTTCGTCCGCGGCGAGCAAGCCGTTGATGGTCAAAAGATTCAAGCTCGGCCCCAGGTCGATAAATATATATTTGTACGAGTCGCGCACGGAATTCACAAACTTTCTCAATAAAAATTCCCTTTCCGGCATTTCCACCATTTCTATAAGCGCGCCCGCGAGGTCGGACGAAGCCGGAACCAAATCAAGACCGGCGAGATAAGTCCTGCGAATTACCTCCGACGGTTTCTTCCCGCAGATTATCGAATGATATATGGTTTCTTCGGGCGCGTGTTTCACGCCGAGCCCGACGGTCGCGTTAAATTGCGAGTCGAAATCAATAAGAAGCGTCTTTTTACCGAGCATCGAAAGATAACCGCTTAAATTCATGGCGGTTGTCGTTTTGCCAACGCCTCCTTTTTGATTGAATACCGCGATTACTCTCGCCATACGATTAATATAATTATATTACCAAAAAACATTTACGGCGAGGAATTTTTATGGCACCATTTTGATAAGACAGATTTTACATCGCTCGGGTGTCGGAACTGGTAGACGATCACGACTCAAAATCGTGTGGCCTTATGGCCGTGAGGGTTCAAGTCCCTC
>MFKJ01000009.1:6667-15017 GCA_001779535.1 Candidatus Jorgensenbacteria bacterium RIFCSPHIGHO2_02_FULL_45_20
CCTCCCCGAGCACTTCGACAAGCTCAGTGCAAACACAAAAATAATATAAGTCGCCACGATAAAATCGTGGCGACGTTCAAGTCCTCTCTTTCGCGACAAAGTTGTTGTGCTAAACTATATTTATTTTTTAATTTATGAACGACGAAAAAATTACAACAATAAAAGATGCTCAAGCGCTGGTTAAATCATTCGCTGAAAGGAACAATTGGAAAGATGCCCCTAATGTTGATAAATTTGATCATCTGCATGAAGAACTTATAGAAATGTCCCAGCATCTCCGCTACAAGTCGGAGAAAGAATCAAATTGATTCAGGAAAAAAAGAACGTGTTTGTGGACGGCATCGGAGATCTGTTCTTTGGAATGTGCCGCCTCGCCAACCAACTCGGTGTAGACATCGAAGAGGCATTTAATCTGGTTAAAACGGAAATTCTGGGCAAATACAATCACAAAAACCCTGAAAACAACATCACGCATTAGCCATTCAGAGGGTTGCCTATCTTATGCCATTCATTACATTTTTTAACCGATCGGTTAAAAAATGTAATGAACTTCGCATGGGTTAACAGCGCCTGAAAATCAAGGGCGCTGTTAAATTTTCGAGAGAGGGCATTTTTCGTGATTGTGTGCCCTCGCGTGGCAATATCGCCGTCCGTATTCTATCAAATAATAAGTTAGCATAAACCAATCCTTTTTCGGAAAAATTCTCATCAGGTCGCTCTCTATTTTTTCGGGGGTGAAATTGTGAGACAACTCCAGTTTTCGCGCGAGCCGCCGCACATGGGTATCAATAGCTATCCCCTCCGATATGCCGTAAGCGTTCCCGAGAACGACATTAGCCGTTTTTCTTCCGACCCCCGGAAACAAAAGCATCCCACTAATCGTTTTCGGCAAACGCCCGCTGAATTTTTGTTTAAACATCCTTGATGAAGCGATAATATTCTTCGCCTTGCTTCTATGAAGCCCAACCGGCCTTATATCTTTCATAAACCCGCTTAAACTCACACTGATGTAGTCATCTACGGTCTTGTATTTTTTGAAAAGTGTTTTTGTAACTTCATTTACTTTCTTATCCGTGCACTGCGCCGAAAGCATCACGGATACCAAAAGCTCCCAATTATTAGAATAGTGCAAATTCATTCCCGCCTCCGGAAAAAGCCGCTTGAGTTTTGCGAATATCTTTCGCGCCCGCCGCCTTTTTTTATTAAACGTGGTTTTGTTGCCCATAAAATTTTTTACGTTCGAAGTTTCTGCTTCGTACTACTCATATCTAAGCGCTTCCATCGGACTTTTCTTGGATGCCCGATAAGCCGGAAATATGCCGAAGAAAATACCTACGGCGGACGATACTAAAAGCCCCAGAAAAACGCCGAACAGCGAAAAAACGAAAGGGAAATTCGTCCCCAAAGCGAGCGATGCTACAATTGTAATCGCGTAAGTTATGAGCGTCCCCATAAACGCGCCCGCTATGCCTCCCCCGCCTGTCAAAAGCACGGCTTCCAGAAGAAACTGCGAAAGTATGTTTTTGTTCGTGGCTCCGAGTGATTTGCGCAAACCTATTTCGCGAGTACGCTCGGTAACGGAGACAAACATTATATTCATCACCCCGACTCCTCCGACAAGAAGCGAAATCGCCGCGACAAACGCGAGAAACACCGTAATGGCCTTCAGTATGCCGTCTATCGTCTCTATCATATCCTCCTGCGTACTCACTATAAAATCATCGCCCTCACCCTCTTTTACGTCGTGATTGTCCCTTAATATTATTTTTATGTCTTTCACCATATCGGGAACCGCGGAAACGTCTCGCGCCTGCACGGCTATCTCGTGAAAGTGCCGTATACCCAGAAGATATTCCTGCGCCGTCGTATATGGAATCATCGCCATATCGTCAATGCCCCACATATTGCTCCCGATGAATGAGAATACCCCTATCACTTTGAAACTTTTCCCTTTTATCTTGACGCGCTCTCCCAATGGATTTGCGTCTTCGGAACCGAACAATTCCTTCACGACGTTTTTGCCAAGTACCACAACGGCCGCCTTGGAATCCACCTCTTCTTCGGTGAATAACCGACCATTCGCCGCGGATAAATTGTAAATATCGAACGCCGCCGCGCCCGTACCTATTGTATTCACGGTCATGGTCTCCGACTCATAGGCGATTGAGAAGGAACCGTTCACCGAAGGATTGACGAGGGCGGCGTCCGGAACGTTGGATTTATTTTTTAACCTATGAACGTCGTCGGTTGTAAGCGATTTCAAAAGAACCGCGTTTGATTGCCCGCTAAAACTGAAAAGCCCGTCCGACGGATTGCCAGGATTTATAAATACATTCTCCGGCCCGAAGGACTGAATCTCGCCGCGTATAAGCCCCTCCGCGCTACTCCCTACGGACACAATTACTATAATTGCCGTGATTCCTATCACTATTCCGAGAACGGTGAGTGCAGATCTCGATTTGTGGGTTGTAAGTGACGAAACGGAATTTTTTATAAGGTCGTTGAAACGCATTTTATTTTATTCGTACCGTAGGGCTTCGACGGGACTTTTTTTCGACGCTTTCCGCGCGGGAAATATGCCGAACGCGAGACCGATAGAAAATGAAACAGCGAGCCCGATTACGAGGCCGTCAACGGAAAAAACGAACGGGAAATTAAGCTCCGCGAATACGCGCGCGATATACGCGAGAGCGGCCGACAAAGCAATTCCAGAAACAACTCCGAGCGCGCCGCCGGCTCCGGTTAAAATCAGTGCTTCAAAAATGAACTGAAAAAGTATGTTTTTGTTAGTAGCTCCGAGCGACTTTCGCAGACCTATCTCGCGGGTGCGCTCCGTAACCGAAACAAGCATTATATTCATAATTCCGACTCCCCCCACAACAAGGGAAATGGCCGCAACCGAAGATAAAAGCACCGTCAAGATTCCGGTAACGGTTTTAAGGCGGTTTGCCACGTCTTCCTGCGTCTGCACGAAAAAGTCATCTTTTTCGGGGTCGTCTATATTATGATTTTCGCGAAGCGTCGCTTTTATGTCGCCAACAACGTTCGGAATGTTACCGATGGAATCGGCTTCCACCACAAGCCGCTGGAAATAGCGTATGCCGAGCACGTCCCCTTGCGCGGAAGTATACGGCACAACTATGGTTTTATTGAAATCAATAAAACTCCCCTGCCCTTCCGGCCCAAGAACTCCGATAACTGTGAATCTATTGTTCTTTATTTTGATTTTCTCTCCTATCGGATCGCTGTCGCCGAAAAGGTCTTCACGCACTTTGTCTCCTATAAGAACAACCCTGTTTTTCTCGCTCACGTCGAACGAATCGAAAAACTTGCCGCGAGCCGTTTTGAGGTCAAAATTTTTTTCTATGTGTTCGGTGCTCCCAATAAGCGTAGCGCTATATGTCCCGGATTCGTATGAGACCGAGACGGCCCCGAGGGCGTACGGAATTACGCGGACGGCATTCGGAACATTCGACTTTCTTTGCAGGTCCTCGTAATCGTCTTCTTTCAGCGAATCATTCAAAAGCGTCCCGGCGCTGTCCGCGGGCCCAGTCGGCTGGCGCCCGGGGAGAACGAAAATATTAGTCGGCCCGAAGCGTTCCAGTTCCCCGACAATCAGCCGCTCCGCGCTCTGCCCCACCGACATAATCGTCATTATCGAAGTTATACCTATCACTATGCCGAGAACGGTAAGAATTGACCGCATTTTGTGAACGGTTACGCCGTTCAAAGCCGTACGAAACGAGTCAAGCGTCCTCATATTTTTATTTCGAAAATCCTTCGCGTGAAATAACTCTGCGTTCTTCCACTTCTTCGTCTTTATCTATCTCGCCGTCCACGATATGCAAAACACGCTTACCGGCTTTTGCCACGTATGACTCGTGGGTAACTATCACAATTGTGTTGCCTTTTTCATTAAGGTTTTGAAACAGTTCAAGAACCATTCCACCGGACATTGAATCAAGATTTCCGGTCGGCTCGTCGGCAAAAATAATTTCAGGAGTTGTTATAAGGGCGCGCGCTATCGCCGCGCGCTGTTTCTGTCCGCCGGAAAGCCGCGAGGCGCGATAATCCTCGCGGTCACCGAGTCCCACAAGATATATCATTCTGCGGGCGCGCTCGCGGCGTTCCTTCGGCGGGACTCCGCGGTACACAAGCGGAAGCTCCACGTTTTCAATAACCGATATGCGCGGTAGAAGATTGAACGCCTGAAATACGAATCCTATTTTTTCATTTCTTATGCGCGCTAATTCATCATCGGTATAAGTATGAAGCTCCTTATCCTCAAAAAAATATTCACCGGACGTAGGGCGGTCAAGACATCCGAGTATCTGCATAAGCGTTGACTTGCCCGAACCCGACGGACCCATAATGGCAACAAACTCACCCCTGCGTATGCCGAAAGTAACTCCGTGGAGAGCTGTTGTTTCAACCCCGTCATTTTTATACACCTTCTCGAGTTTTTCCGTGCGTATAAGCGGTTCCATAAATTACGTGTGGTTCTTACTCGACGGCGATTTTATCCCCCTCCAGAATCCCGGATAATATTTCCGTTCTTCCGTCCGAGCCCTTGAGCCCTATCATAACTTCGGCTTTTACGCGGGAGCCATCTCCCGCGATTCTATTCACGAAATATTTACCGCCGTCAATTATGATGTTTCTCGTAGGCAAAAAAAGCGTATTTTCTTTTTTACCGCTCATAATATCTACGTCCGCCGTAAGACCGGAAAGTATGCGCTCGTCGCCCTCGGCAAACGTCAGTTTCGCTTTGTAAGTGGCCACACCCTCAATCACCGTTTCAGAAAGATTAATCTGCGTTACGGAGGCGCTAAACACGACTCCCTTGCCGTACGCGTCAAGCGTCACGCGCGCGGCGTTTCCGATTTTTACTCTTGCTATATCGGACTCCGCCACATTCGCTTCTATTTCAAAATTTCCCGAACCGATTACGGAAACTATCGGGCTGTTTGCCTCGGCTATGTCTCCGACCTCGCCGTCAACTTTTGTAACCATTCCCGAAAACGGCGCGCGGAGAACAGTTTTTATATATTGCGCGTTTGAATACATAAGCCCCGCCTCGGTCTGCTCAACTTTTGCTTCCTGCGCGTCTATTTGTTCCTTGGCGGTCCCCGCGAGAGCAAGATTAAGTTCGTTCTGGATGCCGGAAACCGTTTTCTTTCCTGAATCAATTGACTGTTTCTGCGAACTAAGTGATGTGTACGAAGCGTTTACGTTGGTTCTCGCGGTATAAACATTCGCCTTGTGCGTATTTACAACCGAAGCGGTTTCACCCTGCGCGCTACCGAGCGCGTCAAGAGTCCGCGTAAGAAAATCACGCACGAGAGATAAGTGTTTTTCACCGGAAATAATTGCGGACCACACGGCATCTTCCGGCGAATAATCATCAAGTGTTTGCAGTTCATTCCTCCACGAAACCATGTCAATACCGGCACCATACCTCATCGCCTGCACATCTATTCCCGCCTGCGCGTCTGAAACGGTAAACGACAATTTAGGATTGGCCGTGTCGTCATCCGTGAATATGTCGGCTGTTTTCGTGCGTACGGCATCGTCGGCTTTCGCGTAAGAGTCATTCAAAATATCAAGCGCGCCTCTGAAATAATTACGCAAATCCTGTTCGGCTTTCCCGAGTGCGGCTTGTTTCACGGCTATTTCTTCCGGACGGGTTCCGCGTTTCAGCTCATCAAGCCGCGCCTGTTCCGACTTTAGCGTAGCTTCTTTTTGAGCCGTGTCCGCGTACAGGTCGCTGTTTTCGAGCTCGGCAAGAATCGTCCCGCGCGACACTTTTTTACCTACAGAAACGTAAATGCCTTTTACGCGCCCGCCTTTTTCAAAAGCCAAATCCAAATTTTTCGACGGGACAACTTTTCCTGTAATACTCACCTCTTCCACTACGTCCCCGCGCTGAACGGTTACGAAATTGTCCGTCCGACCACCCCGTCCCCGAAATATAAAAAAAACAACCCCCATGACCGCCAAAACACAAACGCCGATAATTATCCCATTTTTCTTCGATAATTTTTTATTTATACGCATATCATTTTTCCGCAGCTCTTGCCGATTTACGCGGTTTGTTTGTTCTGCTGCCCATGTACTTTTGAATTTCGATCCTTAGAACGTCGCGCGCTTTATTTACGGCTGTCCGCGCGTCGGACGAAATGGCTTCCGCGCGTAATGTCCTGCCCGGCACGCCTGCGGTAGCTTCCGCGTAGAACACGTCCCCTTTTTTATGGTGGCGCGTAATTCGCGAAACCTCCACGAATACGTTCAGCTCTCCTTCCTTTTCGAGCGCGGAGGCAAGACGCGCAAGAGAACTGAATTTATCTTCAATGAACTTTTTAAGCGATTCTGTAACTTCAAGCTTTTGCGACACTATATTTATCTTCATTTTTTCAAAATAAATTATATCATTAAAACTTTTTTTCCGAGAACCTCCTTCACTTTTCGCGCCGCGTCTTTTATTGATGTTTCCGTCTGAATCCGCGCGGCTATATTTTTTATCTGTACTGTGTTTCTCGCCTTTTCATCGGAGCCGGCTACAAGCACAACCGGTATCTCCCTGTTTAGGGCGTAAGCGAGCTGGCCTTTCAGCGTCTCCTCGTTTCCGAGATAAATCTCCGTTCTTACATCTCCTTTCCTCAAATCGGAAGCTATGCTTTGCACATATTCTTCGCACGCGGCGTCGAAATTCAAAATAATTGCCTCGGTGAGCGCGGGGCGCTTTTTTATCATTCCAAGCTCCGTCATAGCTGTAAATAACCTCGCAATGCCGACCGATATGCCCACCGCGGGCAAAGACGCCTGCCCGAAACGCTCCACAAGATTATCATAACGCCCTCCGCCGCAAACGCTGCCTATCCCAGGAATGTCGTTTATAATCGTTTCAAAAACCGACCCCGTGTAATACCCGAGCCCGCGGGCCACGGACAGGTCTATTTTCCACGCGGATTCAGGAACCCCAAGAACCGAGATATTTTTCGCAAGGTTTTCCATTTCGGCGATTCCGCTCTCCATTTTCAACGAACCGGAAAACTTTCTACGGAGCGCGGCAAATGTTTCGCGCGATGACACCGCGCCGGTTGCGACAAAATCGGCTATTTTATCTATCTGTTTCTTCGTAAATTTGTCGGCGCGCAAAGAATCACGCACGGATTTCCAACCCGTCTTGTCGAGCTTGTCGAGCGCGCGTATCACGCTTTCCTTTTTCTTTTCGGGAAATGATACCGCTTCCGGAAGCGCGTCAAATAATTTCCTGTTATTTATCTTTATTGTGAAATTTTCCATCCCCAAAGCTTTGAGTGTTTCGTAAGCGACTGAGATTATCTCCGCGTCGGCCATTCCGGAACGCGAACCCACTATATCAACATCGCACTGCAAGAACTCGCGAAGGCGTCCAGCCTGCGCCTTTTCACCTCTCCACACTTTCCCGAACTGGTAACGTTTGAAGGGCTTTTTAAGCGCCGGATATTGTGCCGCGACACGCGCCAAAGGCACGGTCAGGTCGAACCTTAGAGCGAGCGGAACATCGCCGCGTTCTTTACTCGTCGTGAATATCTGCTTTTTGAAATTTTTATCTCCGCCGGTCAGTATCTCAAGCCGTTCTATTCCGGGCGTATCAAGCGGCGAAAAACCATACCGCTCGAACACTCCTCTTATAATGTCTGTCATGCGCTGGAATTCGGCCATTTCATCCGGGAGATAATCACGAAAACCGGACGCAAGCGACGGTTTTATTATTTTCCTTTTCATACCTTTTCATTCTACATTTTTAACCGCAAACGTTCAAACAAAACCCCCCGCCTTCACACAAAGCGGGGGGTTTTAGTGAATTCCGCGCTATTACTACTATCTGCGGAACTGTCCTGTTGATTGGTGGGGCGGACGTTCGCCAAGCGGTTTGGCTTCATTCACAACCAGTGTCCTGCCTGCGAATTCCTTGCCGTTCCACATATCTATGGCTTTTTCCGCTCCTTCGTCATCCGCCATTTCCACGAAACCAAATCCGCGCGAGCGTCCCGTGAATTTATCCATCATTATGGATATAGACACAACTTCGCCGGCTTTGAGAAAAGCTTCTTTCAGCTCTTCATCCGTGGTTTTGTACGGAAGACCTCCAATATAAAGTCTCTTGCTCATTGAAATAATTTTATATCTCGTAGGACGACTTTTTTCTCCTCTCGCACATTGTTTCTCTTCTCATATCCGGTAAAAAAAGTCATCCGAAACGAAACAGAAACAAAAGCTACTTTGAGAACCTACATTATGTATTATAGCACAAGTAAATAAATTACGCAACAATACGTTGTAGATAATAAAAAAGGTTACCGAA
>MFKJ01000010.1 GCA_001779535.1 Candidatus Jorgensenbacteria bacterium RIFCSPHIGHO2_02_FULL_45_20
GCACAAGAAAAAAAACAGCAAGTATTAAGCACTGCAAACAACCTAAATCAGGAATAATGAATTATGAATGACCGATTAGTGAGGGTTGGACGTCCGACGTCATACACGACGTCGGACGTCCTTATATTTATTCACGTCATAAGAAAAACACTGGACATACGCGTGTTTTAGTGGTATAATTATAGATAGTAAAACTTGATAATTCAAGCTTTGTAACCTTTTACGATTTACATTACAAGGAGAGAAAAATGAAACTGAAACGTTATGTTGTAATGTTTATTGCGATGCTGGCAGTGGTCGTCCAGCAAAGCTGTGGAGTGTTGTGTGAGGGAGGGGGTTGGGAAAAGAATGTCACCCCTACTCACCCTACTCTATGGTGGCCACAATGGTTACCGATTGTGGCAATGGTTTTTCTGTTATTTGCTAGACGAAGATTGGTGAGTTTTTTTCACAGATTTGTTTCATTTCGCTCATAATTAATCACACTCCGCGCGCCCGCGCGGAGTTTGCTTTTATATATTCGCTTTGAATTTATTCAGTCCGCCAGCTGATAAATTAAAACTTTGTTTTCAGGTTTTTATCTTGGGTTCTCTTTATTAAATCCCCGCTCTAACACCCCGCCGCTTGCGGTGCGGTTATTCATTTCTTTCATTCGAAATTCATTCGAAATTCACCCGTCTGCGCAGGTAGGCCAGCTATACCGTAGCTTCGGTGTAGGTTTTGGATTTCGGAATTTAAACATTTAGATTTATTTAGGATTTGGATATTAGGGTTTAGGATTTTTGCTTGTACAATACTTACTACTTTATACTCGATACTTTATACACTTATATTCTCCCAATTTTTATTTTTCAATTTTGCGCTTACTTCGTAAGCACTTCCGCCCCTTCTTCCGTAATCGCCACAGTGTGCTCGAAGTGCGCGCTCACGCTTCCGTCTTTAGTCGCGAAGCTTTCGTCCGGTAGTTCAATTATTTCATCTGAACCGGCGGCGAACATCGGCTCAATCGCCAGCACCATTCCCTCCATAAGTTTTATCCCGGTTCCCTTTTTGCCGAAATTATACACCATTGGCTCTTCGTGCACTTTGAATCCGACCCCGTGTCCGGTGAGTCCTCTTACAACCGAGACATTGCTTCGCTTCGCGCGCGCCTCTATCGCGTACCCTATGTCTCCGAGATGCTTGCCCGGCACGCACTCGCCTATCCCGTCGTAAAGCGCTTCTTCAGTCGCCTCTACGAGTTTCAGCAATTTATCCGGCAGTTTTCCAACACCCACAGTCGCGGCGGCGTCTGTTATTCGTCCTTTATATTCGACTCCTATGTCTATTTTCACTACATCGCCTTCGCGTATCCTGCGCTCGCCTGGAACTCCGTGCACTATCTTGTTGTTTATCGAAATACAAATAGCGGCCGGGTACGCTCTCAAAGTGCCTTCGGGGCGGTAGTTTAAGAAAGCCGGCCGCGCGCCGCGTTCTTTAAGCATCTCGCGGGCAAGCGCGTCAAGCGAACGCGTTTTGACTCCCGTCTGAACGTTTTTTTTCAGCTCGTTCAAAACAAAGGCCAGTATGGCCCCTGACTCGCGAAGCGTTTTTATATCCTCCTTCGTCTTAATTATTTGCGAAAAACTTTTCACGAAAGTTTAAGCGCGGCAGAAATCGCTTTATGCACTTTATACGGGGCAGGAATTCCATTTATTGTCTTCACCGTGTATTTTTTGCGCTTCGCCGCGGCAATAATCGGAAGCGTCTTGTTCCTGTATTCTTTGAGGCGTTCTAAAATCACCTTCGGAGCATCAAGCGTTCTCCGGCGCAACGCTCCGGCGCAAAACGCGCACTTGTTCCCGCCGGCGTCAGCGAGGCGAGGCAAACCGCAAACACCGCACACAAAACGCGCGCTGTTCCTTTTTAGCGATTCCTTGTCTGTTGTTTTAAGCTGAATAATTGTAATATTTTTCTTACCGTACGTCTTGGACAGAAAACTAAGCAACCCTTCGGTTTTTTTATCGCCAAACGCTTCTGTAATCGTCCGCGGCGAACCGCTGAACACGACGCTGTACCCGCCTTTCCATATTCCTTCCGTCTTTTTCTTCATCACGTCCAGCACGAACGACGTAGTCATAAGTTTTCCGCTGTCAAAAGACGCTTTTTCTCTCTTCAGAACTTTGTCCTTCCGCGCCTCCGGAGAATTGACAAGCGCCTCCAAAAACCGTCCTGTGTCAAAATGAATGAAATTATATCTCTTCGCAAGCAACTCCGCCTGCGTTCCCTTGCCCGCCCCCGGCGCCCCGTAAATGATAATAGCTTTTTCCATATATGGATTATACACTAAAAACAATTTTAAATTTTGAAACTCGAATTTTGAGTGAAATTCGAATGAAAGAATGATGGTTCGACTTCGCTCACCACAAAACGAAACAAAAAGAATGGGATTTATTCAGAATGGTTATTCTGTGTTTAAGTAATTAATTATTTCGAAATTGATTCGAAATTCAAAATTCATAATTCGAAATTCCCTCTCTATTCTACCCACTACTCATTTCCAATCAAAATTTATCATATTCCCTTATAGTGAGCTGTGACTCTATCTGTTTCATCACCTCAAGCGCCACGGCAACGACTATAAGAAGTCCAGTGCCTCCCAAGGTAAGCGACTTTATGCCGGTGAACATTCGCGTAATATTCGGCAGAATGGCTATCACGCCGAGAAACACGGCGCCGAAAAGCGTAATGCGGTGGACTGTTTTAGATATAACTTCCGCGGTTGCCTGCCCGGGGCGTATGCCGGGAATAAAGCCGCCGCTCTTCTGAAGGTTCTTCGATATTTCATCAGGGTCGAAAGTAATCGCCGTGTAAAAATAGGTGAATATGACGACCAAAATGAAATACAGGACGCTGTAAATTATCTGATTGTTGAAAAAATAATTCACTATTCCATTCACGCGATACGACAAATCCGGCGACAAAATGGATATTATCTGCGCGAAAAACTGCGGAAAAAGCAGAAGGGAAATCGCGAATATTATAGGGATGACTCCGGCCTGGTTCACGCGGAGAGGAAGATATGTTGAAACGCCGCCGTACATTTTGTTGCCGCGCACCTGCTTGGCGTATGAAACCGGCACTTTCCGTTCGCCCTCGTTTACAAAAACAACTCCCGCTATAACGACTATGCTTAAAACTATAAAGATGAGATAGGTTGGCAGTTCGGCCGGCGTGTAAGTAAGCGCGCCGGCGGAAAACATCTGCGGAATCCTACTCACTATTCCGGCAAAAATCAGGAGTGAAACGCCGTTCCCTATCTTATATTCGGAAATCAGTTCCCCTATCCACATCAAAAGCACGCTTCCCGCCGTTACTATTATCACGTTCGTTACCATCTGCGCGAGCGGAAGCGGGTCGAGCACTTTCTGCGAAATCAAAAGATTCAAAAAACTGTATCCCTGAAGCGCCGCGAGAGGAACGGTAAGAAATCGCGACGTGCGGTTGAATTTCGCCCTCCCTTCCGCGCCTTCTTCATAGTATGCCTTTTTTAAGCTCGGAAAAACTATCGTGAGAAGCTGCATTATGATGGTCGCGGTGATGTAAGGACCTACCCCGAGCATAACGAGCGACAAACTGCTTAGTCCGCCGCCGGAAAAAAGGTCCAACAGCCCGAGAAGCTGGCTTGAACCGAAAAACTCGCTAAGGCGTCCGGTGTCTATGCCTGGAATCGGTATCGCGGCGAGAATTCTGAAGGCAACAAGAAGAAGCGACACCATAAGTATTTTTCTCCTTAAATCGGGTATCTTGAAAATTTCAAGAAATTTGTTCATAACAGTTTCTTACTCGGACACTGTGCCGCCGGCAGACAATATCTTCTTTTTGGCACTTTCGGAAACACGGAGACCGATGATTTTGAAGGCCTTTTTCACGTCGCCGTCTCCTAAAATCTTGAGTTGGATACCCGAACTTTTTACCACCCTGTGTTTCAAAAACGTTTTTTTTGAGATAACCGTCTCATTTTTGAAGGTTTTATCCAGGTCGCCAACATTCAATACAAACATTTTCGGTGTTCTGATTTTATTTTTGACTCCGCGCAACTTCGGGATTTTGGACAAAATATCCCTTTCAGCCGGGCGTATTCTGTGCCCCGCGCGCGCTTTTTGCCCTTTTTGTCCGCGCCCCGAAGTAGTGCCGCGTTTGCCGCCGCGCCCTATTCTTTTTTTATTCTTACGCGGACTGGTTTGTCTTATTTCTTGTATAAACATAAATTTTATGTGCAATTTATTCTTCGGCGTTTCCGGCATCCGGCTCTCTTTCTTCCGACGTCTTCGCCCTGCTTTTCAACTTCTTTATGGCTTCCATTGTCGCCATCGCGTTCGTCAGTTTATTTGTCGTCCTCCCTAATATCTTGGCCGAAACGTCCTTTACTCCGAGAAGTTCAAGCACGGCTCGCACCGAGCCGCCGGCTATAAGGCCATGTCCTTCGCGCGCCGGTTTAAGCCGCACGCGCGCCGCGCTGTATTTCGCCTCCACGTCATAAGGCAACGTCCTTCCGGCAAAAAGCTCCACTTTTATCATCTTTTTCTCCGCCTGGCGTTTGGCTTTTTCAACGGCGGAGGCCACGTCGAGTCCTTTGGCCATTCCTATTCCGACCCTTCCCTTTCTGTCTCCTGAAACCACGGTCGCGCGGAAACTGAAACGCTTGCCCCCGGCAACAACGCGGGTAACACGCCTGATTTCAAGAGTTCTTTCGTCAAACTCGCTTTTTCTTTGCTTAAAAAATGGTTTCATTGGTTTGTTGTTAGAAAATCAATTTGCTTTCGCGAGCGCCTTCCGCGAGCGCTTTTACCCGTCCGTGATATTTATACCTTCCGCGGTCGAACACGGCTTTGGTGATGCCCGACTTTAAGGCCTTTTCAGCAATCATTTTGCCGACCTCTTTTGCGGCTTCAAGCTTGCTTTTTTTACTTCCTTTAATTTCATTGGAAGAAGCCGAAACAAGCGTTTTGCCCGTCGAATCATCAATAAGCTGGGCGTATGTCTGTGTGTTGCTTCTGAAAACCGAAAGGCGCGGGGCGTCTTTCGTGCCCTTTCCTATGGTTTTTCTTATTTTCGCCGCGCGGCGGTTTTTCTTCGCGTTATAACTTTTTTTGTCCATATTTTTATTTCTTTTACGAAGCGGAAGCGCTTGTAGTGCTCTTCTTTCCGGCTTTTCTTCTTACAACCTCATCGGAATATCTGAATCCCTTGCCCTTGTACGGTTCGGCTTTTTTCATGGCGCGGATCTCCGCCGCCACTTTTCCGACGAGCGCCTTGTCGGTTCCTTTTATTTTTAGAATGGAGTTTTTTTCAATCTCGAATGAAATGCCAGGCGTCTTCGGATACAACACCGGATGGGAAAATCCGATATGGAGCGTAAGTCCGTCTCCGTCTTCCATTATACGGAATCCGACACCTTCAAGTATGAGTGTTTTTTCAAATCCCTTGGTAAGCCCGATAACCGCGTTCGCCGTAAGAGCTTTCAACGTCCCCCAGTTGCTGCGCGCTTGTTGGGAATTTCTGAATGTTTCAAAAGAAAGCGACGAGCCGCTCAAAACAGGCCTTACTCCGTCTAAAATTTTGACTTTGGCTTCCCCCGCCGCGCTTTTCAAAACTATATCGAAATCGGTTACCGATGCCGTTATTCCGTTCGGTATCTCAATTATTTGTTTCCCTATTTTGCTCATATATAGATGTATGTTTACTTTGAGGTTTATCCCTACCAAATTTCAAACAGTGTCTGTCCGCCTAGTTTATTTTTTTTTGCCCTGACTCCCGACATTATTCCTTTCGGAGTCGAAACCATCATAATTCCATGCCCGCTCTTAACGGGCTTGAATTTTTTATAACCACCGTACCTTCTGACCGACGGGCGGCTTAAAAACTTTATGCCCTCTATCGGCCTGTCCTTCGAAAACGAAACTTCAATGATTTTTTTCGGCGGGCGTCCTTTTATGTCCATTTTCTTCACGAACCCGTACCGCTTCAGTTCTTCAAGAACAGCGTAATCCATTCTCGAATAGCGGGTTTTAAGCGAGCGTTTGCCGGAGCGTTCCGCATTTTTGATTTTTATCAAAAGGTCTATATACATATATTTTTATCGCTACCAGCTTGATTTTTTGATTCCGGGAATGTCCCCATTGCTCGCCAGCTCGCGGAAGCAGATTCTGCAAACGTTGAAATCGCGCATATAGCCGCGCTTTCTTCCGCACCTGAAACAGCGGCGCACAATCCGACTTGAAAATTTCGGTTTCTTGCGCGAACGGGCTATTGTAGATTTTTTAGCCATAAATCAGCTTTTTAATGGTACATTCGACGACCTGTAAAAATCAATTGCTTTGTCTCTGTTTTTCACAATAGGCACGATTGTAATTTGAAATCCGAAACTGGTGGTTGAACGGTCGGCGTCAATCTCCGGAAACACGTATTGATCGCGGAACCCGACATTCAAATTGCCCATCTTATCAACGCATCCGGTATCAATCCCGCGAAAATCTTTTACTCTTGGAAAAATTATGTTATTTAATTTTATAAAAAAATCGTTCATTTTTTTCCCGCGGAGCGTTATCTGGATGCCCACGGCATCGCCTTCGCGTATCTTAAAATTTGAAATGGATATTTTGGCACGTCTCACGGCTCCGCGCTGCCCGGCGATAAGCGCGAGTTCGTTCATAATTTCCGGCAAAACCTTGTCTTTGAAATGCGGAACCTGCGACAATCTTCCGATGCCTGCATTTATAACTATTTTCTCTAAAAATTTGTTGCTCATATACGTATTATTCCCCGTGTATTTTTTGTTTATATCGCCGCTCCGCACTTCCGGCAACATCTTGTTTTTTTTCCGTCTTCAATGCGGTATTGTTCCCTAACCGCCCTGTTGCACGAAGAGCATACAACCATTGCGTTCGAAACGTCAAACGGGCGTATAATGGAAACGACCTCGCCCTTTTCTCCCTGCCTTTTCGGCTTGGAATGTTTTTTGTAAACATTCACGCCCTCGACCGTTATTTTCCCGGCGCGCGTATCAAAACGGAGAATCTTGCCTGTTTTGCCTCTGTCTTTGCCGCTTATTATTTTTACCGTATCGCCTTTTTTCATAATTATTTTGTATATAGAAGAAGAGGTTATACCAACTCTTCGGCAAGCGACGCTATTGTGTCATATCCTTTTTCTTTTATCTCTCTCGGAATCGGACCGAAAATCCTTGTCGCGCGCGGTTCTTTCTTGTCGAGAATAACGGCGGCATTATCGTCAAAACGCACGTAAGAACCGTCTTTGCGCCTGAGGGGAAAGCGGCCGCGGACCACAAGCGCGCGCACCTTTTCTTTCTTTTTCACTGCTTTTCTCGGTTCAGCCGACTGAACAGATGCGACTATGACGTCCCCTATCTTCGCGTATCTTTTTCTCGTTCCGCCAAGCACGCGGAAACAGCGGATAAACTTAGCTCCGGAATTGTCTGCGACCGCCAATATCGAGCGTTCCTGTATCATATATTATTCAGCTTTTGAAATTATCGTCCACCTTTTGTCTTTAGATATGGGCCTTGTTTCCTGAATCATAACCTTCGCGCCGATTGCGTATCCGTTTTTCTCGTCGTGTGCTTTGTATCTCCTGCTCACTTTGAAATATTTGTCATACCGCGCGTGTTTTTTGAGGCGCGTTACTTCAACAACGCGCGTTTTGGACATCTTGTCCGAAACGACAATTCCCTCTAATATTCTTTTTTGCGTTTTTTTGTTCTCCATAATTATTTGTCCTGTCGGGCAATGGCGCTTTTTTGGGTTATTAACGTGTTTATCTGGGCTATTGATTTACGAACTGCTCTTAGTTCCTTCAAACTCTTTATCTTTCCGGAAGCAACGTCAAGTTTTAAGACCGCGCCTTTTTCCTCCAAGTCCGCGATGGCCCGTTCGAGTTCGGCAAGCGGTTTGCTTTTGAATTCCTTAAACTCGTTTTTTTTCATGTTGCAAGAGTTATGATTTTTGTCCTGACCGGCAATTTATGCCCGGCGAGGCGCAACGCCTCAAGCGCGATTTTCTCCGATACCCCCCCTATTTCAAAAAGAATTCTGCCCGGCTTCACCGGAAACACGTAACTGTCTATGTTTCCTTTTCCGCCTCCGAGAGTAACCTCCGGCGGAAGTTTTGTAACGGGCTTGTCGGGAAAAATGCGTATCCAAACCCTACCCTCGCGTTTCATAGCGTGAGCGAGCGTTTTCCTCACCGATTCTATCTGCCGTGAGTTTACCCACGAAGAAGAGGTCGCCTGAAGTCCGTACTCTCCGTAGCTTATGGTAAGCCCGCGGGTTTCGGTAGTGCGCCTGCGTGAGCGCCCTTTTTGCATTTTGCGGTGTTTTTGTTTTTTTGGCTGTAACATATTTTACGCGCGCTTTGTTTTTTTATCTTACATTTCTGTTCCCAAACACGTCGCCTTTGTATATCCAAACCTTGACTCCGACGGTTCCATAAGTATTAAAAGAAGTCGCTTCGCCGTAATCAATGTTCGCGCGAAGTTTTTGGAGCGGCATTCTCCCGAACGCCAGCCAATCACTTCTCGATATTTCCGCGCCGTTAAGCCGTCCGGAAAGTTTGATTTTCGCGCCCAGCGTTTCTTTATTCTGCTTCAAAAGCTCAAGGTGTCGCTTCAAAATGCTCCTGTATGGAAATCTTTTTTCAATATCAAAAGCTATCTGCTGCGCCGTTACGGCCGCCGAAACCTCCGTGCGCTTTAATTCTTCCACGTTAATGCTCAAAACAAACTGCGGCGGTTTCTTATTCTCGGCGCGCAATTTTTTTATCGCCGAGAGCAAAGCGTTCTTAAGTTCGTCTATTCCCTGTCCGCCCCTTCCTATTATAAGACCCGGGCGGCCCGCTTTGATGTTCACGCGTATCACATTATTGCCGGCGCGTTCTATATCTATAGCCGCTATTCCCGCGACCAAAACTTTCTTTCTTACAACTTTCCTTATAAGACAGTCCTCTTCAATGTAAAACTTCATTGATTTCTTAAAAAACCACCTGCTGTTCCACGGCAGCGTGATGCCTAATCTAAGCGTATTTGGTTTTATTTTCTGTGCCATAATAGTCAATGGGTTAATTACATCGCTTTCCTTCTGAATATCCTCCTTAATCCGCCGGCGGCTTTAGAATGTTTCTTGTCGGCGGCTTCTTTATCTACCGTTTCTTTGACCGTTTCTTTTTTATTTGACGGCTTTTTGCTCTTCTTGCCTCCGTCTTTTTCTTTTTTGGGACGCTCGTGTATTACGAACCTCGCGGGCGATGGTGAAGGAGAAACGCCAAGAACGATTGTAACATGGCTTGTTCGCTTTCGTATAGGACTCCACGCCCCGCGCGCCCGCGGCGTCCACCTTTTCTGGGTCGGCCCACGGTCTATACGGAGTTCTTTGACGAAAAGTTTATGAGGGTCGAGCTTGCCAACTTTGGCATTCGCGATAGCGGAATTCAAAAGTTTCAAAATCGGTTCGGACGCTCTGCCGGGAAAAAGCATAAGCTGCGCCTGCGCCTCGGTAACCGGCAATCCTCTTATCAAGTTTGCCTGGAGTCCGACTTTGCGCGGCGCGATGCGCAGATATTTCAGTTTTGCCATTGCGGTGTTTTGCTCCATATATATTGTGTATCTTATGTTTTCTTACGCGCTTTTCTGCGCTATATTTTTGGCCATTTCAAGTTCTTTCTGAATCCTTCCTCCGTGCCTTATAAATTTTCTCGTCGGAGAAAACTCGCCGAGCCGGTGGCCTATCATATCTTCCCTCACCGTCACCTCGATAAATTCTTTCCCGTTATACACGCCAAACCTGTACCCCACCATTTCCGGAGATATTTCAGAAGCGCGCGCCCACGTTTTAATAACCGTTTTGCCGTCCGGTTTAGCCGCTGATATTTTCTTCAAAAGTTTTTGGTTTATGTAAGGACCCTTTTTTGATGACCTGCTCATAAATTTATTTTCTCCTTTTTACTATCATTGAATTCGACCACTTTTTTCTCTTTCTTGTTTTACGTCCGCCGGTTATGTTGCCCCACTTGTCTTTCGGGCGTTTCGTACCGCGCTGCGTCTTGCCTTCTCCTCCGCCATATTTATGGTCGCGCGGGTTCATAACGGAACCGCGCACGGTAGGACGGATTCCTAAAGCGCGCGAGCGTCCAGCTTTTCCGAGCACGACAAGGTTGTGTTCCCAGTTTGACGTCTGCCCTATGGAAGCATATCCGTCCCACGGAACTTTTCTTACTTCGCCGGACGGCATTTTAAGGTGGGTGTGCCCGCCGTCGTGAGCGAGAATCTGGACCGAAGTGCCGGCGGAACGGGCAATTTGTCCGCCGCGCCCCGGAAATATTTCAATATTAAAAACGAACGTACCGACTGGTATGCGCTTCAAAGCGGTTCTGTTACCGACCTCAAGCGGAGCATCGGCTGAAGTTATGATTGTCGAACCCATTTTCAATCCGTTCGGAGCGAGAATATATCGCCTTTCGCCATCGGCGTAGCAAACACGCGCTATAAAAGCAGTCCTGTACGGGTCGTATTCAATTCCCTCTACTTTCCCGCTCACGCCGATTTTATTCTGCTTGAAATCAATAAGCCGGTAGGCCCTCTTGTTGCCGCCGCCTTGATGCCGCATAGTGATTCTCCCCTGGTTATTCCTTCCGGCGGGGCTTTTCAATCTTATAGTCAGTTTTTTAAGAGGACGCTTTTCGCCTTCCAAAAAATCTTTATATGTTACAGCCGTGTAGTGGCGCCTTGATGGAGTTGTAGGATTGTACTTTTTCATAATAGAGATTTTTTACGACGCGTCTATTTTATCACCTTTCTTGAGCAAAACTATGGCCTTTTTTACGTCTTCTTTTTTTGAAACATCGCTTCTGTAGCGGCTTTTAGACCCCGGTTTTCTCACGATATTGACTCTGAGCACGCGCACCCCGTAGCGGCGCGCTACTTCCTTTTTTATTTCGCTCTTGTTCGCGTCAATCCTTACGAGAAACGTGTACTGGTTCTCTTTCTCCATCGAATCGTGGCTCTTCTCGCTTATGAGCGGTTTTATAATGTTTCTGCGCGAGCGAACAACGGTTCCTTGCGCCGCCGATAAGTTCTGCTCCGCCGCCGCGAGTATTTCTTTTTCTTTTGTTGTTATTTTTTTCGCGGACATATTTTTATTTCATTCTTTCCGCCGCCGCTTTTTCAAAAACAATGTATTTCTTCAAAGCGCAATCATAGACATTCAACGATTCAGCGCTTATAACGTTCACTCCTTGAATGTTTTTGGATAAACGGAAAATGTTTTTGTCCTCGGCGCTCTTAATAAGCAGAACCGATTTTTTATTCTTTCCGAAAAACTTATCCAAAAACTGCGCCGCGCTTTTGGTTTTCGGCAGTTCAAAATCAAAATTATTTATTACAAAAAGTTCGGAGTCGCTTCTCTTTTTGGAAATAACCGAAAACAGCGCGGCCTTCCTGGCTTTCTTGCTTATTTTTTTTGAAAAATCCTTGTCGTTTCTCGGACCGAATGTTATTCCGCCGCCGCTCCAAATCGGCGAACGCCTCGAACCATGCCTCGCGTGTCCCGTATGTTTCTGCCTCCACGGCTTTTTACCGCCGCCTCTCACCTCCGAACGGTCCTTGGTCTGCGCCACGGAATTCCTCTTATTCGCATAATAAGCGGTTATCGCTTGGTGCACGAGATCCGGTTTCCACGCGGCGCCGAAAACAGCATCAGAAACGGTAATCGAGCCGTCCGGCTTTTTTTCTTTGTTATAAATTTCGAGTTTCATTTTTTACGCTGTTTTCTTTTTTTGCCGTATTTCGACGCGGGCGCCGCGTATTCCGGGAATAGCTCCTTTGAGTAATATCGTTTTTTCGGACTGTCGGACATCCGCCACGCGAAGATTGCGCACGGTAACCCGTTCATTGCCCATTCTGCCCGCCATCTTCCTGCCTTTTATAGTTCTTTGCGGGGCCGTAGCTCCTATTGAACCCGGAGCTCTCAATCGGTTTTTCTGTCCGTGCGTTTTCGGACCGCCCGCGAAACCGTGCCGTTTCACGACGCCCTGGAAACCCTTTCCCTTGCTTCTGCCTGAAACATTGACCTTATCCCCGATTTTCAATTCCCCGATTTCTTTTTCATCGGCATACAAAACCGAAGTAACCGGAATTACGGCATCGTTGTTCCAAATTTGCGTCATTACGCCTTTTTTGGCGTGTATTTTTTTCACCGATTCGTTTTTCATATTTTTCCACTTTTTTCTGGAATAACGCGCCGCTACGAAAACGCGGCGGGGGCATACGAAAAAAACAGCAGGGGCAAGCCCTGTTGTTTTTTACGGCTGACCCGATGTTAATAATTTATATTATTAACAAAGGGAAGTCAACTCCTTTGCACTATCCCATTTTGATTTCCACATCAACGCCGGCAGGAAGATTAAGGTCGGACAGCGATTCAATTATCTTCTGTTGCGGATTCATTATATCCACAAGTCGCTTATGAACGCGAAGCTCGAAATGTTCTCCAGATTTCTTATGCACAAAAGTGGAGCGATTCACTGTATAACGCTTAAACTCTGTAGGCAGAGGAATCGGCCCTACGACCTCGCCGCCATGGTACTTTATGGCCTCTATAATCTGCTTTACCGACGAATCTATAAGTTTGGCGTCATACGCTTTTACGCGAAGCCGCAATCTTTCCTTTTGTTCTTCCTTTTTCGGCATATTGATATGTTTAGGAACGGAAATTGTTTATTTTTATTTCACTATCTTCGTAACCGCTCCTGCGCCTACCGTCTTGCCGCCTTCGCGTATCGCAAAACGCTGTTTCTCTTCAAGCGCGACCGGCGAGATTAGTTTCACGGTAACTTTGTTCACTGTGTCTCCCGGCATAACCATTTCAGTGCCTTCCGGAAGAACCATTTCTCCCGTAACATCCGTTGTGCGGATGTAGAACTGCGGTTTGTAGCCCTTGAAAAACGGCGTATGCCTTCCTCCTTCCTCTTTCGAAAGAACATATACTTCCGCTTCGAATTCGGAGTGAGGCGTAACGGAGCCCGGTTTCGATATAACCTGTCCGCGTTCAACATCTTCTTTTTTTAATCCGCGGAGAAGTATTCCGACATTGTCTCCGGCTTGTCCGGAATCAAGCGTCTTTTGGAACATCTCTACACCGGTAACAACCGTCTTCTGCGTCGGACGAAGTCCTACCACTTCAACTTCGTCGTTTATCTGAACCATTCCGCGCTCTATTCTTCCGGTGCACACCGTGCCCCGCCCTTCTATGGAAAATATGTCTTCGATGGGCATCAAAAACGGTTTGTCTGTTTCACGCACCGGCTCCGGAATGTAATCATCAAGGGCCTTCACTAAATCCAAAATCGGCTTTGCGGCGGGATCATCCGGAGAACCCGCTTCAAGCGCTTTGAGCGCCGAACCGCGTATGACCGGCACATCATCTCCCGCGAACCCATACTTCTTCAAGAGTTCTCTCACTTCGGACTCGACGAGGTCTATGAGTTCCGGGTCGTCAACCATATCAACTTTGTTCAAAAATACGATTATAGCCGGAACGCCAACCTGATGAGCCAGAAGAATGTGCTCCCTTGTCTGGGGCATCGGGCCATCAGCGGCCGAAACCACGAGTATGGCTCCATCCATCTGCGCCGCGCCGGTTATCATGTTTTTGATGTAATCGGCGTGGCCTGGGCAGTCAACGTGGGCATAGTGCCGCTTTTCCGACTCGTATTCCGAATGATGGAGGGCGATTGTGATTCCGCGCGCCTTTTCTTCCGGAGCGTTATCTATCGCGTCAACGCCTTCCGCCTTTGAGGCCAACCCTTTTTTGAAAAGCACGTTTGTTATGGCCGCGGTAAGAGTTGTTTTTCCGTGGTCAACATGTCCGATTGTTCCGATGTTCACATGCGGTTTGGAACGTTCGAATTTTTCTTTAGCCATTGTTTTTTATTTTTTCTATAGTTTTCGACCTATTTTTTAATTCTATCTCATTTTCAGTTATAACGCATTCACTGTCAAGGGAATGAAATTACTCCTTCTTCAAGAGCTCCTTGAAAATTTCCGGAGGGATGGATGTATCGGCGCGTTCTTTGAGGCGTTCTTTCCCCTTCTTCTGTTTTTTCCAGAGTTTCATTTTTCTTGTTCTGTCTCCCCCGTTTTTCCCGAAATTCCCGAGTTCCTTGCGCGTCGCTGTTATGTCCGCCCTCGCGATTACCCTCCCGTAGGCGACCGCCTGAATCGGCTGGGTGTACTGCTGTTTCGGAAGGAGAGCCGTCAATTTTTCGACTGTCTTTCTTGCTTCGCGTTCGAGTGAGTCCTTCGGAAGAAAACGGATTAGTCCCGTTATTGCTTTCCCCGACACCAGAAAATCAACTCGCGCTATGTCTGTTTTTTCATACCCGCACACGTTATAGCTGAAAGACGCGTACCCTTCGCTTACCGATTTCAGACAATCATCAAAATCGCTTACAAGTTCGACAAGCGGCATTTTCGATGAAAGTTTTATCCTGTCCCCTATAGTTTCCGTGTGTACCTCCGAAAATCTGAATTTCTTACGGAGCGATAAGACACCGGACAAAAATCTATTCGGAAAAATCAAAACTATGTCTATCATCGGCTCCGATATTTCAAGATAATCGGCTGGCAAGTCATCGGGCTTGACGACCTCAATCATCTCGCCGCGTTTCGACTTAACGAGATATTTGACTGAAGGAAATGTGTTTATAACACCTATCTGGAATTCTCTCCGGAGCCGCTCGGCCGTTATCTCGAAGTGAAGCCGTCCTAAACATCCGACCTTGAATCCCCTTCCTAAAACCTCGTTATTGTCCGGCTCTGTTGAAATTGACGAATCGTTCAATTTGAGTTTCTGAAGCGCTTTGCGCAAAAAATCATATTCGCTCGCCTCCTCCGGGAAAAACGAAACGAAAATCACCGGCTTCGGCTCTTCATACCCGTGAAGCGCGAATTTTACACAATCCTCGGATTGAACGCCGCCGCTATCCACAAAAAAAGCCGTGTCCCCTATCTTTATTTTTTCAGGGTCCTTTATTCCGGTCGCCACATAGCCGATGTCGCCGTCTCGTAAAATATCAAGCGGCTTCATTTCCGGGAAAAATTTCCCCGTTTCCTTTATTTTTGTTCTCGTTCCGGCGCGCGCCATTTTGATTTCTCCGTCCGCGCGGAACTCGCCGCCGAAAATCCTGACGGAAGCCACAACCCCCTTGTGATTATCATAAAACGAATCGAATATGAGCGCCTTGCCTTTGAAAGGCGCGCTGTCCGATTTTTCGGGAGGCGGAATGACTTGTACTATTTTTTCAAGCAATCCCGGAACGCCCTCTCCGGTTTTTCCGGACACGCACATTATTTCTTCCCTTCCGCACCCGAGCACTTCGGCAAGTTCTCCCTTCGCGGAATCGGCGGCTTTCTCGCCGAAAGAATTTATCAAATCAATTTTATTCAGAACACCGATGATTTTAATGCCGGCTTTTTTCGCCGAAAAAAAATTCGCGAGCGTTTGCGCCTGCACTCCTTGAGTCGCGTCAACAAGAAGAACCGCGCCCTCGACCGCCTCGAGCGCGCGCGACACTTCGTACGAAAAATCGCTGTGCCCGGGAGTATCTATAAGATTAAGCGAGTATTCCTCGCCATCGCGAGCCAAAAATTTCATCGTAACTGGCGCCATTTTTATCGTAATACCTCGCTCCCGTTCAAGTTCCAGCTGGTCAAGATACTGCGATTTCATCTTCCTCTTATCAATGGTATGTGTGTATTCCAAAAAACGGTCGGCCAGCGTTGACTTGCCGTGGTCAATATGGGCTATTATAACGAAGTTTCTTATTTTATTTGAAAACATACCGCTAATAATTTAAAATTTTCAATTTGAAATTTTCAATGAATTCGCCAGCCGGCAAATCAATTGCGGAGAAAAGAAGTCAAAATACAGACACCGTTTTTCTGATTTTCTCTTATTTTGAATCCGTCTTGGGCTGATTTGATTAAAAATTGAAAATTGCCTGCCACGCCGTAGCTTCAGTGTAGGTTTTGGAATTTTGGAATTTGAACATTTGGATTTATTTAGGGTTTAGGGTTTGGTGCTTAGAGTTTTGTTATCAGAGTTTTATTCGAAATTCAAAATTCGTAATTCGAAATTTCTGCTCTGCTCTATCTTTTCCCGAGCGTAAGATAAATCATCTCACGCGCCGCCGCGCCGCTGGTTTCGTAATTGAAAAACGGACTGCGCGACTCCTCCCAAATATACCCGAGCGGGGCGCTAATCGCCACTTTCAGTTTCGAAGACACGCCCGACTGCGACTCGAATATGAAAGTGAATACACGCCCTTTCGCAACCGCCGTTTTGTCTGATGGAGGCGTCTCAAACTTTATTGAAAACACCCTTTCCTTCCCGGCCTGAACATTAAACCAAGTGCCGAAAACCGACTTGCCAAACGCTTGAAATGCCCATGTCTGATAGGAACTCGAATATATTTTAGAGTCCTCTATTTTTTTAAGCTCCGGGTACGTTTCATACCCTTCGGCCTCGTAATCGAACTTCGATACTATGTTTTTCACGTCGTTCCCCTTGACGGACACAAGCGAAGAACCGGGAGCCGCGTATATCTGGATGAAATTTTTGTTCGTCTCCCTCCACCACGGGTCTTTTTCTTTATTTCCCGTATGCTTTCTGTTTACGGATAAATCCGTAAACACTCCCCCTTCCGAATCAACGTCCACGCGCGCGTCAACCGACTGTTCCATAAAAACATCCGTTTTCCCTCCCGCGATGTTCGCGTTTACGACCGCGAGATAACTCCCCCAAAAGCTGTTCGGCAAATCCAGTGTCTCGCCCGCGACGCCGGAAGAAACAAGCGAGCTCTGTATGTTATTGTCCTTCGCGTAAATCATTATATCCTTTTTTGCCACGTGCTCGAAAATGCTTTTCGCGAGCGCTTCGCGTTCAAGTTCGGAAACCGAGTTCATTTTTTCGAGCGCGAGCGGAGCAAGCGTTTTCAAAATCCGCTTGGGTTCGCCAGCTCTTTTGTCGGCTCCGGTTTCAACTTCCCTTTGTATTTCTTTCAAAAAATTCTTGTTGTCAATCGCAAGCTTGTAATCCTCAAGTTCAATCGGGCCCGTTGCCGAAAGAAAACTCTCAAAAACGTTTATATTCAACCCCACTGCCGCGTCAAATTTCACGTCTCTCTCCGAATACATCTTTGAATTTTCCAGGAAGAATAAAATCGCGCGCGCCGATGAAGGAAAATCGAAAAACCAGTTCGCGTCCCTCGCCCCCCAGTCGGTACTCATTGTTTTTATCTCCTGCGGAGGGACTATTTTCAAATCGAGCTGCCCATCAGGGTCATATATATCGCGAACGTCCATTGATTTCATTTGTCCGTTTTGAACTATAATATCAGCATAGCTCCCGACAAATCCTCCACCGGGTCTTATCTCCGCCGTATTCTGAAAAAGTACGGCTATGTGCCTTTCTTCATTCGACCGCAATACGCCTAAAATACCGCCCAAAAAAATATCCGCTTTATTCAGTTCGCCGCTGTATTTCAGATATTCGCCGCTTATATTTTGTTCGTACTCGCTTAGAGAATCCGAAAATCCGCGCAGTGCCGCGAGATTGTTTCTTACGGATTCGAGTTTCGAACCGGCTCCGCTTATTTCCGAACGAATAGCGGAAATGTTTTGAATGAGAAGCGCTCCGTTGGTCTGAAAATTTTTCATCCCGTCAAGCGTAAGGGCTTCCAGTTCGGACGCGAGATTCATAACGCTTGAATTTAATTCAATGGCATCTTCTAAAATGTCCGCGGCGTTTCGAAATCGCGGAATAAAAAAACCGAAAATTTTAAGCGCTTCGCTTCCGTATGTCCTATCCATTATATTTTTCATATTCCTGAGTTCCTTGTCGTTTTCCGCCAAAAAAACTTCCGCATCGCCGAAACGCGTTTCCTTGAGCGCCTGAATCGATAAGGAAAAGTTGCCTGCTATGTTCAGAACCCCTCCCGCGAACGCTTTTTTGATTTCGCCCGCGCGCAAGAATGCCGCTCCTGCCCACAAAGCGATAAGTACGAGCGCTGAAACGACAATCCCGAACGCGATTTTTCCGACCGAAAAAAACTTGAACGCCGGAGCGCGCGGAACCTTGGACAGATTAACAGTTTCAATGCGCGAAATCCTGCCGTAATTGCCATCCGGTTTTTTCACATCAACCAAAACCGGCTGTATGTTTTTTCTTGGAACTCTCTTTTCCATATAATTCCTGTTTATACTTCTTCGTGTATTATTTTTGAAATTTTGTCGGCGGCCGTTTCCCACCTGAATCGCTCCGAGTTTTGTTTGCCTGCCTTGATGAGAGCCGACATCCTCTTCGGACTGTCGGCGAGTCCCTCTATCGCGGAAACAAATCCGTCTTCATCCCGCGCGGGAATAAGCATGGCTGAGCCGCCAAGCGTCTCGCGGAACACTCCTATATCGGAGGCCGCGACCGGCGAGCCGCATGCCTCGCACTCAAGCGGAGGAAATCCGAAGCCCTCGTAAAAAGACGGGTAAAGCAAGAGGAAGGCCGAGTGATAAAGATTTCTCAAATCCTCAAAAGACGCAAACCCCCAAAATTTTATGTCGGAAGCGCGCTTTGAACGCGCGGCAAAATCGAATATGGGCTTTGATAGCCATCCGCGCGGTCCGACTATCACAAATTTAAAATCCCTGAAAAACTTTTTCTCCTTGAGCTTCTCGAAAATCCTTATTGCCCCGGCGATGTTTTTTCTCGGTTCAATCGTTCCGACAAAGAGAAAAAACGGATTTTCAAGGCCATGCGCTTTTTTGAATTCAATCACATCTTCTTTACTGACGTCTTCGCGAAAAAACGGGTTTATTCCGGAATGCACGACGCTCACCTTGTTGGGAGATATCCCCCACAAGTCCGTAATGTCGGTTCTTGTCGAAGAAGACACTGTTATTATTTTGTCCGCTCTCATCGCCTGTTTTCTCGGCTGGACATACCGGTGCCATAATCTTTTTCGCGGAGAAAAAAAATGCGGGAAACGCGCGAAAGACAAATCATGAAACACGACTATATCTTTCATAGTCCGAACGCCTCGGAGCGGAAGAAAATGCGGGCGGAATAAAACGTCATATTTTTTGAAAATACCGGTCTTCGGAATGCCTATCGTCTCCGAAAAAAGTTCTATCGCCTTATTCGGTATACCCCAATCAACAACCTCACCGCCCTGCCCAGTTGCGCAGGCAGATTGAACTTCCTCCGGCACCGTTTTTTTTCTGAAAGAATTGAAAAAAACCGAATACTCATCGCTGTCGCCGGAACGCGTCGAAAGATACCTGAGAAGCATGCGGGTATATTCCGGGATGCCGGATGTTGTTTTTCCTATTGCGGCCCTCCTATCGTAAAGAATCTTCATTTTATACTATTATATACGACACAACTTTTCTCCGCGGGTATTTCATACTTCGGCTCCCGCTTTACGCATCGCGGCGGTTAATTCTTTTCTGAACCTGTCTTCGGAAAATTTTTTCGCGTATTGCGCTATGTAATGCCTATCGAATTTTTTGGATTCGAATTCTCTCACTGCCCCGATTATGGCTGATGGCGTCTGCTCCGAAAAAAGCAACCCTGTTTTTCCGTTTTCCACTATCTCACTTCCGCCTCCGGTCTGGAAAGCCAAAACGGGCAGTCCGCACATCTGCGCCTCGGCCGCGACGAGGCCGAAGTCCTCCACCTGCGGAAAAATAAGCGCCCTCGCGCCGGTGTAATATTTTCTTAGTTTGCTGTCGCTTACCCCCGAAATGAACCTTACAAACGCCGGATTGGCTATTTTTTTCAGCTTTTCTTCTTCCGGACCTCTCCCTATAATCACAAGCTTTTTTCCCATCGCGCTAAAAGCGGAGATACCTACATCGAAACATTTGTAATATAACAAACGCCCGACCATTAGATAATAGTCGTCCTGTTTTTCGCGCGGCTCGAAATAAAAATCATCCTCCCGGACGGGGGGATAAACCACTTCAGCGTCCCGTCCGTAATACGCGCGTATTTTATCGGCAATAAAGCGCGAATTCGCTATGAATACATTGACGCGTCCGGCGGCTTTTTTATCCCACTTCCGGAGCCACCGCGCGACCATCCACGCCGCAGGGCGTAAAATTGTGTTCCCGAGAGGCGACGGCCGGAGCGGTAGATTTTTAAGATATTCTATTTCCCACGCGTACCTAAGGGGAGTGTGGCAATATGATATGTGGCACGGCGCGTCAACCGGAATCCCCTTCGCGTATCCGGCGCTTGAAGAAACGACAAGGTCGTATTTTTCGCGGCTTCGCATAAGGCGGGTCGCGAGCGGAGCGAGCGGAATAAACGCCCTGTGTCTGTTTCGAATCCAGTTGCGGTCGAGAAAGCTCGTTTCTTTGACCATTCCCCTAAAAATCCCGCATGTTTTTTGTTCGTCGTAAAGCAGGGTGTAAACGTCCGCACCCGGAAAAATATCAAGAATGGATTTCAATACCCGCTCGGCGCCGCCAAGCTGGTTAAGATAATCATGAAGTACCGCGACTCGCATAAATTGATTATAAACGAATTTTAAATCCCTGTCGGGTCGGTAAAAAGTATCGTGATAGTTTTCCGGATTATTTTCGCGTCAGTTTTGAAATTGACGCGCTTAAGATAATCAAAATCGAGCTCCAATTCCTTCAAAAACGGCAGAGCCGATGCGCCGCTCACTTGCGACAGTCCCGTTATCCCCGCTTTCGCGTCCGCTATTTTTTTAAACTCCGGCGGATATTTCTCCACCTCTTCCGGCTCATGCGGCCTGGGGCCTACAAGCGCCATGTCGCCCGCTAACACATTCAAAAACTGCGGAAACTCATCAAGACGGAATTTACGGAGAATTTTTCCTGTTTTTGTAACCCGCGGGTCGCGTTTCATCTTGAAAAGCGGTCCATCCGCGCGCTCGTTCATACCCATAAGGTGCCTTTTCTTTGAGTGCGCCCCGCGCTCCATCGTCCTGAACTTCCATACGCGTATCGTTTTTCCGCCGCTTAATCTTTCCAAACGCACGAATACCGGAAACCCGTCCTCAATCGCGATAAAAAAGGCGGCGAATGGAAGTAAAATAAAAACAGCGAGCGCTCCGAGCGCTCCTCCAAGCAGGTCAATTAATCTTTTCCACGCGGAGTAATTCATCGCGTTTCGTCAACCGTTTTCTTTTCCGGCAAGACGGAGAATTGTTTTTATAACCGAATCGGGACTCAAAGATATGCTCATAATACCCTCTTGAACCAAAAATTCCGCGAACTCAAAATAGTCCGACGGGGCCTGCCCGCATATTCCGATGTATTTCTTTTTTCTTTTGCATTTTTTCACGGCTTCGGCGATGAGTTTTTTCACGGCATCATTTCTCTCGTCGGCTATTCCCGCGACAAGCGCGGAATCGCGGTCTATCCCGAGCGTAAGCTGGGCAAGGTCGTTCGACCCGATGGACATTCCGTCAAAAATTTTTAAAAACTCGTCCGCGAGCAAAACATTCGAAGGTATTTCGCACATAACGTAAACCTTGAGCGTCTTGTCGCTTTTCCTTGAAAGTCCGTACTCCTCCATAACCTCCAAAACTTTCCGCCCTTCTTCCGGAGTCCTGCAAAACGGAACCATAGGTATGACGTTTTTCATGCCGATTTCGGAACGGACTTTTCGGAATGCTTCGCACTCAAGAGAAAACGCTTCTTTGAATTTCGGGTCGTAATACCGCGAAGCGCCGCGCCATCCGAGCATCGGATTTTCCTCTTCCGGTTCATAAAGTTCCCCTCCTATAAGCTGTCTGTATTCGTTCGTTTTGAAATCCGACAGGCGTATTATCGCGTCATTCGGCGAGAAAGCGGCGGCTATTTTCGCTATTCCTTCCGCGAGCTTATCGGAATAGAATTTCTTTTTGTCCTCATATCCGCGCGTTTCGGCGTCAATCGCGCCTATTATTTTCAAAATCCGGTTTTTTTCTCTCTTGTCTTTCAGATGAGCCGCCCCGTGCTTCAATTCTTTATATTTGATAAGTGCGTTCGGGTGGATTTTTATATGAGACGCTATTATGAATTCCAGGCGTCCGAGTCCGACTCCGGAAACCGGAAGATTGTGATAGCCAAATGCTTCGTCCGGTGAACCGATATTCGCCATAATCTTCGTTTTCGTTTCCGGAATTTTATCAAGTTTGTGCTCTTTCACGGAAAAATCCATCTCTCCTTCGTAAACGCGTCCCACATCCCCCTCTGCGCAACTCACTGTAACAAACATCCCGTTTTTCAATTCTCTTGTCGCGTTTTTCGTACCCACAATGCACGGCGTTCCAAGCTCCCGCGACACTATGGCCGCGTGCGACGTCCTGCCGCCATTGTCGGTTATGATAGCGGAGGCGATTTTCATAATCGGCTCAAGGTCGGGGTCCGTAATCGGAGCGACAAGCACTTCTCCTTTCTTGAATTCCGCTACTCCCCGCGCGTTTTTTACAATCCGTACCTTTCCAACGCCGATTTTCGAACCCACGGATATTCCCGCGAGAATCATCTTTCCCTTTTCCTTTATTTCATATTCCGTATATGTGTTTTTATCGCGCGCGGCCGCGACTGTTTCCGGACGCGCCTGCACTATGAAAAGTTCGCCGGTGGTCCCGTCTTTCGCCCACTCGATATCCATCGGTTGAAAACACCCGCGCTCTTTGGAAAAATGTCTTTCTATTTTCATGCACCATTCTCCCAGTTTCACCGCTTCTTCGTCCGTTATGGAAAATTTATCGCGCGCCGATTCCCCGACTTTTATTCTTTTCGTGCCGCCAAACGTCGAATATACGAGCTTTATGTCTTTTCGTCCGAGTTTTTTTGAAATCACGGGATTGAATCCGCCCTCAAGCGACGGCTTGAAAAGCACGAATTCGTCAGGGATGACTTCCCCCTGAACTATCATCTCCCCCAATCCGTAGATGCTGTTTATAACTATCACTTTTTCGAATCCGGATTCCGTGTCTATCGTGAAAGCGACACCGCTTGAGGCGATATCCGAGCGCACCATTTTCTGCACGCCAACCGAAATAGCTACATCCGAGTTCGAAAATCCTTTATGCACTCTGTAAGAAATAGCCCTGTCCGTAAAAAGAGACGCCATGCATCGTCTCACGGCTTCAACAACGTAAGAGGCCCCCGAAACATTCAAATATGTTTCTTGTTGTCCGGCGAAAGACGCTCCCGGCAGATCTTCGGCGGTCGCCGAAGACCTTACCGCGACACTTATGTTTTTGCCGTATTTTTCGCTCAAATTTTTATACGACGACTTTATTTCTTCCCTTATCTCGCGTGGCATTTTAGCGCGCATTATGAGCCGTCTGATTTCCTTCCCGCGTTTTTTCAGCTCGCCGATCTTGCGGGTATCGAGGCCTTTCAAAATTCCCTTGATGTTTTTATCCAGACCCGTCGTTTTCAGAATATGCCTGTACGCTTCCGCGGTTACGGCAAATCCGCCGGGAACGTTGATTCCTTCGGGTACGAGCCGCGAATACATCTCGCCAAGCGCCGCGTTTTTGCCGCCGACCACCGGCACATCTTTTATTCCTATTTCGTTGAAATCCAAAACAAACGGTTTTTCATTTTTCATGACTGTTTTTTCTCTGATATGATGAACCAAAAAATATCAAAACGACTTTTTATAATTCTACACTATTTATCAAATCCCCGCGTGGTTGGTTGAGGAAACACAATTTTACGAGAAACGCCCGCGATACCGCGCCGCTTGCGGCGCGGTTATTCATTAAAATGTGCGGCTAAGACGATGTCCGCCACATTCGAACCGGTCGGACCTGTCTCCAAAAAATCGCCTGTTTTTTCAAAAAAACCGGAAGAGTTATTATCGTTCAAATAATCCCAAACATTCATGTTTAATTCAGCGGCGTGTTTTATAGATATTGCGTCGCAGATACCGCCCGCGAAACGGCCGTTGTCAATGCCATCGGAAGCAACGGCTATTATTATGTCCGAATCATCGGCAAAACGCATCGCCGAAAGAGCTATCTCCTGATTTCTGCCACCCCGGCCTTTTCCTTTTACGACAACCGTGCTCTCACCGCCGTACAAAAGAAATGTATCCGGTTTTTCGCTTTTAAGATTGTTCGCTATTCCCGCGCCTATATGCCTTGCGTGTCCGGAAAATTTATCGGTCATTATTTTGGCTTCGTATCCGAGATTTTCCGCCGCTTCTTTCATCGCCGCGAGCATAGCGGAGTTCGAAACAATGACAGTATTCGTTACATTCGTAAAAAACCTGTTTTCCTTCGGTGTCTCAATAAGCGCTTTTTCAATGAAAGGATACGTTTCTGAAACTCCATATTCTTCTATTACTCTTTTCGCGTCCGACATACTCGTGGAATCGAACGCCGTTGGTCCGGAAGCTATAAATTCTATGCTGTTGCCGGGCACGTCTGAAAATATAAGAGAGACGACTTTCGCCGGAAAGGCGTATTTGGCGAGATATCCGCCTCTCGCGAGAGACAAATGTTTTCTCACGGTATTGACTTTTTCTATTGACGCGCCTTTTTTAAACATCATATCTATGACTTCCCGCTCCTCGACGCAAGTCATATTATCCGGCTGGCACAATAACGCGGAGCCACCGCCGGAAATAAAGGATATCACAAGGTCGTTTTCAGTCGTCTCCGAAAGAAGAGAAATAAGCCGCCTCGTCGCGGAAATATTGCGCTCCGAAGCGAATGGATGGTCGCCCGCGTACGTTTCTATATTCGGGTTCTCGAACTTGCCCTCGTAAATGTCAACGACAACCCCTTTATAGATGAGCTCGCCGAGAATTTTTTCGGCTTCAAGCGCGGCTCTTACGCCGCATTTACCGACACTCACGAGAAACACGCGCGAATTTTGATTGACGGTTATTTCACTGCCGGCTAAGACGATTTTTCTGTCGAATCGCTGCATGGCCTTACGCACGGCTGTTTCGGTCCTAATGGCATTAAATCCCTCCTCAATAATTTTGAGGGCGGTTTTTCTTCTCTCGTCTGCCGCAAGTTGTTCGAAATTTTTTATCCTCATTTTCCGGCAGTTTGAAATTCGCACCCCGCTTCTTTCGCCAGCATTTCCGCGGTTAGCTCACCGGTATGTCTTTTGCCGTCAGGGAAAATCCATGTCGGAATCACTTCCACGCCTTTTCCAACGCATAATTCAACGTTATCGGGACACTCGACATACGGCACGTACTTAAACGCGCCGTCAAACATTCTCTTTTGATTCTGGCAATGCGAACACCACTCGGCTCCGTACATAACGACGTTTTTATCCGCGAGGCACTTCGCGAGATTTTCAAGCTCCATAGACGCGCCTGATGTATTGATCCCCGGATAAACGATCGCGACCGCGAGAATAATAATCGCCGCCGTTATCGCCGACCATATAATTATTTTTTTGTTCATGCGTGTTACTCCTTGCAACAATCAACTAATTTTTCGACTATGTCCTCCACAGTCCACGGCTTTTTCGCGCCGTTTTCTTCGGCGCCTTTCATGCCGCCGTTTGATTTATCCCCGGCTGAAACGTCAATCAATTTCAAACGGATGCCCCAAAACGCGGAATACAGATGATAGGCGTTTTGAAACATTTTCTCCGCCTCTTCTTTTTTATTTTCGGACAAGAGTTTCGTGCCGACCTCCATAATTCTCATCGCGGCGGCGAGCAGGTGTTTGGATATGCACCACGACTCACCTTCATTTATAGGAATCATTTTCCCCAAAAGCTCTTTGCGAATCCCTCGCGCCTCGTTCAAAATGTCGAGGTACTTGCTATCTTTGGTTTTGGACGCAGTAAAAAATAAATGTTCCTCTATGCTCACAAGATTCATAACCGCGATACTCAAATCCTCTTCCATGGATAAATCAAAACTTCCGCTTTTTCTAAGTTCTTCGGCTTTTTTCAACATCTCTTCAAATTTCTTTTTTTCTATTTCCATAAATATTATTTTACCATCATTATATACAAATTTATAATCCCCGCATTACACCTGATTACGCATATATGAATTGCTCTCAAGCTCTAAATCCTAATATCTAATCCGCCTGACCGGCGGACTAAACAAATCTTAATGTTCAAATTCCAAAATTCAAAACCCGTCTTTTTCTGTGGTTTTATCTCATTTTGAGTTCGTTTTGGTTATGGATTCATTAAAAATTGAAAATTTCAAATTGAAAATTATTCTCTGCTTTGCGCTTAATACTTGCCGCTTGATGCTACTTCCCGCCCCGTCTCACAAAATAAATATCAATCCTCCTAAAATGAGCATCGCTATTCCGCCGATAATTCTGCCCCGCACGGTGTCTTTTTTCCACTCCTCCGCTTTTTTGAGAAGAATTTCGTTTCCCGCAATCGCAAGAATGATTATAAGCGGCAAAACAAATACGGCATTATACAAAACAAGATAGCCAAGCCCGCTGAAAAATGTGGAGTGGTCATGAAGCAAACCAAGCACAAGCAGGTACGGACCGCCGGTGCATGGAAACTCCCACACGCCCACAAGAAAGCCGAGCGTGAAAGCGGAAGGCACCGATGCCTTGCTTACAAACAGCGCGATTTTTCTGTGAACAGAACCGGGTATTCCGATTCTAATCGGAAAATTCGGGAAAAAATGGTTCGCGAGATTCAATAATCCCGAAAATATGAGAATGGCTCCGCCTATTCTCGCGACAAAATGCGGAATGTTCAAAAATTGGAGCGTCTTCAAAACGCCAAGTCCTATCAAAACATACACGACAAACACTCCGAGAACGTAAGCCCCGCCCGTGAAAATAATATTTTTACGCGTTCGTCCCAAACTAAAAAGAAACGCTATCGTGAGAAATAAAACCGAAAAAGCGCACGGGTTCACGCTGTCTATCAAAGCCGCGATTACAATAAGCGGCAGGAGTGCTCTACCGCCAAGAGACGCGGCAAGCAAACCGCCATCCGGCATAGAGTGTTTTATAAAATAAACCGCGGAAAATAAAATCACCGCTAAAACAACGATGGCCACAAGCTGGAAAACACTCTTTCTTTTCTCTTTTATTATTTTCTGTTCATCCATGGTTATTTTCCACGCTTAAACATGTCTTGAAATACATCTTTAGGGTCGCGCTTATTTTCTATTATTTCGCGGAGAGCGGATAATATTTCGAATCTCTCCACGTTCCGACCAATGAGAGAAAACACGGACGGCGCAGAAACGACTCCTTCCGTCTGCTCGTCAAACACGCCGTCAAGCAGCACGTCTTCACCTGCCTGTCTATTATGTGAGTATCCGCTGAATCCGCATGCCGCGAGGTCTCCGAGTCCCGCCGCGCCGAGCGCTGTTTCCGCTTTGCCGCCAAGCATTTTAACCATCGCGGGTATCTCGCCTATCGCCTTCGAGAGAAGCCAGCCCTTCGCGTTATCGCCCCAGCCGAGTCCGTCGGCAACGCCGAAAGCAAGCGAATAAACATTTTTCAAAACACCGCTCAAAGCGACCCCATGAACGTCTTTTAAGCGTATTAAATTTATGCGGCTGTTTCCGAACAATTCGCGCGCAGTAAGGAAAATCTTTTCGTTTCCACATCCCAAAACTCCCGCCCCCGCAAAGTCCCGTTCCAACTCCTCGGCAAGTAGCGGCCCTCCAAGTATGCCAAACTGTTTTTTCGAAAAGAATTCTCCAATTATTACGTCCGCCGTTTTTCCGGTGCCGCGTTCAATTCCTTTCGTAAGCGAAATTATAAATGTATTTCTCTCCGCGTATTCTTTCACCAAAGCGCACGCTTCACGGAGCCCCGCGGACGGCACGCACAAAAAAATCGCATCGGCGCCGTTGATTATTTCGGATATGTTTCTTTGGTTCGGTACGGCGCCTTCTTTTTTGTCCCAAAGCCGTACCTCATTTCCAGAAGAAGTTATCACGCCCGAAAGCGCTTTGCCTATCCTTCCGGCCCCTATGATTGCGATATGATTGTTCATGATAATTTTGAATTTTGTCCGCCAGTCGAGCGGACTAGAATTTTGAGTGAAACTCGAATGAAAGAATCAATGAAACAAAGAGAACGGAGTTTATTCAGGAAAGGTTATTCTGTGTTTAAGTAATTCAGTATTTCGAAATTGATTCGAAATTCAAAATTAGAAATTTCCGCTGCTTTCTACTCCCATTGTTCCCTTCTGCTTATTATACCTCAACTCGACCGATTATTTTTTCTATCCTCGATCTCGATATACCGCCAGCGCGAATTATTTTCGGCGGCTGTCCGGTAAAATCAATCACGGTTGACGGAACTCCGACTTTTGACTTCCCGCCGTCTAAAACAAGCGGGACTTTTCCGTTCAACTCTTTTACAACCGACAAAGCGGAGGTTGCTTCCTTGTTACTGCCGGATATGTTTGCCGAAGTCGCCGCAATCGGCCCTCCAAACTCTTTTATCAGGGCGCGCGCGATTTTTGAGTCCGGCATCCTTATTCCTATCGTATTTTTCCCGCCCGTCAAAATATCGGAAAATTCTTTTTTCTTTTTTAAAATCACCGTCAACGCCCCGGGGAAAAATTCATCAATGAGAACCCTCGCGCTTTTTGGTATCGTAACCGCGATTCTTTTAACATCACTATCGTTACAGACAAGAATACTCACGGGTTTGTCCGCGCGCCTGTTTTTAGCGCGAAAAAGTTTTCGAACCGCCCGCGCGTTAAACGGGTCGGCTCCTAACCCGTAAACGGTCTCTGTCGGAAAAGCGACAATTTCCCCGCGCCTCATAATATCCGCCGCCAATTTTATTATTTTCCTTTCCGGATTTTTTGGATTTACTTTTATTATTTCGGTTAACATGGACGAAGTAATTTACGATTTTCAATTCGAAGTTTTTAATGAATGTTTAATGAGGAGAAAATAAAATCAAAACAATGATTAATTATTATTATACTCTGTCTTTGAAATTATATGTTTTTTCTCCCTTTGCGTTCGTTTTGGTTATGGATTCATTAAAAATTGAAAATTTCAAATTATTTCTATGCCGTTTCTCTCGCGTAACATCCGTTGCAATAAATTATCGGAGCGTTTTTTTCCGTGAGTGTCGTTTTGAAAGAAACCCCGCATTTCGCGCA
Source organism: Candidatus Jorgensenbacteria bacterium RIFCSPHIGHO2_02_FULL_45_20 (assembly GCA_001779535.1). Lineage (GTDB taxonomy): Bacteria > Patescibacteriota > Minisyncoccia > UBA6257 > GWB1-50-10 > GWA2-45-9. The sequence goes on from MFKJ01000010.1 coordinate 29,170, forward strand.
TTTTCTTTCGACTGTCTGGCAATAATTTATATCCTCAATCCATCTGTGGACTTTTTCCATAATTCTGCACATCGGGCACTCGCGGGGAATAGGCAAATTCATTTTTTTTAAAAACGATAGTTCCGTCTCAATAATCCTGTATCCTTTGCCGCAAGCCGAACATTCTATGACTTCTTTCAAGATTGATTCTCCCGTGTCTTTTATATGGTCGGGCAACTCATTCGCCTTTTTTGTTATATCGTATGTTCTTTTCTCTTTTTCTGTCCATATAAATCCTTCTTTTTCCGCCGCCTCTTTTGTCTTCGGGAAAAACAAACTCGCGAATGAATCGTTATACGGGAAACCGGTGAATTCGGGCGGGAAAAGCTCCCCGTATTTATAAACATTTCCCTTTTTGTCGGTGTATGGCATATCGTCCATATACTTTATTATCTTCTCTCTTAAAAAACGGTATTCGCTCTCGCTGTACCTCTTATTCAGAACGCAAAACTCCCCTTTCTTCACGGACACGCATCCAAAATGATTTTTTCCTCCGGTTGACGCCCGGCAATATTCGGCGCTTATTAGATTTATTCCAGATTCATCACAAAATTTTATATCAGAGACATTTTCCCCAATATTAACCGAATCACAACACCTCGCCATATTATTCCCCCAGCTTGCTATGTCGTAAGAATCTTTTGTCGGATTGTCCGCTATAAGAAACAAATATTTACCGTCTTCCGCAAAAGACGTTTCAAAACATTCTTTTATGTTTTTTGAATTGAAAATATAATTTCCCGTCGAATTGACGCAAAACTTATCATAAATTCCCTTGTAAAAACTTTTTGCGTTGCAACTACGCGCTTTTTTCTTTATTTCTTGATATTTTGAATAAGAACCGATATCTATTTCGCTTATTTTTCTGAAATATTCTTCTTTCGACAATTGTTCATCAAAATAGACGTATTTTTTGTTTTTTATGTTTGTTGACGCGAAACAGTTTTGACACCCAGAAATATCACGGGAGAAAAAACATTCAAGGGATTCTGTTGCGTGGTCGGTTCCAACGCATCTATTACTCTGAAATGTATGAATGGAATCATAACAAAGTTCAGAATCGGCGGTTAAGGAACAATCGAAAATGTCTTTATTCCCTATGCTATAAAAACCATAAGAGCAATTTTCTCCCCTGTCGCCGTGAAAAATCAGATAGCAGTTTTTCAAGTTACCTGTATGGTTTGTATATGGAGAACTTTTTGTTGTAGGAATATCTATTGACAAAGATATAATCGGGACATTGTGCAAAAGTTCATTGAACTGCTCAAAAAATGGTCTTGAGAAATCGTAACCCCGCCCGTATTCAAACGCATCCCAATTATCGCTCCACCAGCATTTCGGACAATACACTTTATACGGCGCATCCGGAGAATATCGCGAAATCACGCTTTTCTTACATAAATCGCAATCGCGTTTATAAAGATTGAAAAAATTCAAAAACGACAATCTTCTCTCAAGCCGGCATCTCGGACAAAACGTCGGCAGCGGCACTTCTATCTTCCTATAGAAATCAAAGTCCTCGCTTTCTATCGTGTAGTTTTGCTTGCAATTCTGACACTGTTTTGATTCTTGCATATTGCCTGTATAGATGGCTTTGACGCTGATTTTAACGGATTTACGCGGACAAATTCGGTTTCAAGTTCTAAATCCTAATCTCTAAACTCTAAACAATATCAATACCCAAAATTCAAAATATAAAACATTTTGCCTACCGCACCGTGTCTTTAGTGCGGGTTTTGAATTTTGGATTTTGAACATTTGAATTTGTTTAGGATTTAGATATTAGGGTTTAGGATTTTATTTGGATTTGTTTAGTCCACCGGTCAGGCGGATTAGATATTAGGGTTTAGGATTTTATCTTGTGTGCAATACTTTCTACTTTACAAACTTTATGGACTTTATACTATTCCATATCTGCTTATTATACCCAAAAATTCACTCTTAAACTCTTTGTATTTTCCTTCCTTTATCGCCTTTCTTATCTTACACATAAGGTTATTAAAAAAGAAAACGTTGTGGATTGTGGCCAATTTCCCGGCGCGACGGTCTTTTAATTTGAACATTTTTCGCAGTTCCCCGCGCGATATTCGAGACGAACACGCTTCGCACGAACATTCCATTTCGAGCGGCTCGGTTGAATTCACATATCCCGATTTTTTTAGATCTATTCTTCCATCACGAGTCCACAAAGCGCCGTGCCGCGCTTCGCGCGTAGGCACAACGCAGTCAAAGGTATCCACGCCCGCGTCCACCCCCTTAAACACATCCCTAACTGTCCCTATGCCGAGAAGATGGCGCGGCTTCTGTTCGGGAAGCAAGTCGTTCACGGCCGCGACCATACCACCCATTCCGTTCTCGCCGAAAGAACCGCCTATGCCGAAACCATCAAACGGAAGCGAACCGATGAATTTTGCGCTCTCCGCGCGTAAATCGGAAAACACTCCGCCTTGCACTATTCCGTAAAGCATCTGGCTCGCGTTCGTCTTTTTTGAAAGGCAAACCTCCGCCCACCTGTGCGTACGATTCATCGCTTTTTTTGTGTATTCGTAATCGCTCCATGGAGAAGTGCACTCGTCAAACGCGAACATTATATCCGCGCCGAGGCGTTCCTGGATTTTCATTGATTCCTCCGGTCCTAAAAAACGTTCGTCGCGACCATCCGTGAAAAACGCGCCATTTTCCGTAACGCGCACAAGATTTTCTTGAGACGCGGCGGCTCGCGGAAAATCCGCAGTGCGCAAAATTCCCACCTTGCCGGTATTATGTTCCCTGCCGAACCCAAAGCTGAACACCTGGAATCCGCCGCTGTCCGTCATAATAATGCTCCCTGGCATATCTATCCGCGCCGGCAATCCTTCAAACGAATTAAGTGAATCACCAAGCTCGCGCCACAAGTGATACGTGTTCGCTATAATAAGCCGCGTTCCCGCGCGTTCCGCTTCACGCGCGTCAATACACCGCACCTCGGCGTTCGTGCCAACAATCGCGTAAGCCGGCGTCTCAAGTTTTTTGCCGGATTTAGTTTCCAAAACACCCGCGCGGGCGCGCGAATCGCTGTCTTTGTGCGTTATACAAAACATCCTCGTCTCACGCCTTTTCGGAAAGCGATGAATCGTACGCTCCGAGAAGCGCGAAGAAAAAACTTAAAACAATCGGGCCGAAAATAAATCCGAGAGGACCGAAAAATTCAAGGCCTCCTAAAACGCTCAAAAGTACGAGAAAAGGATGCACGCGCACGCCTTTCTCCAGAAGGAGCGGTCGCAAAACATTGTCTATCGAACCAACGACAAAAACCCCCCAAAGAACAAGAGCTAAAGCCAAAATAGGAGCGCTTCCGACTGCCACATAAATGGCGGCGGGGAGAATGATGATTATAGTTCCTAAAACCGGAATGAGCGCGGCAAAAATCGCGACGAATCCCCAAAGCGCGGGATTAGGCACGCCAAAAATCCAGAACCCAATCCCGGCGGCAATTCCCTGGCAAACCGCCGTGATAAGAGTTCCTTTCACTACCGCTCTCGCGGCAATTGTGAGCTTGCCGGCTATTTCTCTCCCGTATTTTTCATCAAAAGGAAGATGTGAACGAATAACCCGCTTGATTCTGTCAGCGTCCCGCAAAAAGAAAAACATTGCCAAAAAACTTATCACAAGCTCGGTGAGCGCCTGCGTTACGCCGGAGAAAATACTTCCTAAATTCTGCACGAGCCACAATGCCGCCTTCCGCGCGTAATCAGAAATGTCGAAAAACACATTGGGAGCAATACGGCTTATGTTTTTCTGAATAAACAAAATCGCCTCGCTGTTTTCCTGCCCGCTCGAAAGAGCCGTATAAAGATTATGCCCTTCTACAAACGCCTTTGTGCCGAAAAACGCAAGAGGTATAAGTATGACCAAAAAAACTATGAGCGCGGAAACAATGGCGGCAATGCTTTTTCTGCCGCCGAATAGCTTCGCGAGTTTTCTATGAAACGGTTCGAAAACCACCGCGAATACAGCCGCGAGGGCAAGTGAATATAAAAACGGGCGAAGCACAAAAAATGCCAAAATCCCCGCGGCGGCTATAGAGAAAGAAAAAAATATGGTCTGTATCCTTTTGGTATCCATATATTGTTATTTTACTCGTATTTTCCGGCAGCGTTTCTGTATCCGCAATATTCGCATCTCGGGGAAGCAGAAGGCAAAACATCGGTTTTAAGACACTCGGCGATTTCAAACAGTTTGCCCTCCACCCACGAATCGTTTCCTTTATACGACAACAACTGAACTTTAAATTCAAGTTTCCCGTCAAACGCTTCCTTGTCCTTGTCTCCGTTCGCGTAGACGAAATAGCCGGTGTCCGAAACCGCGAAGCCATTCCTGCGCAAAAGCCACTGGTAAATTTCCATCTGGCGCTTGTACGACCCTCTGTATTCAACGTCCAAAGTTATTTCCGCGTTCGTGGATGTGGCTTTGTAATCAACTACTATAAGCTCTCCCGCGGGATTAACCCAAACATCATCAACGGCTCCAGTTACTATAAAATTGGTTTTCGGGTGATAATATTGCACGCCCTTAAAATTTTCGCGCCATTCGTTAATCATACCGTGATTAAACGGAACGGCATCGAGTCCATACGCTTCCATAAGCGGATGTCTCGTGCCGCGCATTCTGTGAATATCGAATTCTTTTTTCAAAAGAGTATCAACCGCGGAATTCAGAGTGAATGGAAATCCGGGCGGCCTGCCTACGCCGAATTTTCTATCGAGATAAAAACACCTCACGCATTCGGAGAACAACTCTATTTTCGAGCGGCTGACTCTGAACGGCTCCGGACTCTTGGAATCATATAAATTTCTGAAACGCTGTCCTATAATCGGCGTCATCGTTTTATTTCAGGCAAAGCCGGCGAAAGTGGCGGATAAAGGTCTTTATCTATTGTCTTGTCAAAACAAACTTCGCCGGAGTCATGTTCCCAAAAATCACCCCCTCCATACATCGGCTTCGAGACGCCGCCACTTGTTTCCGAACTTGGCAAAACAAAATTCGCGCACAAAGTAAACGAATTGTCTCCGGTTGTTTCATACGCGTATTCCTCGTTCGTTGAAGGGTCTTTAGGAACGGAAAATCCCCTGATTGAATCGCTCACATCCGAAAGTGAGTTAGGAAGCGTTTCTTTTCTCTGCCAATAATAAATTATTTCCGACTGGATGGTCTGAAGGTCGGATATTCTCCTTTCGTCCGACTTGCGAGCGCGTTCTTTCGCGGGGGAACCGACAAGTATAAATCCCGTAACTATCGAAGCAAGCGCGATCGCCGAAACAAAATATACTAACACTTTCATCGCGGGAGTAAATTCCGCGCTCTTAAGTTCCCATATATAATATCTGAACACCGCTCCGGCAGTGAAGAAAACCGCAAGCACCTTGAATATAAATCTGGCGGTCAAGTCCCCTTCAAGGAAGTTATTCAACAGAGCGACAACATCGCCCAAAATCACAAGCGCGGCTATAAACAGCGCGAAGTATAAAAGCCACTTCCTTATCGGAAGCGAGCGTTTTTCGGGATTCTCGGCGTATTCCTTGCGGAACGAACGCATCACAAAAACAAAAACCGGAAACGCGACCACAAGAAAAGAAATTCCCCATCGCACGCCGGAATACGCGCTCTGCGAAGAATAATACCCGTCAAGCGAATTCGGAAAAAATATGTTTACGCACTGAAAAACTATCGTGAGAAAACTTATAGCGCTCGCTATAAGCGCTATGATGCCGACAAGATGCAAAAAAATATCCTTGGGTGATGTTTTCATAAATATAATTATACCGGAAAACCTCTCTTCCGCAAAATATGTGTACGACGTCGTACGTCATACCATGACGTACGACGTCGTACACAGCAATCCTGTCTGCCACTCACGCCTGATTCACTCCGCCGTGTCTTTTGTACAGGTTATGCTTTTCCACGAACGAGTCCACATAATCCCAATTAAGCGTCTTGAAGAAGGCCTCTACATACGCCTTCTTGTCCGTGCCATGGTCCATAAAAAAAGCGTGCTCGTACATATCCATCGCTATAATCGGTTCCGCGTCCCATATCGCGCCGACATTCTGCGCGTCCATTCCGTAATTATGCAGGCGGTTGTCCTTCCATTCGTACGCGAGCACCGCCCACCCGCGGGCCGACATCCCCGTGGCTGTAAAATCTTCCTTCCACGCCTCGTACGAACCAAAATCCTTTTCAATCATCTCAAGAATCTTGCCTTTCGGTTTCCCATCTCCGCCCAAAAGCGGGAAATACGCTTCATGAAGTTTCATCCCGTTCACCGCGAACGTCTCCTGTCTTTTGAGCTCCCCTATCTCGCTATAAACCGCGTTCGCCGCCGACTTGTCCGCTTCGTTTATCTTTTTCTGAATCTCGTTCGTCTTTTTCACGTAGACATCGTAAAGCTTTTTGTGTTCCCTTACCGACTTCAAGCTTATTCCTTCCAAATCCCTATCGAGCTTGAGCGGCTCGATTTCATACCCTTTGCTTATTTTATTCGACATATATTTTTTATTTTTGACCTTTTTGCCGCGCCACAAAAAGCCCGGCAATCAGATACGCGGAATCAATTTTTAATTTAAAATGAATATCTGTTCTACTCACTTACCCTTCCTCCCCATCTCTTCCACTACTTTGATTTGTTTCGCAAGCTTCTTCTCCTTCGCTTCTTTCATCCCTGTAAAAACGGACGCGCGCACGGGAGAAACGCCACAGAATTTGAGTATACCTTTTTTGACCGCTTTGAGTCCAGGAATTCCTAAAAACAAAAACCAGTAATATGGGCGCGGAGCATCCATCGTCATTATGATTCGCGCGGAACGTCCGCTAAGAAGTTTTTCCTGAAACATACGTCCTTCGTGAAATTTGAATCCGAAGCCGGGTAAAATCGCTCTGTCAAAAAGCCCTATGAGTTTTGCCGGCGCGGAAGCCCACCATAGCGGGAAAACAAGAACGAAATGTTCCGCCCACTTCATATTCTCCTGAAAAGCGATAAGCGGCTGTTCAAGTTTCTGCACATCCTTATATCCGCGGCGCAGATTCGGTTCAAAATCCATTTTTTCAAGCGACATAAATCGCGTTTCGTGTCTGGCTTCAGCCGCTCTTTTTTCATACGCTCTCGCAAGGGCGCCGCAATAGCTTCCGTTGTCGGGATGCCCAAGAAGAATGAATATTCTTTTTTTATCCATAAAACCGCACGGCCTACTCGGTCGTTACGCCATCAAACTCATCACTCGCATCCGCGAGCGCGGCGGCTTTGGTCGCGTGTATTTTGCCGTCTCTATGCTCCGGCGGAGAGTAAAGCGTGTAAAGCTTCATCGGTGAACCCGTTCCGTTCACAATGTTATGTTTCGTTCCGGCCGGGATAACCACCGCGAATCCGTCTTCTATATTATGTTCAACGCCGTCTAAAATCGCTTTCCCGTTCCCGCTTTCAACTCTGACAAACTGGTCAAGCGTGTGCGTTTCTTCTCCGATATCATCGCCGGCGGCTAAACTCATCACGACAAGCTGGCTGTATTTCGCCGTGTAAAGCACCTTTCTGAAATTGCCGTTTTCCTGCGTTTCCTTTTCTATATTTCCCACGTATCCTTTCATAATTCTTTATATTTACCAATTTTATACGACTAACATAATTCTACATCATTTGATAAAAATACCCAATATTACGTTGTAGATAATAAAAAAGGTTACCGAAACCCTCCCGAGTAGATACTAATTCGGTTACCGTGGTCGCATGACCATGGAAACCAAGAAAAA
>MFKJ01000011.1 GCA_001779535.1 Candidatus Jorgensenbacteria bacterium RIFCSPHIGHO2_02_FULL_45_20
TACGTCTTTTATGATTTTTATTTTTTCTTCCGGCGAGTTGGCGGGCACGGTATCGGCAACCAGCTTGTGAAACTCAACCAAAACACCCGCGTCCAAACGCTCGTAGGTGTCGGCGATAATATCTCCGTCGGAAAAGTTGATAAACACCGCCGCAAGATATGGTAAAAAACCGGCGCGCCACTCTTCAGGAGTAATAATCCCTCTCGCCGCCGGAATTCCCTCAATCAGCCCCTTCCAGAAAACAAGTTTTAGTCCGTCGTCGGTAAAATATTCCAAGACGTTCTGTAGATTTTCAGCCGCATCCGCGAATTTTTTATCCTGAAGCGCGCTCCACACCCCCTCTTCCCAGACAGGGAGATAAATCACAAGGTCGTTTGCTAAAAACTGTTCATGTTCCATATATTATGATTTTATTTTGCGTCGTCTTTCGCCCAGTATTCTATTCGCCTTTTTCCGGTTTTCGTGTCCTTTACTGTGGCTATGTATCTTCGCGCTTTTTTGTTTCTATAGGTTACAAGCCCATTTTCCTTTGTTGATAGATTGGCTATGTTAAATACAGTAGCCGGGACGCCAGCTCTTTTTTGTTCAATGTAGGTTGTGACAACTCCCCGTCGTGACATCGGAACGCCACCAGTCAACCCAGCGCGCACCCCAGGCGGAAGCGTAGAAATCGCATTTTCAAAACGATTTCGTTTACCAAGAAGTTCTCTTTTGCCGCCACTTGCTTTACCTAATCTTTCCCGGGCGCTTGCTATTTCCGCTGGTGTGTTTGCGCTGTTTAAGGCATTTGTGGCCCTCTTTATTTCCAAATCAGCCGCTAAAAGTTCTTTTGCTATACTAATACCCGCCTCTGATATGTTTGCCACCCGGGCGGCTTTGCCGACATCATCGTCGTTCGCGTATCCCTCCGACTGCTTATTCACAGATTCTTTAGAAAGTTCGCTCTTTCGTTTTTGGTACTCCGCAGTTTGTTTTTCAACAGCTCTTCCAAGAGCGCCGCCGAGAGCATTTATCCCGAGTCCGCGCGTTATTGATTGTGTGGCGCCCGGACTGAATTTATTCAGAGCTTGAGCGAACTTAGTGCCCTTAATGAATGGGACATTATTAAAGTTGAAGCCCTTTGCTCCGGCGGCCTTCAACCTCTTTATTGCCTCCTGTCCCTTATCGCTTCGGAGTGGGGCCGTAGCGGCTCTTGCGGCGCCGCTCTTTGTCTTGTCCCATGCCCATTTTCTGGTTTTGTTATATCTATCGTTTACCATTTTCTTTGCCGCTTCAGCCCCCGTTATGGACATTTCTTGAGCGGCTATAAGCCCGCCTATAAGCAGGCCTATAAGGATAACCATTCTTACGCCCTGCTGCATAATCGCCGCCATAAACCCATCCTTAAAAAACTGGGAAGTCGAAACTGCCGCCGCGCCGGAGCTGACCTGTTTTATGCTTACAAGCGCGAGATAAAAAAAGAACGAAACAGCCGGAGCAAAGAACGTCCAGGAAATAAACTTATCCCACCACCTGCCGAATTGTTTTGATAAACTCGGTATAACCCAGAAAAGCCACGTGAGCGGTGCGAGAATCAGAAGAAAAGAAAGGGTTACATAACGTATCACAAGCATCAGCGCGAACGCGAGAAGAACAAAAGACGCTATGAATATGAATATGACGATGAAGAACAAGCTGGTAACCCCAAGGAGAGCGCGCGTGCCGAATTTCGTGAACGCTCCGGCTTCGGCGTCGGGGTCTATCGGTTCCGGTTCGGTGGGTTCGGTGAAAAGCGCCTGCGGGTCGAACGCTCCGGAAAGCGTTCGCGTAAACTCCGTTGATAATAAGCCGCTGTCCGAAAGAGGCACGCCGACGCGGGTGCCGCTCGACGCCCCGCTTTCAACAACCGCGCTCAAAAAATACCGCGTTACCACATGAGAAAAACCGATAAAAGTTCCGGCTATAGTCAAGCTGAAATTCACTATCACGGCCGCCGCTATGAGTTTCGGGAGAAGTTTCTTCGCGCCGTAATCCTGGTAGCGCACTATAGTCGCGAGAGCTATGAATATTATCACGAGAACGAATCCAAGGTTGGCTATGTCGCGCGTTATTTCCCACCCCACAGACACCACGATATTTGAGGAATTGAGTATTTGGAAGTTGAAATTGAGAGCGATACTCACGAGATACCCCGCTAAACTGAAAAGCATCGAGCCGAGGTATTGCAAAAGATAAAGAATAACGTAGGCGACAATCGTAACCGCCATCGGGCCTAAGAACGCGAGCGCCCGTACCGGTTCCGGAACGGCGAAAAAAACAACCGACACGACAGACGCCGCAATGAGAAGGTTTTTAATTTTTAACCGCGTTGCCATTTTTCAAGTTTGCGTTTATAAACCGCTATTACACCTATCACGATTGGACTCGGCAGCGCTTTTAAAAGAATTTACGGTGGTTAATTCCGCGTTTAGTTCGACTATTAAATCGCCCACATCGTCCTGGATTTGGGAAAGCAAGGAACTTAATTCTGAAACGCTGTATGCGGGGTTGTTTGTTTTTACTTTCAGGTCATTCGCCGACACGATAAACCCGTTGATTTTCGCGCGCCGCTCGGGTATCCAGACGCCCTCCCTTGATACCGCTTCATCCAGGGTCTCGGTCGGCAAAAATTCTGCGGGTCGCAACTCAAAAAGAGCATTTGCCAGAAGACATTGCGTAAGTCCTCTTAAATTGGGCCCAACGTTATCAAGCGCAAGTAAAAGTCCGGAGTTCGCCGAGGTAATGCGGTTAAGCGTCGAAGATGTTTGTTCTATGTATGTAAAAAGTTCGGTTGATAGCGCCCTTATATCTTCGATTGTTCCGGTTTCGACTCCGGATTTTATAGATACGCCGACAACAGAATCTCCGTAGCTTGTCGCGGCATTAGCTATATTTGTTTCATGTTCGCTACTGTCTTTTGTGGTGAGATTTTTTAGTCCCACAACGGCTTCCTTGGTAAGTCGGTTTACAACCGCGGTGCTAAGCGCTGCGGCGTAATCCACAAGCTCATCAGAACTTAATATATAGTCAATGTCGGAATTTACTACTCTGGATATTGTATCGCCTATTGTCTTTGACGGAGTAGTTACGGCTATTGTGTTGCACACCCAACGAACCGCTTCCGGAGGGGCGTCCGCGGGTATCGGCGGAGGGTCTGAAACTTTTCTGGGCGGGTTCGACGCCCGCACTATTTCTCTTCCGTTTTCTTTGACCAGTCCGCCAAGAGAGTTTATAAGCGCCCATTCAGTACAAACCTCTTGCGGTAAAAATCCTCCGCCGCCCGCGAGCTTTGCCTCGGATATTTTTTCCTGCTTTTCTGTTTCTTCAATGACTTTTTCCATAGCGAGTAAATACGCTCCGTGCCGGTTGTTCTGCGGGCTTGCCGCCTCCTGTATGCCTATCCACCCGCCATTCTGAAAGTTTTCCTTGAACGCCTCTATGTTTCCCACCACATCGTCTAAAGTACAAGAAGAACCCTCATAGAAACGCGGCGGCGTCTGAAGGCCTATAAGTATTCTGGCTTTAAGCGGGCTGTCGCAGAACTCGCCGAGGCCTATCTCGCGTATCGCTTCGCCTATGCCGGCATTGGCGGAATCACTCACAAACTGGCCGAAATCCTCAACAAACTTGGGTTGTGTGCCGTCCTGTATCCACCTTATTGTCTGGTCCACTATCTGATCCAGTATTTGTTTTTTAAGAATTTCGCGCGCGACTCTCATAGCTATGTCTTTTGCCGCAAGCAGACAATTTTCGAGCGCAGACGTCTTTATTTGGGACTTTAATTCCGCGCGTGTGTTTACATCATCAACCGGAACGCTTCCGGTTAGAGTATTTATCGGGTTCATCTTATCGGTAAATTTATCGGCCGCTTTCTCTATTTCGCTTGTGACTTTGTTTCCAAGGATTGATTCGACAAGTCCGCCAACACAGGCGCTTGCAAATTTGCTTGCGGCACTCTGCGCGGCGGCACGCCTCGGAAATAAAACGAAAACAAGCGCGCTCGCCGCTATAATGTTCGGTATGAGTGCGGCCGCGGCTATGCTTTTTATTTTTTCCGTCGTTTTTCCCATTTTATGTTTTTATAACGTCTTTTACCCCCGCCTCTATGAGCCGCGCCACATCGTCTTCCTCCGCTATCAAATTTTCGATTTCATTCGCGGCCGCCATCGCCCTTAAGGGGTCGTTGTTTATATTCAGTATGCTTTTTAGAATCGCCAGTTTTTTCTGTTCGTGGCGTATAATAGACAAGTGTATGTTTTTCCACGAAGACGGAACGCTGATTGAGAGCAAATCCGGAATCAAAGAGGAAAGCGAGTCAGAATATCTCGTTATTTTGTCGGGGTTATTTTCTCCGAGCCACTCGTAAATGCCCGTTTCCATATCTATGCCGGCTTTTGAAAATGCGGCTTCATTCGCGGCCCTCAAGCGTTTTACATAAGATAAAACAGCCGCCATTGAATTGTCCGACAGCCCCCTAATGTCGGTTTCCAACGCTAATCCGCTGTATATGCCGCGCATTATTTCTTCGTCCATAATCTCCGCGAGGACCGTCTCTTTAGGCATTGAAAGCGCCTTTTTGTTGTTATATTCGAACGGACCGGTCGGATTTCTCTTCACTATTTCGGCGGCGTATTTATCAATGAATGATTCTGTAAAATTTTGCGAATCAGGCATGGAAGAAGAGCCGCCGTATGAAGTCGTTCCGCGCTCAAAATTTAAAGAATTTTCACCGCTATTTTCAAGCGATGTGTTTATAGAAAACGCTCTGCCGCCGTTGCCGCCGGATATTATGAAAACGGAAGCGACCACGCCGAAAGCAATAACAATGATTGCCGCTTTTTTCTTTTTTGTCATAGACGCCATAAACTATTCCGAGAAACATTCTCCGCTATTTTTGTAATTATACAATATTTTTTTTATTAAGTCCCCGCTCTAATACCCACCGTTTAAAGTGGATATGGAAGCGGCGTCGGACCTAAATAGAACCCCTCCGCCGATCCGTGGACCGGCGGAGGGGGAAAAAAACAAACAACCTCTTATAGAGACGGAATTCCCCCCGTGCCAAGTTTGTATATTAAGTTTCCCACGGGGCACGAACTGCTTACAAAGTCGCATACCTTACCGACAATTTTTTTGACGGCGTTGGTTTTGCAAATAGAGCTTACTAATGGAACTTTATCCGCTGTGCCGCAAACATCACAAAGATTTATGGACAGTCCCACGACATTTACCGCGGGAGCTTCGTAAAAATATTTCTGATATATATAAGTGAGGCCCGGTATAGTTAAGCCGTCAATTCTCAATATTCCGAACGTCCCTCCGTTTGGAGGAGCCACCTCAAGCTGTTCCACTGTAGGACATATCGTTCCGAGGGTTGCGGCGCATACCGCCGCGGTGAAAACCGCGCATCCCGGGGCTTCCGGAAGCCACATCGCCACTTTCCCGCCGAACGGCTTGAATATGCTTACTACTGCCGCGTCCGCGCTTCGCGGAGCGGACACTGACGAAACAAGCGTCAAAACGGCGACGAAAATCAAATAGCGCCATATTCTAATCATTATTTAAATTATACACTTTTTCCATCAGGGTTTTAATTGATTTTATGGAAATATTCTGCGGCCTTGAATTTTCAGGTATGCCGGCGCTTTGCAAAATATCTATGAGAATGTTTTTTGGCGCGACAAGAGAAAGATTATTTAGGATGGTTTTACGCGGATGGGCGAAAATTACACGGACGAATTTATAGTATGCCTCCGGAACCGCCATTCTTATTTTATCAAGCAAAACAACCGCCGAATCAACTTTCGGTTTCGGAGAAAACTCACGCTTCGGAATAATTCGAAGTATCGTGGGACACGCCCACGCGCCTACGCACGCCGCAAGGATGTTCATCTTGGGCGGAACACCGCATATCCGCTGTGCGACTTCTTTCTGAATAACCAACAAAACCCTGTCCGGTATTGTTTTCGCGGTTCCTAAAACGCGTAGTAGCAAGCCGGTTATATAGTACGGAATGTTTCCAACAACTATAATTTTTCCGCCCCCGCGCGGTTTGCCGTTTAGATGGTTTTCGAGGAATGAAATAGCGTCTTCGTTCAACACCGAAAAACGATTTTTTGTGAAACGCTTTTTCAGTTTTTCGGCGAGCGCTTTGTCTTTTTCTATCGCGATTATTGTCGCGCGCTTCCCACGAGCATCGCGAACGATAAATTCTGTCAGTTCTCCGTGTCCGGGGCCAATTTCGATTATCTCGCATCCGTCCTCTATTCCAGCGTTCGCGGATATAAAGCGCAGAACATCGGCATTATTGAGAAAGTGTTGTCCTAATCTTTGTCCCATAGAAACGGTTATTCTTCTATTTTTAGCCGATAATGAAACGCTTCCGCGAGGTGTTCTTTTTTTATATTAAAAGACGCGTCAAGGTCGGCTATCGTTCTCGAAACCTTCAGTATCCTGTAGTATCCTCTCGGAGAAACAAATGATTTTTCAAGCGCGCGCTTCAGAAAAACTTCCGCGTCGGTGTCAAGGTTGGCGTATTTTTCCGTAAGTTTCGAATTCATCTCGGAGTTGGAATAAATGCGCGGGAAACATTCCGCGAACCTGTTTTCCTGCAACTTGCGCGCAACAGCTATTTTCTCTTCTGTCTTTTTCTTCGGTTCGCCGTGAGCCGCTTCGGCGCCGTTTCGCAGTTCTTCAACCTTCACCCTTGGAATAAATATCTGTATGTCTATGCGGTCGAGGAGAGGTCCTGATATTTTCTTTTGATAGCGCATTATCTCGTTTGCCGTGCAGACGCACTCTTTTTCCGGGTCCTCAAAATATCCGCATGGACACGGGTTCATCGCGGCGACAAGCGTAAACCGCGCCGGAAACACGACCGTTTTTTTCGTTCTCGCGACTCGCACGAATCCCTCTTCGAGCGGTTGTCTCAAACTTTCAAGAACGTCTCTATGGAACTCCGGAATTTCATCTAAGAAAAGTACGCCCCTGTGCGCTAAACTTACCTCTCCGGGTTTCGGATTTGTTCCGCCGCCGATAATTGATACAGCGGACGCGCTATGGTGCGGGGCGCGGAAAGGCCTCCATGAAACAAAGGGCATTGTCTGGGCGGTCAGTCCGGCGACGCTGTAAATTTGTGTCGTTTCGATTATTTCTTCCGGCGAAGGCGGAGGAAGAATCGAAGATAGCGCCTGCGCGAGCATTGTTTTACCGGTGCCTGGCGGTCCGGACATTATTATGTTGTGTCCTCCGGCGGCGGATATAGCAAGCGCTCGTTTCGCGTTTTCCTGTCCGCGTATGTCGGAAATAGATATGGTATTTCTCGGTTTTGACGGCACGACAGCCGAATATGGCGTCTGGGGAATCATTTGCCTTCCCTCAAGGTGCGCGACCAAATCATTTAATGTTCGTACGGGAAAAACCCTTACCGACCGTATAACCGCGGCTTCCGCCGCGTTCTCATAGGGCACAAAAACCTCACTTATTCCATTTTTACCCGCCAAAATAGATATGCTTAATGAGCCGCTCACTGGTCTTACTCCGCCATCAAGCGACAATTCACCGATGAATATTTTTTTCTTCGCGTCAAAAGGCCTTATTTGTTCACTCGCGGAAAGATACGCAAGCGCGATAGGTAGGTCGAATTTTGAACCGGCTTTTTTTACGTCCGCCGGAGCAAGATTAACCGTTATCTTTCTGTTTTCCCTTGATGGCGGTCTTATTCCGGAATTTTTGAGAGCGGAATTCACTCTCTCTTTCGCTTCGCTTACCGCTTTATCCGCCAAACCGACAATATTAAAAGAGTGGAGGCCGACATTCAAGTCGGCCTCCACCTCGACAAACTCCGCGTCCAGGCCGTCAATTTCAGCTGACAGTATTTTTGAAACCGCGCTCATCAAAAGGGAACCTTATTGTTTTTTCTTGCAATTCATGCAAAAAAGCGACTCCGGGTCAACATCAAGAATGGCGGCTTCTATTTCCTTGCCGCATAGTTCGCATTTGCCGTATGTATTACCTTCTATTTTATCAAGCGCCTTATCAAGCCGCCCGAGTCGCGCGCTTAAAACGCTCTCTATGCCCTTATCCTTGAGAAATTCTTCCGTTTCGTCCGCTTCTTCGTCGGGTCCGTCAAGGTCTTCGCCGAAATCAGAATAGTTGCGGATTTTATTCAGACGCTTCACAACCTCGGCGAGCGCGTTTTGAATCGCCCTCTTCCAATTTGTTAGTTGTTCTTTTGAAAAAGGCATAGCCCTCTTTTTGGTTAATACCCTAATCTTTTCGCGGCTTCGTTCGAGCTGTCCAAATTTGAGCCGATTAGAAGATATTTATCAAACCATGTATAGCTGAACACGGCTCCGCTTAATGAAAAGGACACAAGCGATGTCGGCTTGTTGGCAACTTTGCCGTCTTTCCACTCTCCGGCATCGCCCGGGTCTGAAAGGAAAAAGTTTTTAATATCCGGACTTTTTTGAAGCGTGGACATTGAATCCTGAACCGAACCAATCAAAACGCTATCTTTGAGTTTTGACACCGCCCCGAACCACGTTCCGTCTTTATTCGTGTAGGAGAAAAACGTTCCGTCATTTTCAAAGTTATTTACCATCTCTTCCGTAAAAAACGACGGTAGGAACACGCCGGCAACGTAAGAAAACGATAATGGTTTGTTTTCCTGCGTTTTGAATACAACCTCTTTGAAAATAGGCACGGACGTGGATGTAAATTCAAGGGCCGAAATAAAATCTACAAGAGCGAATGCCGATAATTTTGTGTCCAAGATTAAATCGGTGGGATTTTTAAATAACGACGAGTGGATTTCAAGCGTCGCTCCGCCGGGGAGCGCGGCGGGAATTGCCTCTTCAGGCGCTGAATTTGTTTCACCAACCGGAGCCGCCACCTCGGTTTCTGGCAAAGCGGCTTCAGGCGCCGCGATATTGTTTTCAGAAATTGTTTTAGAGGGCTCCTTGATTCGCGGCGCCACAAAGAAATACACGGCCGCCACGACACCCGCAATAATTACTATTGTAAGAATCCATTTGAAAAGCACGCTGCCTTTTTTTGTTTTCTGAATTACGGCGGACGGCGATGGTTTCCATTCCTGGTTTTGCGCGCTGTTTTTTGTTTCAAAATTTGAAGAAAAAACGGGTCCTGTGGGCGAAGGTGCCTTCGGTGTTTGGGGCGTTTCAGGAAGACCGACTTTGTTTGCGTCCGTTGAGTTATTTGGCGTTTTCGAACCGGACGCCTCGTACGGACGCGGCATCGTACCGCCGGTTTCTTTAAGCGACGATATATCCGATGACATTGTTCTCACGTCTACCTTGTCGACCGGTTGTTTTGCAAGCGGCACTTCTCCCTCGCCTGTCCCGATTGACGGCGCGAATCCGGCGCCGAACGGATTATTTTCTTCGTTCATTCAACTATTATACAACATAAGGCACGTCAAGCAAACAAAAAATTATGTGTCAAACACGCAGAGCGTTATTTATATCAGGTTCTTGAGCGACAGGCCTATCCTTCCGTCGGGATCTGCTTTCACTATCTTTGCGACAACCTCGTCCCCGAGATTAACCACATCCTCAACCTTTTTTACAAACCCCTCTTTGAGTTCGGAAACATGTATCATACCATCCCTTCCTCCTCCCAAGTCCACAATCGCGCCGAAATCAAGAATTTTTATCACCCTACCGTTTATTATCTCACCCACTTTATATTCCTTTACTGAAGCGGTTATGGTTTTACAGGCGCGCTCGACGAGTTCCATATCCACTCCGGAGACATAAACGGTTCCGTCTTCTTCTATATCAATGGATATTTTATTCATACTTGCCGCTATTATCCCATTTATATTTTTTCCCCCCGGACCTATCACCGCCCCTATCTTATCGGCTGGTATCATTAATTTGACTATCTTGGGCGCGTAAGGCGAAACGTTTTTTCTTGCGGCTGGGAGCGCTTTTTTCATTACGCCTATTATTTCAAGGCGCGCGTCTTTCGCTTGTTTTATCGCTTCCGTGAAAATCGGTTCCGTGATGCCTTTTATTTTCACGTCCATTTGTATGGCCGTGATTCCATCTTCTGTTCCGGCAACCTTAAAATCCATATCTCCGTAATGGTCTTCCGGACCTTGAATGTCAGTCAGAATTTTGTAGTTTGTGCCGCTTTCGTCGAGAATAAGCCCTATTGCTATTCCGGCAACGTGTTTTCTGATTGGAACGCCGGCGTCCATAAGGGACAAGCAAGCCGCGCAGGTGGAAGCCATAGACGAGGAGCCGTTGGACGAAAGTGTTTCAGCAACTACGCGTATGGTGTATGGAAAATCCTCTTTCTTCGGAATCATTGCCGTAAGAGCCTTGGCGGCGAGCGCCCCGTGTCCTATTTCCCTGCGTCCGGGGCCTCGTGAGCGTCCGGATTCGCCGACGGCGAATCCTGGAAAATTATAATGAAGCATAAAACGTTTTTTACCCGTCGTTTCCATTGTTTCCACCATCTGCTCGGCCGACGACGGCCCCAAAGTAGTTATAGCAAGCACCTGCGTGCCTCCGCGAATAAAAAGACCGGAGCCGTGCGTTATGGAAAACAAACCAACCTCTGAATGTAACGGCCTTATTTCATTGAATTTTCGCCCGTCCACGCGCCTGCCGAATTCCAGAATTTCCCTATGGATAAACGCGTCCACCTCCTCTTCAAAAATTGCAAGCGCCTTATCTGCCTTGTTTTTCAGGTTTTCATCCGCGACAACGCCCTCCATTACCTTTTTTTTCAATTCTTCTCCGCGTTTTTCCTGAAACGCCTTAAGAATTTCAGGGTCTATTATTTTTTTAATTTTCGTCCGTAATATATCTTCGTTGTCTTCGGGTATCACATTAACCTTTTGTTTGCCGATTGATTTGCGGATTTCGTTCTGAAAAGACACCAAAGCCGGTATTTTAGCAAACAATTCTCTGAAAATGGAAGCCGCGTCCGATTCGCTTAATTCATCGCCCTCCAGTTCTATCATATTTACACATTTTTCCGGTCCGGCGAAAAATGCCTTGGAAATCAAACCTCCATCCTCGTCTTTTTTGATTGACTTTGCTCCGGCAACAGGTCCGTTCCACGGGATGTCGGAAATGTGAAGCGCGGCGGAAACGGACAAAAGCCCTATAATGTCGGGGTCGTGAAGTTCATCGTATGAAAGCACCGTTACAACCACATGCGTCTCCCTTCTTAGTCTATGGTCGAAAAGCGGGCGTATTGCGCGGTCTATAAGGCGGGCGGAGAGCGTTGCCTCATCGGAAGGCCTTCCTTCCCTACGCACGAATCTGCTGCCTATTATTTTCCCCGCGGCATAAAACCTCTCCTCATAATCAACCGTGAGCGGGAAAAAATCGCCCGGCCTGTCTTCTGAACCCATAACAACAGTCGCGAGCACCACCGTGTTCCCGTGCTTGCCTATAACCGAAGCGTTTGTCTGTCCGGCAAGCTCCGAAACCTCTATCGAAATCTCTTCTCCGTCCAACTCCGTTTTAAATATCTTTCTGTTTAGTTCCATAATCTTTTATTTATTGTTTTTTCTTTCTGGCCGGATTTTCAAAAGTATGCGCGGTATTGATTCTATCTCCACAAATTTGTCGGCGACTTCTTTGAGCCGCGCTGAAGTCGTCCGTGAGAACGCGGCAACCTCAACTTGTTTCCCCGTGCCCCACTTCAGATATTCCACGAGCGGAACAAAATCGCCGTCGCCGGTTATAAGAATCACCGCGTCGAGCGAACCGCTCATCCGGATCGCGTCAACCGCGAGTCCCACGTCCCAATCAGCTTTTTTTGCTCCGCCGGAATAAACCTGCAGGTCTTTGAGACGAAGCTCTATACCGGCGTTTCGCAGAGCGTCAAAAAACAATTCTTCCCCGCGGCCCGCCGTATGTTCGTGCGGGACAATGCCTTCGCTTTTTACAACATAAGCGATTGTCCGTATTGTCGGGCGTCCCGCCGCGACATATTTTACAAGCTGTTCAAAATTTACACGCGCCTGATAAAGGTTTTTCGCGGAGTGATATATATTTTGTATATCTATAAAAATTCCTATTCTTTGGTCTTGATGCATAAAATTGTCGCTCTGTCGTTCTCAATCCTTTTTTGTTTTTTCTGAATGGCTGGAAAAAACGGAGCGTCTGTAAAGCTCCGCTTAAAGTTCAAGTTTCTTTACTATTGAACGGTACTTCCTTTCGTCGTTTTTTTCGAGGTATTGGAGGAACCTACGTCTCTTACCGACCATAATAAGAAGACCCCTCCTTGAATGATTGTCTTTCGGATTTTTTTTCAGATGAGCGGCGAGTTCCTTGATTTGGCGGGTGAGAATGGCTATCTGAACCGCCGCTGAACCCGTATCGGTGTCGTGTTTTTTGTACTCGCGCGCCGCACTCTGTTTTTGCTGTTTCGAGAGCATATTTACTATATTTTTTATGATACCGCTAAAACCACAAAAGAGCAAGTCCCCCTCTTTTCGTGTTATATTGTATGCAATGGATATCTCAAACGAAGCGGATGAATTTTTGAAACAATACCTCGATTATTTGGAAATAGAAAAGAATAAGTCGCATAAAACGCGGGAAAACTACTCGCGCTATCTTCTGTTATTTTTTAAGGAACAGAACATTCGAAAACTGTCGGACATAACATCCGAAGCGGTACGCGGCTTCAGAACTTACCTTTCCGGCAAAGATTTGAAGAAAAACACGCAGGGGTATTATGTCATAGCCATAAGAAATTTCCTGAAATATCTGATAAAGCGGGAGAAAAAAGTTTTATCGCCGGAAACAATAGAATTGCCCAAAGTTTCGCGACGGGATATAGAAACCCTCGATTATAGCGAACTCGAAAGGTTGCTTTCGGCTCCAAAAGGAAACAATCTGCGCGTGCTTCGCGACAAGGCCGTTCTTGAGACATTTTTTTCGACGGGTTTGCGTCTTTCTGAACTGTGCTCTTTGCCACGGCGGATAGACATTGAACGCGGCGAGGTGTCGGTTCGCGGCAAAGGGGACAAATTACGCGTCGTGTTTTTGTCGGATGGAGCAAAAAAGGCCATAAAAGCATACCTTGATAAGCGAATAGACCCGGAGGAATTTTTATTCGTAAGTCTAATCAAATCCGGGAAGGTTTTAGGAAAAATAACTCCGCGTTCAGTCGAAAGATTGGTTGATTTCTATGGGAGGAAAGCGGGAATCCCAAAAAAGATACATCCCCACCAGTTGCGCCATTCTTATGCCACAGACCTGCTTATAAACGGCGCCGACCTGCGTTCAGTGCAGTCGCTTTTGGGACACGCGAACGTATCAACCACGCAAATCTATACGCATCTCACGAATAAGGAGCTCCGCGAAGTCCACCAAACATTCCACGGGAGAAGGAGAAAGCGGAGGAAGTATGAGAAAGTATCAAACGAGCTTTAGCGAGTGCTGTGTGCTGAGGGGGAGATTTGAACTCCCAAGAGGTTGCCCCCACAAGGTTCTAAACCTTGCGCGTCTGCCGATTTCGCCACCTCAGCATATCGGGGGAAGCATACTTTATTTATACCACTTTGTGTAAAAAACACCCCCCCCCACTTTTACGCAACGCGAAAAGTGGGGGGGCAAGTCGCATAACACAATTTTATTTAAGCACTATCTCCACGAGCTTTATGATTGATTTTGTGAGAATCGCGACTCCAACCGCGACAGCCGTGTAAAGAAGCTGGTTTCTCGCTTTCTCTACTCTGGCCGTATCTCCCCCGCTCCAAAGAAAATTGTAAGCGGCAAGAAGGATAAAAATCACGGCAAGAGCAAGAATGCCGCCATACATCCACCGGGCAATCGTATCGAGCAACTCAAGCGCTTTCTGCGGCGAGTTGATTGACGAGCCAGACGAACCTTGAGCCGCAACCGTTGCCGGCGCAAGTAACAACACCAATGACGAATAAGCGGACATTCTTTTCATAAAAACTTTTTAAGCAAGAACAAACTGCCTCACAACTTCCACAAGCCCTTTCGCGAGAAGGCCGATAGCGATCGCGACAACCGCGTAAATAATGTAATTTTTAGCCTTTGTGGTCGCTTTCTCTTCACCGCCGGACGTAAGATACGTAAACGCGGCGAATATAAGAAATATAACCGCGATAGCGAGAAGTATGCCAAGCATATAACTTCCTATGCTTCCTATTTTGTCCATTAAAGTACCGTAATCGGTTATCTGTCCCTCATCAAGTGCTGGTGGCGAATCCGCGCCGAGCTGCGCGGCCGCGATAAATGGAGAAACCAAAAGCGACAAACTAACTCCTAAAACAAAAAGTTTTTTCATTTTCTTTTTAAGCATCTCGACCTTTCGTTAAAAAATCCGATATGGAGCGTGCGATAGATGTTATTCAAGAATTCCCTGAATAATGCCTATGATGCCCCAGCCGATGAAAATTATACCATAGCCGACAACGGCCCACAAAATAGTTTTCATTCCCGTGGCGAAATTTTTGGGGTCTCCTTGAGCGAACATTATTTTGAATGCTCCCCATATTATCATAATCACGGCAATCGGCGCGCCTATCATAGTAAGCCAGTTTATTATCGAGTGTATGAGTTCAATAACGTCCCCGGACTTAAGCGGGTTTTGAAGCTCTATCGCCACGGCGCGCGCCGAAAGCGGCAAAAAAGCTAAAAAGGAAAAAAAGGCGGGAATAATGATTTTAAGTCGTTTTTTCATTTGTTTTATGAAAATTATACAAGAAAACGTGTTTTTATGAAACGCTTGGTTATCTGCACTCAACCTTATTCCAAAAGCGCAGGTCAAGCGTATCGCCTGAAGTTGTTTTGAAATTCGAACTCGCTATCAGATTGATAATCGTGTTTACTCCTATCCAGGCCGCGAGAACTATCGCGAGTCCGATTACGGCCGTTTTTATAGTTGTAAGGGCATTCTCGAATCTTTTCGGGACGCCACCCGCCACCATTAGCATTATCGCGCCGTAAATGATGAAAATAACCGCGAGTGGTACAGCGATCTCGAACATGATATTCACGGCGTTCTGTCCCACCACAAGCGCGTCGCAGAAATCGCACGAGCCGCGCACATTGCAGGGAACTGGAGCGGTTTCGTAAAGAATTGAACCGCTCGCGTAAGTCGTTGTCGCCTCCGTTCCGCTCCAAAGGTCGAATGTAAGCGCTTGCGCGATAGTAGTAGTGCCGAACAATCCGAAAGCGCAAAAAATCGCGAGCGGAATTATTTTATTTTTCATACTTTTGCAAATTTTCTATTTGTTTTGAAAAAGCCGCGTAACCGAATCCTCGGCTTGCCGGAGCGCGGAATTTATTTCTGTAGCGCCGCTCGTTATGACATCAATCATATTGGAGAAATATCCGGATATCGCCGCGCGGTCGGGTTGCGACCACGACTTCGCGATAAGCGCCTGCCTCGCTTCCGCGCTGAATTCGGGATCGCCATAAACCTTATTTATGAGAGAGCGCAATGCCGGCGGATTTTTGGTTTTTTGCATATAACTTTCCGCCGAATCGGACTCTGTTGTCATTGTAAGTATCAAATCCCAAGCCGCTCCCTGAAGTTTGCTCTGCCTTGAAACCGCGTATCCGAAATACCTCGCGTATGCGGTTTTACAGTCGTATTCGTTTTTGCAGTTAGCTTTCTCGGGATAAGGAACCGGCGCTATTCCGATGTTGAGCCATTGGTTTTTCTTTAGTATTTCTTTTATGGCCGATTTGTAATTGAACATCACCGCGGTTTTACCTTCGGCAAAAGAATCGATTGCTTCAGGCATCGAAGAGTTCCATGTGTACTCTTTGTTTTTCGCGTCCGAAAAACCGGTGTAAAACCGCACGGCATTTTCGCCCGCCGGCGTGGAAAAAGAAGCGCCGGAAAAATCACTTTTCACCATAGAAACCCCCGCCTGCATCATTATAAGCTGGACTAAATCACTTGCTTTATCTATGTTTTTTTCGGACCCGCCTATCGCCGCCGCGGCTATATTTATGCGTTTTGACGAATCAATCTCCGCTACTTTATAAACCATCGCCTTAAATTCCTCCCATGTCTTTGGTATCTGCGCAACGCCCCTGGAATCGAGGACGTCTTTGTTGTAAAGCATAACAAGCGTATTAACCGAAAGCGGGAGGGCGTAAATATTTCCGCCACTCACGAAATCGCTCTCGACCACTCTCGGGAACAACTCTTGCATTTTGGAGAGTGTAATTCTTTGCGTTGATAAGGGAACTATCTTATTTGATTCACGGCCTATCTCGGCATTGTCAACCATAAATATATCCGGGCCGTTCCCTACCGCGAGCGATTGGAGAATGGCGTTTTTATATGCCGCTTCGTCCGTGAAAGTTCTTATGTTTACAGAAACCCCGCTGTAGAGCGAATTGAATTTGCCGAGCGCCGTGTCATAGTCGCTTTTTTGCGAGTTTAAAACCCACATTGAAAGCTCTCCCTCGACGCTCGCGACATTGGACGGATTTTTTTTAAGTCCTGGGATGATTCCGGCGAAAACAAGCGCGAAAAAAAACGCCACAAGCCCGATGGCCCCGAATACGATTAACTTAGTGTTTATTTGGTTCATTAAACTAAAGGCATACCACGCCTATCAGTTCATCGTCCTTGTCCAGATTCATAATATGCACTCCCTGCGTAGCCCGTCCGGCTATCCTGACATCGCCCATGCTTGTTCTGATGGCCTGGCCTTTTTTGGAAAAAGCAAGGATTTCTTCGATGGAGTCGTCTATCACGTGAGTTGAAATAACCGCTCCGGTTTTTTCCGTCACTTTTGCCGTCTTAATTCCGCTCCCGCCACGCTTCTGAGTTTTATACTCGGAAATCGGAGTGCGTTTCGCGAACCCGCGTTTCATAACGGCGAGAAGCTGGACGTTTTTCGCCTCCGTGCCTGATTTTATTATATCAAGTCCGGCGACAAAGTCGCCTTTTTTGAGTGAAATTCCTTTCACGCCGGAAGCCGAACGCCCCATCTGCCGCACGTCTTTTTCTTTGAACCTTATCGCTTGTCCGTTTGAAGTTGACATTGCGATTTCGTCTTTGCCGGACGAAATCTTCACCCACCGGAGCAAGTCGTCTTTTTTGAGAGTCAGCGCGATGATTCCGGTGCGCCTCACGCTCGCGAAATCCTCTATCGGGGTCTTCTTTATTACGCCGTTTTTTGTTGCCATCACGAGAAAACGCGGACTGTGCGGAGTTTTGTCTTCGGGATAAGCGATGATGGCGCTAACTGATTCGTTCTGCGGGATTTCAAGATAATTATGTATGGATTTTCCCTTGGCGGTTCTTGAAGCCGCGGGTATTTCATAAACCTTCGTCTGGAAAACTTTTCCCTTGTCTGTGAAAAATAAAATATTATCGTGGGTGTTCGCGGAAATGAGCCGGTCTATAAAATCCTCTTCCTTGAGGTCGAAACCGATAAGGCCCTTGCCGCCGCGCCTTTGCGCGCGGAAGTTTGTGGGAGGAAGGCGTTTTATATATCCGCCGAGAGTGAACATTATCACCGTCTCTTCATTTGGAACCAGGTCCTCTTCCCTGAATTCAGTAAGTCCGGAATGGATGATTTTGGTGCGCCTTGGGTCGGAAAATGTTTTTTTAAGTTCTTCGAGTTCCGCGGTTACGATATCGGCGATTTTTTCAGGACTCTTCAGAATAATTCGCAGCTCCTTTATTAAGGATGTTTTTTCGCGGAGCTCATCCTCTATTTTTTTCCTTTCAAGAGCGGCGAGCGCCTGAAGCCGCATCTCAAGTATCGCTTGCGTTTGGATGGGAGTAAGTTTGAATTTCTTGATTAAGTTTATCGCCGCGTCTTCTTTGTCTTTTGATTTTTTAATCGTGGAGATAACCTCGTCTATGGAATCAAGGGCTTTTTTTAACCCCTCAAGTATATGTGCGCGCTCCTCCGCTTTTTTAAGGTCAAACCGCGTCCTTCTTTCCACGACGGCTTTTCTGTGGGTGAGATATATCACAAGCGTCTCCTTGAGCGAAAGTATCTGCGGCTGTATGCCGTCCACAAGGGCGAGCATGTTGAAGTGAAAATTTTTCTGCAGTTCGGTGTATTGATAAAGCTGATTGAGTATTTTTTGCGGTATCGCGTCGTTTTTAAGTTCGATAAAAATTCTAAGTCCGTCCCTGTCCGATTCGTCGCGCATGTCTTTTATTCCCTCTATTTTTTTGTCTTGCACGAGCTCGGCGATTTTTTCAAGAAGAGTGGATTTGTTGACTTGATAAGGAATTTCGGTGATTACAATGTTGAAACTGCCGCTTTTTTTCTCCTCGATTTGCGCGAGCGCGCGCATCGTAACCACTCCCTTTCCGGTTATATACGCTTCTTCAATCGCTTTAGAATCGTATATTATTCCTCCTGTCGGAAAATCCGGCCCGGGGATGAATTTCATCAGATTCTTGACGTCCGCGTCTTTGTTTTTGTTGAGATAAATTATGGCGTCCGCGACTTCGGCAAGATTGTGCGGCGGGATGCTTGTCGCCATTCCTACCGCTATGCCGACCGCGCCGTTCAAAAGAAGGTTCGGCAATTTCGCCGGCATGAATTTCGGCTCGAGTTTCGTGTTGTCGTAATTTGCCTCCCAATCAACCGTCTCCTTTTCTATGTCGGTTGCCATCTCTTCGGAGATTTTGGATAGCCGGCACTCCGAATACCTCATAGCGGCCGGAGCGTCTCCGTCTATAGAACCCCAGTTGCCCTGTCCCTGCACAAGCGGATACCGGAGGGAAAAATCCTGCACCATTCTCGCTATGGCGTCATAAATAGAAGAATCGCCATGCGGATGATAATGCGCCATAACGCCTCCGACCACGTTCGCGGATTTTCTAAGCTTGGCGGAATGTTTCAGTCCCGATTCCCACATACTCCATATAATTCTCCGCTGAACGGGCTTTAGTCCGTCGCGGGCATCTGGAAGCGCGCGCGAAACGATTACGGACATCGCGTAATTTATATACGACTCCTTTAACTCCGTTGTTATTTCGCGGTCTTCTATTCTTTCTTGCCGCGGTTCGGCTTGCTCGTTTGCGTCTTTTACTGGTTTGTTATTTTTCATTATGTGTGAAAATCACGCGTGTCGTCTTCTGCTTTATGGTAGCGGAGTGGTGGTTGTGTTTTCAAGACCTTGCGGCGCGTTCTCCGCTGCGCCGCTATCTATCATAATGGTGTTTGTCTCCCCGATGCGTTTTTCAAGCGCTCCGATGTTCGTATCCAGATTTTTTTTCAGGTTGCCGTATCTTGTTTTCAGGTCGTCCGACAAGCTTTGAATGCCTTTTTTGAAAGTTCCGATAAATGAACTTTCTTCATTTCCGGCGCTTTCTTTTTTAGAAAACGGCGCCGCCGTGAAGTTGCTTATATAAACGAGCCACAATCCCAAAACTATCAAAACCGCCGCCGCCGAGCTTCCCCAAAACCATTTCTGTTTTGTCGCTTCATCAGCCCGCCTGATTTTCGCGACGAATTTTTTTATGCGTTCTCGCATTTTCGCCTATTTTTTATCCTCGAGATGTTTTATTTCCATCGCGCCGGAGGTCAAATCCTTTTTCTTGAACACGAACTTTTCTTCCGCCCGGGGCTTATCTTGCCCGTTAAATTCCTTAAGAAACAGGCCGATATCGCTAAATAAAGACGGGATTATTATGCTTGGTTCTATCTGACGGATAAATCGCGCGAGCTCCGCCTGTGCTATGAATGGCTTTCCTCCGGCCGGCACAATCATAACATCCGTTCCCTCAAACCGCTCTATGAAGTCCTTCGGCAGTTCGCCTGTCGCGTGTCCGAGTATGGCGAATTTCACGTCATCAAAATCAACGAGATACGCCGTTTTTTCTATCCCATTTTCGTTACCGATGCTCCATCCGGAAATATGTATGCCGTTTTTTTCATATTCTCCCTGGTGGTCTATCCAAAAACACGCTCCGTTGCTGGAATCGGAAAAATCAACAGCAGATGGCTTAATTGTGTTAATGGCAACCGCGGCTCCCTTGAAGGCCCGCTGGTTTAGAGGGTCTATCAGGAAAGAAATTTCGCCCGACTGGATTTTGAAATAATTGCCACCGTGATAAGTGATTATCATTATCTTGGAAAAAGAATTATTTTTTAAGAATAACACGCAAGCGCCACGAATTCCAGGATGTATTTTGCATTATGCGGTTGAATTGACATTATAGAACCACGTCTAGTATCTTTATTAGCGTAGCGAGCGAAATGTAAATTTATTTTTTTATGATAACAGCAATAAAACAGGAAGGCGAACAAGCTCCGGTTTCCGTCGTGAAATCGGAAATAAGCGCGATGCGCCTTTTGCGGCTCGGTGATTTGGTTGAGGGGAAGGTTTTGGAGAAAGGAAGCCGCATGATTCTGGTTGATCTCGGCTTGTACGGCACGGGCGCGGTTTATCGCGGGGAAATGCAGAACGCGCGTGAAATCGTGCGCGCTTTGAACGTTGACGATCCCGTGAGAGGCAAGGTTGTGGACGTGGACAACGAAGACGGTTTTGTTGAGCTTTCGCTCTCGCATGCCGACAGACAAAAATCATGGGAGAATGTTCAGGACATAAAAGACAAAGAGGAGGTTTTGAAAGTCAAAATAACCGGTTTCAACAAGGGCGGGCTTATTACCGACATTCATGGACTTCCTGCGTTTCTTCCGATATCACAACTCATAAACCCATCTGAAAATAAAGGTGAAATTGGCGTGAACGGGTCGCATACCGACCTTGAAAAACTTGTCGGCGGCGAAGTGGAAATAAGGATAACCGATGTCAATCCGCGCACGAATAAACTTATAATATCCGAAAAGGCGGCGAAAGAAGAAAGCTCGCGGGAAATGGTGCGGAATTATTCTGTCGGGCAGATTGTCGAAGGAGTTGTAACGGGAATCGCGGACTTCGGCGTTTTCGTGAAGTTCACGGATAATCCCTCGGTTGAAGGGCTGATACACATATCGGAGCTGGGGTATAAAATTGTCGAGAATCCGAAAGAAATGGTGAAAATTGATGATTTGGTGAAAGTGAAAATCACCGACATAAAAGACGGAAAAATTTCCCTTTCTCTCAAAGCGCTTATGTCCGACCCGTGGAGTGGAATCGAGGGCAGGTATAAAAACGGACAGGAAGTAAGCGGCAAGGTGCGCGGCTTCCATCCTTTTGGCGCTGTGATCGATTT
The DNA here is from genome assembly GCA_001779535.1 of Candidatus Jorgensenbacteria bacterium RIFCSPHIGHO2_02_FULL_45_20. Taxonomy (GTDB): domain Bacteria; phylum Patescibacteriota; class Minisyncoccia; order UBA6257; family GWB1-50-10; genus GWA2-45-9. Next base: position 21,193 of record MFKJ01000011.1, read on the forward strand.
AGACGACGAAATCCAGGGACAGGTTCACGTCGCCTCTTTCGGCGGCGTTGAGGAGATGAAAAAGAAACTCTCGCAGGGAGAAGTTTATACTTTCGAAATCGAATCACTAAACGCCGCGGAACACAAAATTCTGCTGAAGTTGAAATAAAATTCGTTTGAATTCATACTTTATAAACTTTACGAACTTTGTACTATTTTTGGGTGCTGTAGTACACAATGTTGGAACTAGGATATAAACCTATTTCAGGAAGACTGTAAAAACACCTATTAGTTTTTATATCCAATTAATTCAAAAAAAACTTTCGGTACCCTCAACGTAGGTATATTTAGCACTTTGCAGACATCGGGAATTTTATATAGGTCATCTAATTTCTTTCTACGACTCTCTCTTGAAAAAATTGCCAATCCATTTGCTTCCGCATAAGCAATAAGATATGTATCAACTGTAGATCTAAAAGACGTTTCATCAATCATCTTATATGTACTATTAATTTCTATCCCTCTTTCCCTATGTATATCATCTATATTCTTAATAAAACCACTTTTTTCTTGATTCTTACACCAATCTTTTAACCCATCGTTGTCTCCCCTTATCTCATTCATTACAACATCCAAGAGTATCCAAACCCCATCTCGTAATGCTTCTGTAAGTTTCTCCCAAAAAACTTTGTTCAATGATACTGGAAGCCATACAGAAAGATCAATTAATACATTCGTATCGAATAAATATACCTTATTTTTGTTAAGTACATTCATATAACTTCGGGAGAAAAACGTAACAAATTTGTCGCCTCGACATACCCTATTTTATTTTCTAGATATGAACTTGAGACAATGTTATTAAAAAGATCTCCATTAGAATCTTTCATGGCGTATATATAATTCCCCCCCTCTTTGTTTGCATCTTCTTCCGCTTTTCTATTGAGATTCTCATCAATTTCCCTTTTAATATCCCTCTCGAGACTACTTTCTATATCCTGTTTAATCATGCCTAAATCCTTTAGGCGATAAAAAACAGACAACGAGCTTACTTTATACAACATAGAAACAAAATCTATGTCGTTTTTTGTATAAAACTTCTTTTCAAATCTTTTCTCTGGTAAAAGAAGTTCAATCACAACCCTATTACAGAAAACTTCTTCGGGATTTATATTTTTGTTAATGTTGCGAAATTCAAGAGAATTAGATATAGAATCGCTTTTTCTAAAAAAATGAGCGAGTTCGTGTATAAAAGAAAATATTTGGGCAGAAAAAGTATCCCTGCGATTTAATACAATAAAAGGACAGTAATTATTAGAAATAAAGAGTCCGCGCAAATCTTCAACTTTTAATCGATGGTATGAAACTGTTTTGCCAACAAAAATACCACAATTTTCAGCTCTTTGAATTAAATAATTTAATGTATCCTTGCGAGAGGAAATTTTTTTAATCTCTGCAAGATCAATGTCCAATTTTTCTGTAATTAGGCCCGCGAGATCTTTTGGACTCTTTAGATGTGTACCCGATCCCATGAGTCTATTTGGAGTCCACCCAGCATCTTTTAGCTCCCTTTCAAGCCATTTTTGTCTTGTTACAACAAGATTAATAAGAGCTTTTATTTTCTCATCATTTTTTTCACTTGAACCCACACGGTAATCGGGTATTGTCTTACTCTTCCTAATTTTTTCATCGGAAAAAAAGAGGGCCTCTGGCACATTGTATACTTTTGCCATTTTTGACACCTGTAACCAAGTAGGCAACGACTCACCACTTTCCCATTTAGCAATCGAGTCCTTTTTTGAGTTCAAAACCTTCTTTGAGGCAAGAGTGGTGTTTAACCCAATGTTTTCACGGGCCACTCGTAAATTTTCTCTATTTATGAAAGAAACCATTCCCATAATTTAATTGTATCACAATAGCACGTCTATCAAATTGACTGTTCAGTTAACACTTAGGGGTGACACTTTTGATATTGAATGCACTTGGTTCGAACTTTTCAATAAAAGACGGAAAACTGAGTATTAAAGCGAAAGAATGGCTCATCCCGATTCAAGAACAGTATCCATCCTTAGAGGAAGAATATAAACGGCTCAAACTGGGAAAAACCCCGATGAATAAAAGACAAAGCGAGGTTTTTACCTCAATTCGTCTACGATGGGGTGCCTAACGAGAATCGGACTCGTGTAATCCGCTCCACAGGCGGACGCTCTACCACTGAGCTATAGGCACCATACGAAGCAAAACTCAAAATGAAGCATACTTCCTCTATGTTGCGTTTTCAACATCGGTTTGTTTCGCGTCTCTTCGAGATTTTTTCTTCTGATATCTTAAGTGTTTGCGCCGCAAGCGTTTTTCCTTCGCTCCTTTGGAGGGTTTCGTGGGTATTCTCGGGGCGTCTTCGTACAGAGCGTCTTCTATAAGCCGGTTTATTTTTTCAACGGCTGTTTTTCTGTTTTGCTCCTGAAACCGTTCTTCCTCGCTTTCAACCTCAAACTCATCGTTCTCGTTTATCCGTCCCGCAAGCTTGCGCCTTATTGTCGCTTTTTCTTCTTCTGAAAATGGAAGTTCGCCTATATTTACCCATGCCTGTATTTTGGTCGAGCGCCTGTTCACTCTCTGCCCGCCGGGGCCGCTCGCTCTTGACGCCTTTAAGCGTATATATTTTTCGTCTATAGGCATGTTACGCGCAAATTTGTTTGATGAAAAAATTTTAATGTATAATGAGCCGATGGACAATGCGTTAGGCGTTGGTCAATGGATTTTACACAATCCCGCGTGGACGGATGCCATAATCGCATTGGGCATGGTTATATATGGGAGCGCGACGATTCTGGTTTCGGTGTATCTTGCCATAAACCACGACATTGAATGGACAAGGCTTTTCGCGATTGTGTTGGGCGTTATGATAATCGAGGACGTATTCTGGTACTATCTCGGGCAGATTATGCGGCATACGCGGTTTGGATGGAGGTTTTACAAAAAGCACAAGTCAAACAAGCGAACGCAGGCATATTTGCATTATCTCAAAAAAAACATATCAAGGATTTCCATTGTCTCAAGATTTCTTCCCGGGGGCGCGATAACGGTTGTTTTTTTAATAGGGTGGTCCCGCACAAAAATCTCCCGTTTTTTGAAAGTGGATATGGCCTCTATCGCGCTGTGGTTTGGAAGCATGACGGTTGTGTCTTATTTTCTTATGTCGGGACTGCACTATCTTCACTCTGAAGAAATCTTCCGAAACGTTGAAATAGGCATAGCGGCGGCTGTTTTGGTTTTCGTGTTTGGTGGCCAGATTTTCCGCAAGTTGTTTGGTAAATATGTGGGCCTTGAATTGAAAGCCGAGGAGTTTGGAAAAAAGGTGGAAGAAGCAGAAAAAGAAACACAGGAGCAAAAAAAGAACAGCGTACAGGAGAAAGTCGAGAAAATTTAAGTTGCGGGATAAATGTTTTTTTGTTAGTGTAATGGCGTTGTTTTGGGTTGGTGGTGCCTATCCTTTGCGGGGACTCGCCGCTTCGGAGAGTAAAATTAGGAGGGCATGGATAGCCTGGATAGCTCAGTGGTAGAGCGAAGGTCTGAAGAACCTTGCGTCGGGGGTTCAATTCCCTCTCCAGGCACGAACAGCGAAGCTGTGAGGTGTGGCCTGGAGGAGCATGCAAATTTATTTTCGTGCGTTCCGGGAATTGAATGGGAAGGGGCGATGGGGAAACGGTAGTTTCCCCAAGGCGGAGGTATTGGAACCGCTGGGTTCCTAAGGAGCCACGATAAAATCGTGGGCGACGTTCAATTCCCTCTCCAGGCACGAATGATCTGTACCCCATAAAGTGGACACGAAAAAGAGTGGAAGTGTTAGTATGGTTATAATAATCCTAATCCCCCCTTACTTTATGTTTAAATAGTTTCGGCAGGTTCAGATGTCTTAAAAGCGTGAGAAGCGCCACGGTGAAAATAGCGGCGAAAAAGCCGAATTTTACGAGGCCTATTCCGGCGAGTATTCCCAAAGCGGCCGCGAACCACACGGTCGCGGCAGTGGTGAGCCCATGCACGTGAATTCCTTGTTTCACTATGATTCCGGCGCCAAGGAAACCGACTCCAACGACAACGTTGGCGATGACGCTTAAAAATCCGCTGTTTCTTGCTATAACATCGCTAAGATTTGCCGGCGATGTTGATATTATATACGGCAAAACCACACCCACTATCGAAAAAATCGCGGCGCCCGCGGAAACTATCATATTCGTTCGGAGTCCGGCTTCCTTTCCGATGTATTCTCTCTCAAGCCCTATAATCGCGCCGAGAACCACCGCGACGCAAAAACGGAATATCATATCTTCGATGGTAAGCATATATTTAATATAACTATAACACTTTGTAGGCGGTTAAACAGAATATGTGGGATGTTGTTCTTCGATTCCGCTTACGTAATTAGCATACCTCGCGAGCGCGAAAAGCATCGCGGAAAGACGGTTGAAAAATTTCAGGGACGCGCTTGACACCGGGAAGTCCGAAGCGCATCGCACGGCAAGCCGCTCGACTTTCCTTGATTTAGCTCTTGCTATATCAAGCCGCGCCGCAAGTTCAACCCCGCCGGCGATGATAAACTTTGTTATCTGCGGCAACTCCGCGTCAATAATTTTTATCACACCCTCCGCGTACTCCGTGTGCCTCTCTTCAATCCGGTGTTTTGAATTTATTTCGAAAACAGCGCCCCCTAACTCCGATTGGGCCATAAATATAATTTCCTGCGTTTTCAAAATCATCTCCCCGAATATCACAGATGATTTTTTGTTGCCCGCCCCATCAATCGCCGCCGCTTCCACGGCGCACCATCCGAGTATGGAATTCAGTTTGTCTAATTCGCCCAAAAGTTCAAGCAACGAATGGCTCTTCGAAATTTTTTTGTTATTGACTGCGCTTTCCCCGCCGTCTCCGTCCCCAGTAAAAAACATCGTGCGCATGAAATTTATTTTAAGTTTTAGAAATCGGCGTTTATTTCTTCAAGTTCCATTTCGATGTCGTTGGTATCAATAATGCCGTTTAGTCCGCCGCCTTCTTCCGAAGAAGAAATATCTTGCGGCGTTATGGTTGTGGTCGCGGTTTCTCTTGCGTTGCCGCTATCCGTATTCTGTTCCTCAAGCGTTGGCCATGTTTCTATACTCGATGGTTCTTTTTCTGGACGCAACGCGAAAAACGCCGCCAAAGCCGCGATAATCACCACTAAAACGACCGCGATTATAACCGTTTTTGATTTTGCTGTTACATTCATATTTTTGTTCTTTTAAACATTATATCAGAAATTTTGCATATTTCAGGCGGTGCGATATTATGATGAAACAGTCATTATGAAACACTTAAGCAAAAATTTAATAATAACGGTGCTTGCTTTGTTCCTTATAACATTCGCGTTTTCTTCCCTGCTCGACATTCAACCCAACAAGCCGGAGACAATTAGTTTGAACGCGCTTGCGGAAAAGATAAACTCCGGAGCGGTTTCGAAAATCACCGTGAATGGGGAAGATTTGGAAATCGAACTGTCTGATGGCACAAAATCAATGTCGCGTAAGGAAAGTGAGACAAGCGTTTCACAGACGCTCGCAAACTACGGGGTATTGCCCGACAAGCTGCTTAAAGTTGAACTCGATGTTAAAAGCCCGGGAGGATTTGGATACTGGATGGGCGTTCTTTTGCCCGCCATCATTCCTGTTATTTTTATGCTTCTGATTTTTTGGTTTATCTTTCGGCAGGCAAAGGTGGGCGCGAATCAGGCGCTCGCTTTTGGAAGAGCGAATTTTCGCATATTCAGTCACAAGAAGGACAAAATAACATTTAAAGACGTAGCGGGCCTGAAGGAGAGCAAGGAGGAACTTGAAGAAGTCGTTGATTTTCTAAAAAATCCGAAAAAATTCCTCGACATCGGTGCTAAAATACCACGCGGAGTTCTTTTAATGGGTTCTCCGGGAACGGGAAAGACGCTTCTTGCCCGCGCGGTCGCGGGAGAAGGAAACGTGCCGTTTTTCCACTTGTCCGCCTCCGAATTCGTTGAAATGTTCGTTGGTGTAGGCGCCTCGCGGGTGCGAGATTTATTTGAAACGGCGAAACGTGCCGCACCGTCCATAATTTTTATTGATGAAATAGACGCAGTCGGGCGCGAACGCGGCACGGGACTTGGCGGAGGACACGATGAGCGCGAACAAACACTGAACCAAATTCTTGTTGAAATGGACGGTTTCGACCGCAATACGAACGTTATAGTGATGGCGGCGACAAACAGACCGGATGTTTTGGACCCGGCGCTTCTAAGGCCCGGGCGTTTTGACAGAAGGGTCGTGCTTGATATGCCGGACATGAAAGACAGGGAGGAAATTTTGAAAATACACTCCAAGAACAAGCCGCTTTCGCAGGTTGACTTGAAGTCAATAGCCGTGAGGACTCCGGGATTTTCCGGAGCCGACCTTGCCAATCTCGCGAACGAAGCGGCAATTTTGACGGCTCGGGAAAACCGAAAAAAAATAACACAGGACGATTTTTTCAACTCAATCGAAAAAGTGCTTCTTGGTCCGGCGCGCCGTTCACGCGTGATTTCCGAACAAGAGAAGAAGATAACCGCGTATCATGAGGCCGGCCACGCTCTTGTGGCCGCAGGGATAAAGGACAGCGATCCTGTTCATAAAGTCACGATAATAAGCCGCGGAATGGCGGGAGGATATACCTTGAAACTCCCGATTGAAGACAGGCGCATTAGGACAAAAGCGGAATTTTTGTCCGACCTTGCGGTGTTTCTCGGAGGATACACGGCCGAATCACAGGTGTTCGGGGATATAAGTACCGGTTCGTCGAGCGATTTGAAACAAGCAACGGAAATCGCGAATAAAATAGTTACACAATACGGAATGAGCGAGAAACTCGGTCCCCGCACGCTTGGCAAGAATTACGAAATGGTGTTTCTCGGCCGCGAAATCGCCTCGGAAAAGGACTACTCCGAGAAAACCGGTGAGCTTATAGACGAGGAAGTGTCGCGCTTCTTGAAAAAAGCGTTTGACTTCGCAAAAAAGATAATTTTATCGCACAGGCCCGCGCTCGACGCTATCGCGCTGAAATTGATTGAGCAGGAAACAATCGAACAGGAAGAATTCAATAAAATAATTTCTTCGTTTAAAATAAAACAAATAAAAGTGGCGTAGTTTAGTATTGAGTATCGGAGCGATAAGTAATAAGTAAGTACGCAGAAGTTGGTAGTTTGCGGGGAGTAGAAGTAGAGCATAAATTTCGAATTATGAATTTTGAATTTCGAATTTCGAATCAATTTCAAATGACTTAATTTTTCAAATCCCGGATCGTGATTTTTGATTCCTAAATGTTTAAATTTCAAAGTTAGAGATATTTGCGGAATTCCCTTTTTTCTTATTCGACCCCTCTTTCCGCTTTTAAAAATTAAAAATTGGAATTCGCCAGCTGGCGAAAAAAATTACAACCACGCTACAAGCGGGGTAGTTCTAAATGTGCCCTCGTGAGGAGTCGAACCCCAATTACGAGATCCGCAATCTCGCGTCCTATCCTTTGAACGACGAGGGCAACTATGTTGCGGCTGTTTAAAAACCGAGATAGGCGGACAGAGCGTCTATGATCGGTTCTTCATATTCTACTTCAGGAATTTTTTCTAGCAACATTTCACGGGCTTTTTCACCGAGTTTGGAGTCAATGGGGATTCGCACGTAAGGATTGATATTGACACGCTTTCTTATTACGAGTTCATCAAGCGAGTTACGGCGCTTTATGACGGAAAACTCTTTAAGCGAGTCAAACGGCATTTTTATTTTTCCAACAACCTCTATTCCCTCCTCCGATATTTTGAATTCGCATATCTGCGGGCGTTGTTTTGAGAGAAACACAACAAGCGCTCCGGCTCCGATAAGAAACAGTCCAAAGAAAAAGTTGCCGAATATAAACGCGAGCACGCTGCCTGCTATGGCTGTCCCGAAAACCGACAACACCCAGGAAAGTGATTTTTTTGAATAATCGTATTCAGCGGCGCGCCATAATATCGTTTCCAAAACGATTTTTTTCTTTTCGTCTGTCTTTTGCGATGCGTCGTCACTCTTCTTTGCGCCGCTTCCTTTTTCAGCAACCATTTTTCTTTTCTTTTTCGGGTCCATACCTATAAATTATATTTCAATTTGATTCCCCGCGCGAGCCGTCATACTTCTTGTCGTCCTGCTTTGTAAATTAAAAATTACAACCCCGCTACAAGCGTGGGAGTTCTGAAGGTGTAGTATTCTCGAATTAGTCCGAACGCATTTTGCCCAACCCGCAAGCGCGGCTCCGCCACGTTGATGACAATCTCAAGTTTTTCTTTGGTGGCACCAGTTCTTTTACAGAAATTAAAAAACAGGATTTGAAACTATTTCACAGTAAAGGTCGCAGAATTGCTCTTAAACTCATCGCCCCAAGTGATCACGTAGACTCTATATGTACCTGGAAGTGCTTGAATGGTTTCGCATGATGATGTAATTCCGGAATAGCGTCCGGTTTCGGAACCAGTTGGACAATTATCCGCTACCGTTACCGTCATCATTTTTTCGTTGTATACAGAACCATAAAAGGTTAGTTTCTTACCATCACTTCGTTCAAAGATAGCTATCTGGTCCCCTTCAAATCCAGCCAAATTACAACCGCGAATCTCTACTTTAGTTCCCACTGTACCAGACGTCGGAGAGATCGAAGTAATGACTGCTGGAAGATCTTTTCCGCCAACAGTGTGGGTTTCATCTACACAAGTAGTTGGCAAAGATTGCGAAGGTGTGACTGGGGGTTTAGTAGCTGGTGGATTTTGAGAGACAGAGTTATTGGCTGGCGGAGGTGTCGTGGGTTCTGTGTTTTGTAAATTATTAGTTTGTGATTGTTCGACTGGAGCTGGTTTCTTGACTAAAATTACATACCCCAACGCACCCGCTAGTATGACTACCAAAACAATAAGCACTATGTTTGCAAATCCTTTTTGATTATTCATGTTTATATCTTTATTAGTTAATAATTTTCGACTTATGATTAAAAAATTTTCTTCCCCCACTTCGACTAACCTCAGTGCAAGCAAAATTAAAATATGTTTCGAGCCGATGTTTTTCTCCGGGTTCTTCTTGTGGTGAGTTTATCAAACCATATTAGAACCTATTCTTCAAATTTTCAAAGCAGAAACCAATCGCATATCCATGCGCTAAAGCGCCCACGCTTGCGTGGCCGAAGCCACTTCGGCGAGGCGAATGCCCGCGAATCCGCCAGCTGGCGGACGGAAAGCCGGCGGACTGTTTTCCTACATAGGGAGAATACATTCAAGTTGGGCTTGTGTCGAATACTGCGCCACCACTCTTGTTTAGACCCTTTGTCTGCTTTTAAAAATTAAAAATTGGAATTCGCCAGCTGGCGAAAAAAATTACAACCCCGCTACAAGCGTGGGAGTTCTGAAGGTGCAGAAATATTAACCTTTGCGCGAACCTTTTTCCAATCGCGGAGCGATTGATCTTTCCACGCGCGCCAGTCCACCACTGTCGCTGGCGGAATCCCCCCTTTCTTATTCGACCCCTCTTTCCGCTTTTAAAAATTAAAAATTGTAAATTAAAAATTACGAGTGTCAGCGAGTTCTGAAGGTGCCCTCGCGAGGAATCGAACCTCGATCAGCGCGTTAGGAGTGCACTGTTCTATCCATTGAACTACGAGGGCTTTCCTACGCTTTGGTTCATTATCCTGGGCTTCTGATGAGCAAGAGTGCTTGTTTTCAGCAATCCAGCCCTTCCGAAGCCCAGAGAATTTTGATGGGCGAAGGAGAGAACTACGAAAGCATACGGTTTTCATAATCGCAAAAATCAGAGACAATCGCAACTAATGTAACGCTTGCGGAAGCGGTGATTTTTGATATTCTGAAACAGCAGAAATAATGTAGCGCGATTAGCTCAGTGGTAGAGCGTTTGCATGACACGCAAAAGGCCGCAGGTTCAATCCCTGCATCGCGCACCACTTCGCAAGTTCGACAAGCTCACTGCTACGAAGTGTGTGGCATCCCGTAAAAAATATGTTGAAAAAGTTCCAACGCACCACCGAAAATTTTATATGTGAAAAATGCGCAGCATATGTATCCGGAAGCGGCTATACAAATCATTGCCCGCAATGTCTTTGGAGTAAACACGTTGATGTGAATCCAGGAGACAGGCGCTCGCAGTGCGGCGGAGCGATGAAGCCGGTCGCCATCCGGAAAAAAGCTCGCGGGTGGATTATAAAACACAAATGCGAGGTGTGCGGGCTTGAAAAAAATAACAAGCTTGCGGATGGTGATAATTTTGAAGTCGCGATAAAAATTTCAAAGACGAGTTAAACTGCTTGAATGAATGCGGGTATTTAGGTAACCTTTTCTGAAATGGGCCGTTAGCTCAATTGGTAGAGCGTTCGCATGGCATGCGAAAGGTAGCGGGTTCGAATCCCGCACGGTCCACCAAACGAAACATTGTCGGAATTAAGAAAACGGAGCGATTTTGCGGAAGCCAAAATCGCGCTATCATTTTTTTCAAAACCCTTTCCGCCTACGGCGGAAGCGGTGAATTCC
>MFKJ01000012.1:0-3604 GCA_001779535.1 Candidatus Jorgensenbacteria bacterium RIFCSPHIGHO2_02_FULL_45_20
TCGCCCCGCCGTTTGATTTTACCGCCCAATTCCTTGCGAGCCGCGCCATTCGGCGCGGCGAGCAAACCTCTGCTTCCCCCCACAAAAAATCACGAAATCCAATTTGGTGCCCTTTGTTTGAAAATGCGCGAACCTTCTTTGAACGAAACTGACGCTTCGCCCTGCCGCCGCTTGCTAACGCTCGCTCCACCAAAGAAAAGTTTTGTTTGCAGTTTTTAATTTGGAGGAAGAAAATTTTTTAATCATACTATGCAAATCAAAAACCCCGATGCAGAGCATCGAGGTATGATCTCTTCGTTTAGAGTAAATTAAATTTCCAACGAATTTCCACGAAAAAACTTTCAATTCTTCGGTAGATTTCCTAAAGAAAAAAAATATAATGGCTCTCACACTATCCGGAGCTTGCGCTCGTGGTGAGGGTTCGTATGATTCAGATATTGATATAGACGCTTTTGTCGAAAACCCTGATACCGGCAAAGAAATTTGGGAAAGATTTGAAAAGTTTGCCTCTACAATCGGCACATCGAATGAAGTTGCGAAATATTTTGGCATGGATTTACACATAAGATTTGCTGATATCAAGCCCAAAAAGAGAGGTTGGACCGATGGTCCGGATGACTTTGAGCTTGAAATAGGTAATGCTTTTATCTACCCCCAGCTTATTTTTGAAAAAGGAGATTTTTTTACTAAAGCAAAAGAAAAATATTTGCCATACTATGATGAGGCATTGCGTCAGGGACGCTTGAAAGAGGTGTTGAAATTTTGCAATAATAATCTTGGTCACATAGAGCCGTATGTAAAAAGAGAACTTTATTTTCAAGCGTTCAAACGACTGCATGACGCAAGCAAAGAATTTCTCCAAGCTCTTTTTATCTACAAGAAAATTTATCCCATTACTTACGATAAGTGGGTGAAAAAACAAATTGTAGAAATTCTTCAGTTGCCGGAACTCTACAGAGAGTTTGTAACTCTCTACGAAATTTCTAAACTTGAAAGCGATGAGCTGGTGCATAAGGGCGATAAGTTACATAATTTATTGAATCAGTATATTAAGATTTAAGAATTTGCCGTCAAAGAAAAACTTGAAATTGTCATCGGTGCAACTTACTTCGACTTCGCTTAGTACAAGCCGCCGCCTTTCAATCCGCCGGCTGGCGGATTCGCGGGGGGATTTTTTCGGAAAAATGCGTTCGGACTAATTCAAGAATACTGCGCTTACGTAAAAGCAACTTGAGTTCACGCGGCGCAGTCACTTGGAGCAAGAAGAGAGTTTTTATAGAGGTGTTTGACCTCTTTTTTATTTCTTCAAAATATGATAAATTTAATAGTAAAGCCGATTGGGGAGAAGGCATTTTTTTATGAAAAAAACCGAGAAAAAAGAGGAGAAAAACAACGGTGTTGTGTCTTATGACGCGAAGGATATATATGTCCTGGAGGGCCTTGATCCCGTGAGAAAGCGGCCCGGGATGTACATAGGTACCACGAGCGCGGACGGTTTGCATCATCTTATCTGGGAGGTGGTGGACAATTCGATTGATGAGGCGATGGGTGGATATGCCAAGAACATCCGCATGGAGCTCTTAAAGGATAACAAGGTTGCCGTTACGGATGATGGGCGCGGTATTCCGGTTGATATTCATAAACAGACAAAAAAATCCGCGCTTGAAACGGTTTTAACAACACTTCACGCCGGAGGAAAATTCGGAGGAGAATCGTACAAAGTTTCAGGCGGGCTTCACGGAGTCGGCGTGAGCGTCGTGAACGCGCTTTCAACGTGGCTTCGCGCGGAAGTGAATCGCGACGGGAACGTTTACGCGCAGGAGTACAAGAGAGGGAAGCCGATGACTCCAGTGAAGAAGATTGGAAAATCGCGTGGTGCGGGAACAGGAACCAAAATAACGTTTTCTCCCGACCCCGAGATATTTTCCAAAATCGAGTTTGATTTCAATAAGATTGTCGGGCACTTGCGCCATCAAGCGTATCTAACGAAGGGAGTGAATATAGAAATCATTGACGAGCGCGGAGAATATCCGGTGTTTTACGGATTTTGTTTTGATGGAGGACTTCGTTCTTTCATACGCGCGCTTACCGCGGGACAAAGCGGCGAAAAAATCCAGGACAACGTATTTTATGTACAGAAAGAATCAGAGGGTATAGAAGTCGAAGCCGCGTTTACATACACAAGCGAGATGGAGTCGCAGGAGATGAGCTTCGCTAACAATATCTACACGATGGACGGCGGAATGCATCTTACCGGATTCCGCACGGCGCTTACCCGTACGCTTAATGATTACGCGAGACAGTCCGGCGTGATAAAAGACGTAAATGACAATCTTACAGGGGACGATGTGCGCGAGGGGTTAGTAGCTTTGGTGTCCGTCAGGATACGCGAGCCGCAGTTTGAAGGGCAAACGAAGGCGCGGCTTGGAAACGCGGAAGCGCGCACCGCAGTTGACGCGGTGGTAAGCGAAGCGCTCAAAGAATTTTTGGAGCGCTATTCCGCCGATGCTAAATCCATAATAGGGAAGAACATGCTTGCCGCGAAAGCGAGAAAAGCCGCGAAAGCCGCCAAAGATACTGTTTTGAGAAAAGGCATGCTTGAAGGAATGACACTTCCCGGCAAACTCGCCGATTGCTCATCGCGCAATCCGGCTGAGTCGGAGCTGTTTATCGTCGAGGGAGATTCCGCTGGCGGTTCATGTAAGCAAGGGCGCGATAGGCGCACACAGGCGGTATTGCCTTTAAGGGGAAAGATTTTGAATGTTGAAAAATCAAGGATAGACAAGATTCTTCTCAATAAAGAAATACGCTCTCTTGTCGTTGCTTTAGGTACTGCCATTTCGGATAAGTTTGATTTGAGCAAACTGCGGTACCATAAAGTTGTGATTATGTCCGATGCCGATGTTGACGGCGAGCATATCTGTACGCTTTTACTTACGCTGTTTTTCCGATATTTTCCGCAGGTCATAGAGAATGGGCATTTGTTCATAGCCCAGCCGCCGCTTTTCCGCATACAGAAAGGCAAGGAAGTACATTATGTTTACAGCGACGCCGAAAGGGAAAAGGCCGTCAAAATTTTCGGCGGGGCGGGAGAGTCGGTGAACGTTCAGAGATATAAAGGACTTGGAGAAATGAATCCGGACCAGTTATGGGAAACAACCATGAATCCCGGAAACAGGATGCTGAAAAAAGTTACAGTTGAAAATTCCATAGAAGCGAGCCGCCTTTTCGACATACTTATGGGAGAAGAGGTTGAGCCGCGCAAAAATTTCATACAAGCCCACGCCGCCGCCGCGAAAAACATTGACATTTAAGGCCTTTAATTTTAATCTAAAGGCGATAATTACGTGCGGATAGTGAGAGAAATTGTCTTATGGCGAACAATTCTTCTATATCAAATTTTATTCAGGAATCGCGGCAGGAACTCAAAAGAGTTAATTGGCCGACAAAAAAAGAAACCGTAAAGTATACAGTTTTTGTCGTTTTATTTTCCATAGGCATCGCGGCATTTTTGGGGATTCTTGATTTTATTTTTGTGAATGTTCTTGAAAACGTCGTTATTTAATTTTCCCAGCCAACATATCCATATATATGAATCCGTTAC
>MFKJ01000012.1:3639-27624 GCA_001779535.1 Candidatus Jorgensenbacteria bacterium RIFCSPHIGHO2_02_FULL_45_20
GCAGTCCATACTTATTCCGGTTACGAAGATGCCGTCGCGAGGTATTTGAAACAGCGCGTGGAGTCGCTTATGATGAGCGACAAAATTTTCGCGGTGGTTGTTCCGAAAGAAACAAAGATAAAAGTTAAAAACGGGAAAAGGGTTGTTCAGGAGGAAAAAATATATCCCGGATACGTTCTCGTTGACATGATAATGAACCACGACTCGTGGTCTGCCGTCAGAAACACGCCACGCGTTACCGGTTTTGTGGGCGCGGACTCGACGACTCCGACGCCGCTTTCGGACGGAGAAGTCAAAGAACTTATGGAGCGAATGGCGCCGAAAGACCCGAAGTTCAACGTTGACTTCAAAAAAAACGACTTGGTTAAAATTTCGGACGGACCATTCAAGGATTATGAAGGAAAAGTGGCTGAAGTTGATGATGAGCGCGGGAAGCTGAAAGTACTTGTTACGATTTTTAACAGGGATACTTTAGTTGAGCTTGATTCACTGCAGGTTAACAAGGTGTAAGCGGATTGACCGCGCGGAACTCATGGATTAGACTGCTTTTGGAATTAAAGTATGGCAAAACCAATCAAAACGACGTTAAAACTTCAGATTGAGGCGGGGAAAGCCAATCCCGCTCCCCCTATTGGACCGGCCCTGGGACAGCATGGTGTAAACATCGGTGCTTTTTGTCAGCAGTTCAACGAGGCAACAAAAAATATGCAGGGCGATATAGTTCCCGCAGAGATTACGGTTTACGAAGACCGCTCGTTTGATTTCAAACTGAAAACATCCCCCGCTTCGGCTCTTTTGAGAAAAGCCGCGGGAATCGCCAAGGGTTCTCCCGTGCCGCACAAACAAAAAGTCGGCAGTGTTACGAGAGAGCAGATTCGGGATATAGCGGAAAAGAAAATGGCGGATTTGAATGCCCGCGATATCAACGCGGCGATGAAAATAATAGAAGGCAGCGCGCGCAATATGGGAATTGAAATAACAGAGTAACTTGTTTTTTATGAATTATATTCCCGTCATAGGGCTTGAAATTCATGCGGAGCTCAAAACAAAAAGCAAGATGTTCTGTTCGTGTCTTAATGACCCTGACGAAACAAGGCCAAATATAAACGTTTGTCCTGTGTGCCTTGGGCATCCCGGAACGCTTCCGACCGCAAACGAAGAAGCGGTGAAAAGTATTTTGCGTTTTGGGGCGGCGATAGGCGGAGTGATTGCCCGCAAGTCGCACTTTGACAGGAAAAGTTATTTTTACCCCGACCTTCCGAAAGGTTATCAGATTTCGCAGTATAATGAACCGCTTGTTTCAAGCGGAATGGTCGCCGGAGTGGCTGTGCGTAGAGTGCATCTTGAAGAAGACACCGGAACGCTCGGGCACGATGAAAGAATAACATCTTCCGGCGCGAGCGAGCGGGTGTCGCTTGTGAATTTCAACCGCGCGGGGGTCCCGCTCATGGAAATAGTTACCGAGCCGTCAATCAGAACGGCCGCGCAGGCGCTTGAATTCGCCAAAGAATTGCGCGTGATTTTGAGATATCTACGCGTATCTGACGCGGATATGGAAAAGGGGCAAATGCGCGTAGAGGTGAATATATCAGTGCGGAGAGAAGATACGGAGGAAATGGGAACTAAAGTTGAAATTAAAAACATAAATTCGTTCAAAGCCGCCGCGGATGCCGTTTTGTATGAAATAAAACGCCAAACGGAAATTATCGGGAAAGGGGAGAAGGTTATACAAGAAACAAGGGGATGGAATGAAGCGAGGCGCGCGACCGTAAGCCAGAGGACGAAAGAATCCGCGCACGATTACCGTTATTTTCCGGAGCCGGATCTCATACCGCTCGTTTTTTCAGCTGAATATATTGATGAAATAAAAAGCACGCTTCCGGAACTTCCGAAGGAAAAACGGGCGCGCTTTATAAAAGAATTCAAGTTGTCTGAATCGCAGGCAAAGGAACTTGCCGATGAAATTTCGCTTGCTGATTTTTTCGAACAGGCCGCTTCGGAACTCGCGAATAAAACGACCGCTCCCGATTTTCAGCTTCTTTTCAATTACCTTTCAACGGATTTTAAGGGGATACTTAAATCGGAAAAAAAGGAAATAAACGAATTAAAGGTGCCACCGGAACATTTCGCTCATCTTATACTTCTCTTGCAACAGAAGATATCAAGCAGAATGGCGAAGGATTTGCTGCTTAAAATGCACGATTCCGGAGAAGACCCCGAAACAATTTTAAATCAGGAGGGTTTGGAATTTATGGATGACGACGACGCGCTCCTTCGCGTGGTTCATAAGGTGTTGGAAGAAAACGGAAGCGCCGTTTCTGATTATAAAAAAGGACAATCTAACGCCCTGCAATTTCTTGTCGGGCGTGCCATGGCGGAGACGAAAGGACAAGGGAGTCCGCAGAAGTTGAGAGCGCTGTTTGAGAAACACATCGGAAATTAATTTGAAATTTTTAATTTGAAATGAAATTAGAATCTCGGAAAAAAAGATCCAAAATGTATTAGTTTTGAATGAATTTTTCGGTTATCGTTTTTGCTTCTTTCTCGTTTTCTATCCAAATAATCCGTTTGTTTTTTTTGAACCATGTCATCTGCCGCTTAGCATAGCACTCTATTTCTTTGGCGAGCGATTCTTCCATCTCTTTTTTCGAAACGATTCCGCGCAGGTAGCGGCTTACGAGGCGATACTCGAGTCCGAGTTCTTCCATCCGTTTCCATGATAAGCCGTTTCCGTGGAGTCCTTTTACTTCTTTTATCATTCCTCGGCGCAAGCGTCTCTTCAGGCGAGCCCTTATTTTTAGGGCCAGTTGCGGCTTATCCGTTTTTATTCCGAGAAACAAAACATCGGCGTTTATGGACTGTCTTTTCAGTTCCGGTACCCTGCCGCAGGATTTCGCTATTTCAAGGGCGCGTATGAGACGCACGGGATTTTGAGGGTCTATTTGCCCGGCTCTTTTCATATCAATTTTCAAAAGCATTTTAAAAAGTTCGTTGGCATTTTTTTTCGACAGAGCCCGCCTTAATTTATAATTAGGTTTCACATCCGGAAAAACGGCGCCGAAAATAAGCGCGTTTATGTAGAATCCCGTTCCACCGCAAATCAGTGGCATTTTGCCGGCGTCAAAAATATTCTTGATTATTTTTCCCGCGAGTTTCTGGTAGTCGGATGCCGTAAAAATTTTTCGGGGAGAAACGATGTCGAGCATATAATGCGGAACTCCACCCATTTCCCGCGCGGTTATTTTGCCGGTTCCTAAGTCCATTCCTTTATAGACCTGACGCGAGTCAGCCGAAATAATTTCGGCTCCGGCAGTTCCAAAAGCTTTTCTGTTCGCGTCTATAAATTTTGCGAGTGAAACCGCGAGCGCGGATTTTCCGCTCGCGGTAGGGCCGAGGACGACAATAATTTTGCGCCGCTGATTATCATTTTTTGCCGGCGATTTCTTTTTCAATTTTTGATACGAATTCATCCGCGGATATTGTTCCCGTTTCTTTTCCGCCCTTGCGCCGGAAATTCACGGTTTTCGTTGACTTTTCTTTTTCACCGACGACGAGTATATACGGAATTTTTTGCAATTCCGCATCGCGGATTCTTTTGCCGAGTGTTTCACCGCTCCCGTTTATTTCCGCCCGGATTCCGGCGGCGAACAATTTATTTCTTATTTCCCCGGCGTACGCCGTAAACTTTTCGCTTACGGGCAGAATATTTATCTGAACTGGGGAGAGCCATAAGGGGAAAGCGCCGGCGTAATGTTCTATGAGTATGGAAAGGAATCGCTCGATTGAACCCATAATGGCGGCGTGGAGCATTACTATCCTTTCAGGTTTTCCTTCCTCGTTCACGCACGTTAGGTCAAACCTCTCGGGCATATTCATATCGAGTTGTATCGTGGCGACCTGCCATTCGCGTCCGAGCGAATCATTGGCCATGAAGTCAATTTTAGGGCCGTAAAACGCGGCTTCTCCTTTCGCCTCGTTCGCCGACGCCTTTTTATCTTTAATCAGAGCGCGCAGCTCATTCTCGGCGATTTTCCACAATTTCGGACTGCCAAGATATTTTTCCATCTGCTTTGGGTCGGAGAGTGAGAGGCGCACGGACAAAGAAAATCCGAAAGCGCCGTAAAACGTCCGGATTATATCCCATATTTTTCCCATTTCCTCATGAATTTGGGATTTTCTACAGAATACGTGAGCGTCGTCCTGTGTTATGGCGCGAACACGCGATAGTCCGGCAAGTTCTCCCGACTGTTCATCCCTGTAAACCTTCGTGGTTGTAGCGTATCTCTGTGGAAGTTCGCGATAACTCCATTTTTTGCGCGCGTAAATTTGCGTGTGCTGCGGGCAGTTCATGGGCTTTATCGCGAATAAGTGCCCTTCACGCGTTTCTATCTTGAAAAGTTCGTCTTTGAATTTTTGCCAATGTCCGCTTTTTTCATAGAGGTCTTTTTTACTGATGTGCGGTATGTCAACCATTTCATACCCTTCCTTTTTCCGGAGTTCCCATACGAAGTTATCAAGAATATTGCGGATAAGTGTTCCTTTCGGCGTCCAGAGCGGAAGTCCGCTTCCGACAAGCTCCGAAAACGTAAATAAATCCAGTTCAGGCCCGAGTTTTTTATGGTCGCGCCGTTCCGCTTCGGTAAGTATATTTTGGTATTTTTCAAGCTCCCGCTTGGTCTCAAACGCAAGTCCGTATATGCGCGTGAGCATCTTATTTTTTTCGTTTCCGCGCCAGTACGCTCCCGCTATTTTGGTCAGCGCGAACGCATCGGGGTTTATCTCGCTTGTATTCTTGACGTGCGGTCCGGCGCATAGATCGACAAAACAACTTATAACCGACGACCCACAACCGGCAGATTTTGACCGATTGGCTTTGGATTCGGTAATGTAAACAGTGAGCGGTTCTTTCTTTTTTTTCAGTTCTTTGATGAGTTCAAGTTTGTACGGAGCTGACTTGAACAATTTCTTCGCTTCCGTGTAAGTTACGTTTTTTTTCGTGAAAACAAGATTTTTTTCCGCAAGTTCGCGTACGCGGCTTTCAAGCTCCGCGAGGTCATTCTCGGATATCGATTTTTCAAAATCAAAATCGTAGTAAAATCCGTTTTCTATCACGGGTCCTATGCCGAGTTTCGTTGCCGGATATTTTTCGATTACCGCCGCCGCAAGAAGGTGTGACAGTGAATGTCGGATTTTTTGAAGTTTTGCTTCTTTATTATTTTCTTTTTTCATATGTGAAAATTGTAGCAGACATTACCGGTAAAACAAAATATTTTCAGATTGCGCGAGCTTCGTCGCAAATCAACTTCGCTTCGCCGTTTTTTGCGGATAATCTTCCGCCCGCGAGAACAACCTTGCCTTCCTCCCAGAGATTTTTGGTTCTGTCGAGCGTACGCGGGAATACAAGAAGTTCGATTGAACCGGTAAGGTCTTCTATCGAGACGAAAAGCATTTGCTCTCCGTTTTTGGTGAGTATTTTTTGCACGTTTGCTACCACGCCCGCCGTTTTTACGCGCGGCGACGCGCCGTTTGAACTTGAACTTTGGACGGAGTGCAATTCGCGGGCTGTTTTCACCGAATTTCCGAAAGAACCGGAATACGGACTGAATGGATGGTCGGTAAGATAAAATCCCAGCAGTTCTTTTTCCCACGCGAGAGACGCGCTTTTCGCCGCGGGTTTCCCCGGACGCATTTTCAGAGAAGCGAGCGTTGCCGTTCCATCTCCAAAAAGTGAAAATTGTTTTGAAGAGTCCATTTTTTTCGCGGCTTGGTTAAATCTTAAAAAATCATCTATGTTTTCAAGCGCCTGTCCGCGTTCAAGTCCGAAAGAATCGAACGCTCCGCATTTTATCAAACTTTCAAGCGATTTTTTGTTCATATCCCTGTGTTTTACGCGCAGCAAAACATCGGTTATATTCGCGAATTCTCCGCCCCGCGCGCGTTCCTCGATAATTATATTTACGATATTCGCGCCAACGTTTTTCACGGCGAGCAGTCCGAATCTGATGTTGCCCCCTTCGACCGTGAAGTCGCGGAAGCTCGCGTTTATATCCGGAGGCAGAACTTTTATTCCAAGCCGCCGCGCGTCTCCGATCAGGAAATTCACGCGTTCAACTTCCGTTCCGGAAACATTAAGCAAACTCGCCATAAACTCTACGGGATAGTTCGCCTTCAGATACGCCGTTTGATAGCTTATAAGGGCATAACACGCCGCATGGGACCTGTTAAAGCCATATCGCGCGAAAGGTGGAAAGAGTTCCCAGATTTGCGCGGAGATTTTTTCGCTTATTCCGTTTTTTATCATTCCGCTTATGAGCTTTTCTTTTTGTTCGTCGAGCAACTCTTTTATTTTTTTGCCGATTGCTTTGCGGAGCGTGTCGGCTTCCGCGAGTGAAAATCCGGCAAGGTCGCGCGCTATCCGCATCATCTGTTCCTGATAAATTCCCACGCCGTATGTTTTCTTGAGTATCGGTTCAAGCAAGGGATGGATGTATGTAACCGGTTCCCTGCCGAATTTTCTGTCTATGTAATTCGGGATAAGTTCCATCGGCCCGGGGCGGTAAAGGGAAACCATGGCTATAATGTCTTCAAGCTCGGACGGTTTCAGTTCTTTCAGATACCTTCGCATACCTGCCGATTCGAGCTGAAATACTCCGGTTGTTTCACCGCTCGCGAAAAGTTCGAATGTTTTTTTGTCGTCAAGCGGAATCGCGTCAATGTTTATTACCACGCCTTTGTTTTCTTTTATGAGTTTAAGCGCCCGCTCGATGATAGTAAGGTTTTTAAGCCCGAGAAAATCCATTTTAAGAAGTCCTATATCTTCGACTCCGTGCATTTCGGTTTGCGTGATGACGGTGTTTTCTCCCTGCGGCGCTTTTTGCAGAGCAACGTATTCGGTAAGCGGCTTCGGCGTGATAACTACTCCGCAGGCGTGCACCGAAGCATGGCGCACGGTGCCCTCGAGGCGCATAGCCGCGTCCAATAATTCTTTGGCGTCTTTGTTCGTGTCCTGCAGTTTTTTAAGTTCCGGCACCATTTCAAGCGCTTTTTTTATTGGCGTTGCCGGAGCCGTGAACGGTATAAGTTTGGCGAGCTGGTCGCAGAATCCGTAAGACAGGCCCATCGCGCGGCCGGCATCGCGTATCGCGGCTCTTGAGAGCATTGTTCCGAACGTAATAATCTGCGCCACGCGGTCCGCGCCGTATTTTTCGCGCACGTAAGAGAGTACCTCGTCGCGGCGGGTGTCCGTGAAATCGAGGTCTATATCGGGAATTTGTATTCTGTCCGGATTTAAAAATCTTTCGAAAAGTAAATCATATTTAAGCGGGTTAAGGTTCGTTACGTTAAGTATGTATGACACTATGCTGCCGGCCGCCGAACCGCGCCCGGGCCCGACTACTATCCCGTGATTTTTCGCCCAGTTCGTATAGTCCTGCACTATCAAAAAATAATCGGCGAAACCAGTTTTCTCTATCACGCTAAGTTCAGTGTTTATACGCTCTTCGACCGCTTTATCCATTTGTGGATATCTGTTTCCGACCCGTTCATAAACAAGGTGTTTCAGATATTCAAAAGATGACGTGAATTCTTTTGGAATCGGAAAAGACGGAAGAATGGGTTTTCCGAGTTCAAGTTCGAGATTGCATTTATCCGCCACAAGCGCCGTGTTCGTGACGGCTTCCGGTATCTCTTTGAATTTTTTCTCCATTTCCTCGCCGGAGAGGAATGATATATCGAATTTTTTCAAACTCAAACGGTCTTCGTCGTCGAGTTTGCTGTTAGTTTGCACCGCGAGAAGAATTTCGTGCGCGGTTTTATCTTCCGGGCGCACGTAATGAACGTCCTGGGTGGCGACAAGCGGGATTCCTGTTTTTTCGGACAATTGGACCGCGAGCTTGTTTATCTCCGGAGTGTGCGCTTGTATCTCGATATAAAAATCATCGCCAAAAACCGATTTGTACCATAATGCCACGCTTTCGGCTTCACTGATATTGTTTCTGGAAAGAAGTTTCGCTATTTCACCGGAAAAACATCCCGAGAGGCAGATAAGTCCCTCGTGAAGTTCTTTCAGAAGTTCTTTGTCTATGCGCGGCTTGTAATAAAATCCTTCAAGATGCGATTTTGTTACGAGCTGTATCAGGTTTTTCCAACCCGCGCGATTTTTCGCGAGGATCGTCAGGTGGTACCGCGTTTCATCAACCTTAGGAGTTTTATTCAGGCGGCCGTTCGGCGCGAGGTATGCCTCGACGCCGAGTATGGGTTTTATTCCGGCTTTTTTCGCTTTTTCATAAAACTCGATTGCGCCGTAAAGATTGCCGTGGTCCGTGAGAGCGAGCGAGTCCATCCCAAATTCTTTGGCGCGGCACAGAAGTTCGTCTATTTTCGCGAGCCCGTCGAGAAGGGAATAGTGGCTGTGAACATGAAGGTGAGTGAATTTTGTTTTTTGCGTGTCCATATCTCTTCCTGGTTTCGCGATTTCAATTTTCAGTTTAATACTTTTTGAAGGCCATACAAGGAGCGCCTCATTCCTGCCAATAAAATGATATTATGTAACTCACGGCACACAAATTATGAATCGTAAAAGCAGATATATAATAGGCGTGGATGAGGCGGGAAGAGGCCCTCTCGCGGGGCCTGTAACCGTCGGTGCGGTGATTGTTCCTGTCGGTTGGAAAATTCCGAAGCATATACATATAAGCGGACGTAAATCTAAAAGCACGCCTTTGAGGGACTCGAAAAAACTTTCTGC
Source organism: Candidatus Jorgensenbacteria bacterium RIFCSPHIGHO2_02_FULL_45_20 (assembly GCA_001779535.1). Classification (GTDB taxonomy): domain Bacteria; phylum Patescibacteriota; class Minisyncoccia; order UBA6257; family GWB1-50-10; genus GWA2-45-9. Next base: position 12,386 of record MFKJ01000012.1, read on the forward strand.
CCGGGGGAGGGAGAATTGGCTTTTCTGGATGAAAAATATGACGCGGGAGGGAAAAATCGCTTTTGCCACCGCAAATGTGTTTCAAAGGACAATTGACCATGCGGGCATCTCCCGCGCGACAAGAACAGCCGCGCTCCGCGCCATCGAGTCGGCCTTGCGGAAAAGCGGAGCGAAATACCAAAACATAGCGAATGTTTATTCCGATGCCGGCATTTTCCATTATTCAGGCAAATACGAGAGGTGGTACCAAAAAACCAAAAGTTTTATAAAAGGAGACGAGAAAATACCTATTATAAGTTTGGCGTCTATAGCCGCGAAAACCTCGCGCGACTCGCTTATGATAAAAACTGCGGAGCAATATCCGAAGTACGGTTTTGAAATTCATAAGGGTTACGGGACAAAGGCGCATATCAAAGCTCTCAAGCGTTTTGGGGTATCGGAAGCGCATCGTTTGACCTTTGTCGGAAATTTTTCTACAATCAGTAAAGGTAAATTGTCGCCCCAATCAAAAGAATAAAAAATACTATGGCAGGAGTTCCGGTAAAACATCATTCAAAATCAAAGGTGGGCAGGAGAAGGTCACAGCTCGCCCTAAAAAGGAAAATCATAATTGCGTGTCCATTTTGCAAAAGTCCGGCTATGCCGCACCGAGCATGCGTTCAATGCGGCAGGACCGTGAAGTTCACTAAGTAAACTACTTTTATTAAGCGCCTATGGCAACCCGTCATCTCGCAAGAACCATCATTCTGCAGGCGCTTTATGAGTGGGATTTTTATCATCGTAAACAAGACCTTATAAAAATAACGCAGAGGAATCTCGACGAATTCGGTCCTGGCATAGACGAGCCGGAGTTCGCGTGGAAAATCGTCAAGGGCGTCGTAGAACACATAGATGAGCTGGATAAAATAATTATAAAGTACGCTCCCGAATGGCCTCTTGAACAAGTGGCCATAGTTGACCGCAATATATTGAGAATAGGTTTGTTTGAGCTTATGTACGCCGACAAAAAAGAGATTCCGTCGAAGGTAGCAATTAATGAGGCGATTGAACTCGCGAAAAGCTACGGCGGGCAGAATTCATCGCGGTTTATAAACGGCGTATTGGGCACGGTTTACAAACAGGTTATGGAGCCGAAGGAACAAAGAGAATCAAAAGAGACATCAGAATAAAGTTTATGCAAGACAATGTGGAAAATACCGAAAGAAGAATAGGCATCGAATTTTCAAACAAAAACATTTTGAAAGAGGCACTGACGCACAGATCTTTCTTAAATGAAAACCCGTCGTGGCAGGTTTCGCACAATGAACGGCTTGAATACCTCGGTGATGCCGTCGCCGAACTCATAGTGACGGAATTTTTATATTCGCTTTATCCGGACAAGCAGGAGGGCGAACTTACAAGTTTCCGCGCCGCGCTCGTCAATTATCAGATGATGGCTTTGGTCGCCCGCGAAGTTATGCTTGAGCAGTCGCTTTTTCTTTCTAAAGGTGAGATGAAGGACACGGGCAGGGCGCGCGATGTAATTCTCGCGAACGCTTTCGAGGCGCTCGTAGGGGCGATTTACCTCGACAGAGGATACGATGTCACGCGCGATTTTCTTTCCAAGTTTTTACTTCCGAAACTCGACGGGGTTTTGAAGGATAAATTGTACAAAGACCCGAAGAGCTTGTTACAGGAAATAATTCAGGAGAAGGAAAAAATAACGCCGTCGTACAAAGTTTTGAAAGAACACGGCCCGGACCACAAGAGAGTGTTTACGGTGGGGGTGTTTTTCGATGAAAGGCGCGTCGCCGAAGGCGAAGGCGCCTCGAAACAAGACGCTGAAAACGAAGCGGCGCGAATGGCGTTAAAAATCATATCTCCATAAAAAACAGCAAGCAGAAAGTTATGGCTTTTTTGAAAGGGATTGAACTCCAAGGATTCAAATCGTTCGCCGGAAAAACGGTTATGTCGTTTCCGGCAAGAGTCGTTTCAATTGTCGGTCCGAATGGTTCCGGAAAGTCCAATATAATAGACGCGTTCAGATGGGTTTTGGGTGAGCGCGAGGCGAAACAGCTTCGCGGCGGCACTCTTGAAAATCTTATCTTTGCCGGAACTCCGAAACGCGCGGCTGTGGGGCTCGCAAAAGTAGGGCTTCTTTTTGATAACGCCGACCGCGCTTTTCCGGTTGATTCAAATGAAGTTTTTTTAGAGAGAAGAATAGACCGCGCGGGAACGTCGCAATTTTCGATAAATGGCGATGACATATTGATGCGCGATCTCGTTCCTATGCTCGCGCGAGCGAAACTAGGCGCGCGCGGTCTCACTATGATAAGACAAGGCGAGAGCGACGTTTTTGTCGCGAGTTCCGCCGAGGCGAGGCGACTGATGATAGAGGAGGTATTAGGACTCAAAGAATACCGGATAAAAAAAACGCAGGCGGAGAGGCGGCTTGAATCAAGCAAAATCAATATGGATAAAGTGCGGGCGATGGCCGAGGAACTTTTGCCTCACTTGCGCCTGCTTCGTAGGCAAAAACAGAGATGGGCGCGCCGGAGCGAAATCGAATCGGAATTGCGTACGCTGGAAAATTCTTTCTATACTACACAGTACGGCAAGCTTGCCAAAGAATTGTCCTCGGCGGAACGTCCGCCGGAGAGTATTATGAAAAAGCGCGGCGCGCTTGAAGACGAAATAAAAAAACTTGACGAAACAGCGCGGCAGATAGATAAACCGTCCGTGGAAGCAAATCGCTCGCGTGCCGTTCGCGATGAGGTTGGGGAGCTTTTTCGCCGGCGCGGCGCGCTCGCGGCCGAGTCCGCGAAAATCGAAGCGAAGATGGAGATGCTCCAGAACCGTCCCACGGGTTCCGCGTTTGACCATGACAAATTTTTTGAAACAGCGAAAGGCCTTGTGAGCGAAATGGAAGAAGCCGCCGGGTGGGCGGACGTAGAAAGAATAAAAACCGCGCTTCGTTTGTGGGCGGCGAAACTTTCAAAATTTTTTTCTCAAGCGCCAGCGGAAAACGATGGCGCGCTTGCCGCCTTAATAAAAAACAAGGAAGCGGAAGTGCGGAAAATTGACGCGAGAATAAAAGAGTTAAGAGAAGAGGAAGAGAAACTGGCGCGTGAAAGCGAGAACGCGAATAAAAAATTCAGAGAACTTATCGGACTTATCGAGGAAAAGAAAAATGAAGTCAGAAAAATAGACGTTGATGTGCGCGAGTATTCGTTTGCGGTAGAACGCGTTGTTTTGCGTATGGAAGAAATTGAACGCGAATGGGAAGGGATAGGGCGCGCGAAGAATGAGCTTAAAAACATGGTTTCACAGGGCAGTATGAACACGCTTGTTAATGGCGCGAATACAAGCGAAGCGGAGAGGCGGATGTTTCGCCTGCGCGGGGAACTCTCCGCAATGGGGGATGTGGACGAAGCGCTTGTGCGTGAGGCGGACGAAAGCGAGACGAGATATGAATTTTTATCGCGGGAATTAACGGACCTCGACAGGGCTATCGGCGACCTAAAAAAACTGATAACCGACCTTGACACGCGCATAGACGGCGATTTCAAGGAAGCGTTCAAGAAAATAAACGATGAGTTCAATAATCATTTTCGTCTGATGTTCGGCGGCGGCAAGGCGCGACTGAAACTGGAACGCAAAAAAACGGCAGAAGCGCCGGAAGCCAATTCCGAAGGAGAATTCGTGGCGACCGCCGAAAGTCGCCACGCCCCGGAAAATGAGAACGCCATTGAAGGAGTCGAGATAGAAATAAATCTTCCAAAGAAAAAAATATCGGATTTAAGCATGCTATCCGGCGGGGAAAAGAGCTTGGTTTCCATAGCCGCGCTTTTTGCTCTTATAGCGGTTACGCCGCCACCGTTTCTCGTGCTCGATGAAGTTGACGCCCCGCTTGACGAAGTGAACGCCCGCCGGTTCGCGGAACTCGTCAAGGAATTTTCCTCCAAAACACAGTTCATAATCGTTACGCACAATCGCGCAACTATGGAAGTCGCTGATGCCCTCTACGGCGTTACGATGGCGGACGATGGTGTCTCAAAATTGCTGTCTATGAAGTTTGAAGAGGCAAAATAGTATGGATAGTCGCTATTTGACTCAAAATGGCGCTTAATATAGTATCTATCTATAAAACACGTTTATGCTGGCTATAAAGTTGAGACCTGTAGGCAAGAAAAAACAGAGAACATACCGCGTCGTGGTTATGGAAAGGCGCTCAAAGCTCAACGGGCGGTTCATTGATGATTTGGGGTGGCTCAATCCTCACACGGATAAATTCGATATATCTACGGAATTAGTCAAAAAATGGATTTCAAACGGCGCGCAACCGACCAAAACGGTTGCGGATGTATTGGTGAAAGCGGGAGTTATGAAAGCGCCCGCGAAGAAGAAAAAAGTTTCCAGGAAATAGCGGTTTTTAGCGAGTTATTTTTAATTTAAGAATATAAAAAAGGAAAGAAGAGAAAGGTCGATAATGCAACAGTTTTGCGTAAACGGTTATGTCAAACATTCCAGACAAAGAGTTTCTTGAATACCTTACGAAGTCGATTGTCGATCATCCCGATGACGTCCGAGTGGACAGAAAAGTTGATGAGATGGGCGTTTTGCTCTCACTGCGAGTCAACCCGCAGGATATGGGGCAGGTTGTTGGGCGTCAAGGCGCGACCGCCAAGGCAATTCGTTCTCTTCTTCGCATAGTAGGCATCAAGAACAATGCCCGCGTCAATCTGAAGATAGAAGAACCGGAAGGGTCCACTCACGGCTCTCCCCGGACGGAGTAGGGAGAGATATTTCGTGAGTTTGTGGATAAACCCCGCCAGTCCGTGGACCGGCGGGGTTATTCATTGTTGACAATATATAAAATGTTAACGAGAGTGGGATGGTGGCTAAATAATTTGAAATTTATAATTTGAAATTTGAAATGAATGTTCAATCACAGATAAAACAATTTAAAAATTTATTTGCGTTATGCGTATCGACATAATCACAATTTTTCCGGGGCTTTGCGAGCCGTATTTGGGCGATTCCATTTTGAAACGGGCTATAAAAAAGAAGCTCGTTTCTTTCAGGTTTTTCAATCCGCGGGATTTCACTTATGACGCGCATAAAACAGTTGATGATTCTCCTTACGGCGGCGGGTCTGGTATGGTTTTGAAACCGGAGCCGCTCGAAAGAGCGGTAAGGCGCTCAAATGTCGGCGCGAAAAAAACGGAAAAGCGGCGTGTTATTTTATTCTCTCTGCGCGGCAAAAAGTTCACGCAAAATACCGCTCGCCGTCTGGCGAAATATAACCGGCTCGTGCTTATAGCGGGAAGGTATGAGGGTGTGGATGAGCGGGTTGCCAAGCACATCGCTGACGAGGAGATTTCTTTGGGCGACTTTGTGCTTTCGGGCGGAGAGCTCCCCGCGTTGGTTGTTTCGGAAGCTGTGCTTCGGCATATCCCCGGTGTGCTCGGCAAACATAAGTCGCTTGAAGAAATAAAGGGCTCGTATCCGGTTTACACCCGTCCGGCTGTTTTTGAATTTATGAAGAACGGCAAAAAGAAAAAACTTTCCGTTCCTCGCGAGCTTTTAAGCGGAGACCACAAAAAAATAGAGGAATGGAGGAAGAAGCTGGGAAGAGTGAATCAGGAATTATGAATTAGGTTCAATCGTAGAGAAAAAAATGCTGGACATACGCGTGTTTTAGTGGTATAATTATAGATAGAAAATTAACGTGAAAAGTTAGCATACAATTTACAGGAGGTGTGTAATGATATCACCAACGCGGGTTTTTAATCCGTTTGATGGGGTTGAGGTCAGGCTATTTGGCCGACCTACAGATTGGAACATTCGGGGGCTGGAGAGCAACAGGCCTCCAGGGAGGTTCGTTATGGGGTCGTATTACGACCCCATATCCAGCGTCGCCTTCGACGCTGGGGTTTCCAGGGTGCTGGCCCCCAGCCCTAAGTCGAACACTCATATAGTCGGGGACGAGGCGTTGGGGGTAGAATATCACGCCGAATCTCCATCCCACCCGTGGCGCAGCGTGGTAATATGCCGGGGTGTTTCGGCGGATGGAGTAGAAATTCCCGGTGGCAACCACGCTGCATTTTGGCTCTCGAGTGCGGACTGCCTGTGTGTAGTCGCACTTTCACCGTCTGGGCGATTAATTGGGGTGCACGCAGGGAGGGACTCATTGTGGGACAGGGCGCATGTTCTCAATGTGGCTCCGCGGCGGAAACACGCGAGCGTTATCGACACCATGGCATCTCGACTGGGGGACGAGATGAGCAGGTCGCAGTTTTTTTTGACCTGTGGAATTGGGGCGCAAAATTTTTCCCACCCATGGGATCACCCACAGCATGGGGCTGATAACAGCAAGATGACCGCACTGTTTATGCGGGAGTGCGGTTCGGGCTCTGTGTTAGGGAATCCCGAACGAGGGCGGCTGGATTTGCGAAATATCGCGACCATGCAACTTTTGCTTCATGGGGTGAGGCAATCCAACATAGGTTGGGATGGTATCAACACCTTTAGTGATAGGGATAATGGCCAGCCGACATGGTGGTCGGCGCGGCGTGGGGACGGAACACACAGGAACGGGGTTCTTGTGTACCGAGTTTAACATATCTGAACCCTGAAACTTAAAAAGTTTCAGGGTTCAAACATTTTTGATGGAAATTTGACTCCACTGCTTATTTTATTTAATATGGAATGGCTTTTATGATGATGGTAGACAATACAACAATCAGTGATGAGCTGGTCAGGGAAATGGTGCAAAACGGCGTGGTCATCGGGCACAAGAAGTCCAAGACGCATCCGAAGATGAAGCCGTTTATAGCCGGCAACCGTAACGAGCTCGAAATAATGAATCCTGCCTCGGCGTGGAACAGCCTGGAGGCGGCTTTGGAATTTTTGAAGGACACGGTTTTGAAAGGCGGTCTCGTTCTTTTTGTCGCCACGGCACCATCTTCAAAAAAGATAATCCGCGAAGCGGCACAAGAATTCGGCTATCCATTCGTTGATACGAGATGGCTCGGCGGCACGCTCACAAACTTTACAATGTTAAGAACCCGTGTTTCTTATTTTGAGAAGCTCAAGGAAAGGAAAGAAAAAGGCGAGTTCGCGAAGTATTCCAAAAAAGAACAGCTGAATCTCGACAAAGAAACCGAGAAACTCTCGCGGCGCTTGTCCGGGCTGGTTTTGATGAAAAAACTTCCGGATGCTGTTTTCGTGGTGGATGCCGAGGCGCACGCGACAGCCGTGAAAGAAGCGAACCTGCTTAACATTCCGGTTGCGGCTATAGTTGATACGAATGATAACCCTTCGCTTGTTTCTTACCCCATTTTTGGCAATGACCACAGCAGACAGAGCGTGGAGTGGATTATGGGGCGGGTGAAAGACGCAATGCGGCAGGCATCTGTCAAGGCGGCCGAAGCGCGCGCCGCGAAAGAGGAAAGCGCGGCGGCGGGCGTGAAGCAGGAGTAAATATTTTTTGATTAAAAGCATAATGAAAGACGATATTGTAAAGTTACGTGAGGCGACCGGCGCGGGAATAATGGAATGCAAGAGGGCGCTCGAAAAAACAAACGGCGATTTTGACGCGGCAGCGCGCCTTATACAATCGGAAGGAGCGGCTTCAGCCGAAAAGAAAAAAGACAGGAAAACCGGTACGGGTTTTTTGTATTCTTACATACACAACAACCGCGTGGGTGTGCTTCTTGAGATAAGGTGTGAAACGGACTTTGTCGCGAAATCGGAACCATTTCAGGAACTAGTTCATAATTTAGCACTTCATATAGCGGGGATGGGCGCGGAAGGCGTGGATGCGCTTCTCAAACAGCCGTTCGTTAAAGACGAATCGGTGAATATAGGCGCGCTCATAGACCGCGCAATTGCCAAGTTCGGAGAGAATATAAAAGTGGAAAGGTTCGCGCGATTTGAAGTTTAATTCGTGTTAAAATTCATTCTTGAAATAGTGATGGTTTCATGTCTCGGCTTTGTCGTGTATCTTTTCGCGCGCGCTATGCCGAGGATAGATGACACGCACGCGTTGTCGCCGGACAATAAAACAAAAGGGGATATAATTTCCCCTTATCTTGAAAAAGCGGACGAGTGGATTATGACCGTGTTTGAGAAATTTTTGCGCCGCGCGAAGATATGGGTGTTGAGAATGGATAATTTAGTTAACGAACAGCTTAACAGATTCAAGCGTGATTTGCATAATAACAAAAAACAACTTACCGAAACGATAGAGAAGAAAGAGGAAGATGCTACGAAAGACGAGATTTGAAAAAATTGTTTTTGGATGTAAACTGTATTTGTTTTGCGTCGGTACTCAAGTGGTCAACGAGGATGGTCTGTAAAACCATTGGCACCGCCTACGAAGGTTCGAATCCTTCCCGACGCACTTTGGACGATATCATCGCGGGTACTGCATATAGATGTGAAAAGTTCGTAAAAAGTATCAGCTCAAGCCATATTTTAGTTTTACTTGCGTTGAGTTTAGTCGAAGTGTGGGAAGAAAGTTTTACGAATCCATGGACTTACCCTCGCATATTTTATGGACATATATTCTCGAAAGAGTTGTTATTTCGAATTCTGTAAATAGCAGTCCAAAATTTGTGCTAACTAGTTTGTTTTTTGCGGCACTGCCGGATATTTTAGAGTCAACGCCGTTTATAGTTTATCTTGCCTTACATCGCAAAAAGTATGGCTTAAAAAATTTTAAATCCATTTTTTCCTTCGTTATTGATATAACTCATAATAAGCAAGATGAATATGATACTAACTTTCCTTGGGCCGCTAAAATAAGTTTTTATACTCATAGTTTTTTGATGTCTACGGTTTTTGCCTTGCTTTTACTTAACTTTTCCAAATGGTTATTTTTTTCTTTCTTAGTTGGTTATGGATTTCATTTGCTCGCTGATGTTTTTCTACACAAAGATTATTTTTCATCTAGACCGTTTTATCCATTAAATAATTTTTCCATCCATGGTTTTGTTACTTGGTATAAGATAAAAAACTTTTCAAGGTATAACTATGGTTTGTTGTTAATTACATATTTTATTATCCTGTGGCTTAAGTGATTTCAAGATTTATCACCACTTCTTCGCTAAAGATACGGAAGCGTAAAGCAAAGAATTGTCATACATCACTCTCACAAAAGGACCATTTCCCTTTGATTGCATCTATCCACTTGTTGTATTCCCGACGTTGTTTGTGAACGGGTTTTAGTGTGTCCGGATGCGGATTCTTTACTGTGGCGTGTTTTTCGTGTTAGCATCTTAATATAATCGAAATATATGAGAGTTCTCGCGAACGATATAAGCGCGCACATAGAGAAGGAAATTGAACTTCTCGGATGGGTAGCCGTGCGGCGCGACCACGGTAAGCTCATATTTATCGACCTCCGTGACAGGAGCGGAGTAGCGCAGGTTGTTTTTTTGCCGAGCGACAAGAGTTTGCACGCGGCGGCAAGTGAGTTGCGCTCGGAGTGGGTGGTTATGATAAAGGGCAAGGCGGGGAAACGCCCGGCGGGAATGGAAAACAAGGAAATCGGAAGTGGTGAGTTTGAGGTTGCGGCTTCGGAACTCAAGGTTATTTCAAAATCCGAGACACCGCCGTTTGATTTGGAAAGCGGCGGCACTGATATAGGAGAGGAGATACGAATGAAATATCGCTATCTCGATTTGCGGCGTCCCAGAATGCAGAATAATTTAAGGATGCGCTCGCGCGCGATTAAATTCATCCGCGACTTTTTCACGTCCCGCGATTTCACGGAAATCGAGACACCTTACATAAGCAAGTCAACGCCGGAAGGCGCACGCGATTATCTCGTGCCGAGCCGCGTCTATCCGGGAAAATTTTACGCGCTTCCGCAATCGCCGCAACAGTATAAACAGCTTTTGATGGTCGGCGGGATGGAGCGCTATTTTCAGATAGCGAGATGTTTTCGCGATGAGGACACGCGCGGAGACCGTCAGCCGGAGTTTACGCAACTTGACCTCGAAATGAGTTTCACGTCGCAGGAAGAAATACTGGAATTTATTGAGGAGCTTTATATAAAGTTAGTCAAGGAGTTGTATCCGAAAAAGCACATAACGCAAACGCCTTTTCCGCGCATTTCTTACGGGCAGGCGATGGAAAAATACGGTTCCGACAAACCAGATCTCCGAAAAGACAAAAACAATCCTAATGAACTTGCGTTCGCGTTCATAGTTGATTTTCCGGCATTTGAATGGAAGGAAACGGAGCGCAGATGGGACGCGGTGCACCATCCGTTTACGCAGCCAATTGTTGAAAATACCGATGATTTCAGAAAAAAATTCGATAAAAACCCGGCGGAAATTTTAGCCCGGCAATATGATTTGGCGCTTAATGGGTTTGAAATTGCCGGCGGTTCCATCCGTATACACGATCCCGAACTTTTATCCGCTGTTTTCGAGGTGATGGGCAACAAACCGGAAGAAATCAAAAAACAGTTCGGGCATTTACTTGAAGCGTTCAAATTCGGTGTTCCGCCGCACGGAGGAATTGCTTCGGGTCTTGACCGCGCGATAGCAATACTTCAAAATGAACCCAATATACGTGAAGTTATAGCGTTTCCAAAAACAGGAGACGGACGGGATTTGATGATGGATTCGCCATCCGATGTTTCACCGGAACAGCTAAAAGAACTCGGTATAAAGAAAGTCGAAGATAAAACATAGATCAAGAGCCGTTTCACGTTTCCTTTTCCGGGCAGACCGGTTTTTTTATGAATAATTTTAACTTTTCGGTGCCGCAGACAAAAATAGGCGGCAAAAGCGACGTTTTTCTTTTAGAAGATCCGAAAGACAGAAAGAGATATTTTTCCTATAAAGCGGGGCAAGAAATAGAAAAGATACGCGAATTTTTGCGCCACGGAAGTTTTATGGCGTTTCTTCTCGGTCCTAAAAATTCGGGTAAGGGAACATACTCTAAACTTTTCGCCGAAGCTGTCGGAAGCGAAAGAATCAGACACATTTCAGTCGGTGACATAGTAAGGGGTGTGCATATGAGTATGGATAGCGAGTCGGGAAAAAATAAATTGTTTTCCTTTCTTGAGGCGAATTACAGAGGTCCACTTTCTATAAGTGACGCGGTGGACTCTTTACTGGGGAGGAACGCCAGCGCGCTTCTTCCAACAGAATTCATTCTCGCTTTGTTAAAAAAAGAAATAAAAGAAGCGGAGGGCAAAGCGATTTTTGTTGACGGATTTCCAAGAAACCTCGACCAAATTTCGTACTCTTTGTATTTCAGAACGCTTATGGGGTATGAAGACAATCCAGATTTCTTTGTTTTTATAGATGTGCCGGAAAATATAATAATCGAAAGAATCAAAAACAGGGTAGTTTGCCCGAAGTGCCACGTGCCGAGAAGTTTAAGGTTGCTCAAGACAAAGGAGGTGGTTTACGACGCGGAGGAAAAAAAGTTTTATCTTATTTGTGACAACCCAGTATGCGGCGGTCCGAGAATGGTTGAGAAGGAAGGGGACTCGCTTGGCATAGAAGTTATACGCGACAGGGTAGAAATGGATAAGAAAGTTATAGAGACGCTTATAAATATGCATGGTATTCCGAAAATATATCTGCGGAATTCGGTTCCTGTGTCTTTCGCTAAAGAAAGCGTTGACGATTACGAAATAACTCCCGCGTACAGCTATGAATTTGATACCAAAAACAACAGGGTGGCGGTTAGCACAAGTCCGTGGGTGATAAATGACGATGAGGGCGTGCCTTCATATAGTTTGCTTCCAGCGCCAATTGTGGTTTCTCTTATAAGACAGGTTGTGAGCGTCCTGAATTTGTAGTTCCCTTTTTATCGCCGGTGGCGTAAAAGAGGGGAATAAACTTTTCCACAGGCGGGTTTTGACTGCCCGGGTGGCGTGATATAATAATAGTGTCCCGTCTTTAGTATTCCGGATCAAATTGTAAAACTATAGGGATCCTGACTTGGTTTGTTAATGTAGAAAATCTGTACAGATCGGATTTTCCTGATAACAACCCAGAAGGAACCCACCTGATTCCAAGCCGGGAATCATAAGGGCGGGATATGAAAGCGACTGATACACACAGGCCCCGCCGGTCCATTGGACCGGCGGGGTGTTTTGTTACGAAATAGCTTACATCGAAGCCGGCGTTTGAGTCGGCTGAACAGATGTTTTGTGCAAGCGGCAGCAATCTTTATATCCGAAAATTTTGACTACAGCCGCGATACCTACAAGCACATAAATGATTCTTGATATCAAGGACTCCTGACCGCCGAACAGTTCTCCGATGTCCCATCCGAAAATGCCGACCAAAAGCCAGTTTAATCCGCCTATGACTACAAGCACGAACGCCACAACGTGAACAACTTTCATATTTTTTTTTGAGTGTTTAGAAGTTCGACCTTTTTACATTGTTATAATTATACCATTCAACAATTTTTTTAGGAAGTTTTCAGGAAAAGCCCTGTGAAGTGGTTCTTTTTTGTTAAATCCCTGATGATTTGAAGTATTTCTTGCGTTTGAGTTTATCCGGCAGGAAGCTTTTCTTTGAGTATTGTTCGTATCCTTTGTTATAACCGAGTTCTTTCATAAGTTTTGTCGCGGCATTCCGCAATTCGAGAGGAACGGGCAGATTGCCGTGTTCTTTCACGTCCGCAAGCGCTTCAAAATACGCGTCGTACGAACTGCGGTCTTTTTTCGCGGTTGAGAGGTAAACCGTGCCATGAGCCAAGTTGATAGCCGCTTCAGGCATTCCTATCGTTTCAACCGCCCTGAACACTTCATTCGCGACTACAAGCGCGGTCGGTTGCGCCATCCCGATGTCCTCGCTCGCGAAAACCACCATCCGGCGCGCTATGAATTTCGGGTCCTCGCCGCAGTGGAGCATTCTTGAGAGGTAATAAAGCGCCGCGTCCGGCTGGCTCGCCCGCATGCTTTTTATAAACGCGCTTATTACGTTGAAATGTTCCTCGCCTTTTTTGTCAAACCGCAGGAATTTGTTTTGTACAGTGTTTTTAAGCGCTTCTACATCAATGATTTTATAGAGATTCAACGCGTTTTCGAGGACGGTGATTGCCTGTCTCGCGTCGCCATTCGCCATTTTTACAAGCCAGTCCACCGATTTGGCGTCCAGTTTTATTCCGGCGCGCTTTATTATTTTTTTCATTTCCGCATCGTTCAATTCGTCCAGAACGAACACGCGGCACCGCGATAAAAGGGCGGGTATTATTTCAAAACTTGGGTTTTCGGTAGTCGCTCCTATAAGGACAAGTTTGCCGCTTTCGACATACGGGAGCAGAAAATCCTGCTGGGCTTTGTTGAATCTGTGTATTTCGTCCAAAAAAAGAATTTTCGGTCCGGAGAGCAATTCTCGTTGTATACCGCCTTTTACGATTTCTTTTATGTCGTCTTTGCCGGCGGAAACGGCTGAAAGTTCGTAGAAATTCGCTTCAAACGCCCGCGCGTAAATTTTGGCGAGCGTGGTTTTGCCGACTCCGGGCGGTCCCCACAGAATGAAGGAGAAAACGTGGCGTTTTTGGATAGCCAGATAAAGCGGTTTATCCTTCCCGACAAGATGTTCTTGTCCGACAAATTCATCGAGATTTTTTGGCCTGATTTTTGACGCGAGCGGTTCCATAGAATTAAATACAATTTTTAGTTTAGAATTTTGAATGAATTTTAATGACTTAATTTTTGAAATAGGTTGCTGATTAATCCTTCATTATGCCAAGAACTTCATCAATTGTGTTTACGCGTTTTACAAGAGGATTGAAAAATCACTTTTCCCGCCACGCGCGCTTTCTTTTTGTTTTCCATATTTCTATATTATTCCTATTTTAGAGTTTGCGGCATCGCCGTCAGTGCCGCCCGACATCCTCCTTTTTCTGAAGTCAATTACGAGCAAAATAATAATCCATATTGCCACAACCGAAAACTGAATAAGCAATTCCGTAGTCCCGCCGGACCCTACTAAAAGCAGCGCGCCGTTGCCTACAAAATAAACCATAACGCCAGCGAGCGTGTTCCAAAAAACCATTGACAAAAACGAGTAAATCACGAATTTTTTGAAAGGCATTTGAAGAATCCCGGCGGCGGTATCCGTCAATGCGCTGATACTTGGCATCCAGTAGCTTGAAAAAATAGCAATAGGACCGCGTTTCACAAGCTTGTTGCTCGCTTCTTCAATCGACGATTTCAAACCGAATTTTGCGAGTATCCTGTACCATCCATATCTTCCTAATAGGTAATTGAACATGTGCGCCACGAAAAGTCCAAGCGTTCCGACCGCTATTCTTGTTATCGCTTCAGATATTGAGTTGGCTACAATTACGCTTACAAAAATAACAAACACCCCCGGGAAATATCCTCCGAAAAGAAGCATTCCTTCGATGGTGGCGCTTATAAGCAGCGCGACAAGGCCATAAGCGCCAAACCATTTTCCAACGTATTCAGCCAATATATCCGATGGCGGAAGGTCGAATAATCGCCACACGACGAATACGGAGATGAAAAAAACAAGCAGGGAAAGAGGAAGCGAAAGAAGTTTGAAATAGTATTTCATTTGATTTAAGGCCCGATTCAATGACTTGTTTAAGATTTTCGTATAAAATTACCAATCATGCAATTGCAATAATGTTCTACCCAATTCAGATTTTCGCCGATTGGCTGGTCTATACCATTCTTAATATCACCCCCGATACCAAATTCGGGACGGCGTTGGATTTTTTTGTTTTTGATACGATAAAGATATTGATTCTTCTCGCGATTATTATCTTCGCGGTTTCCATCATTCGCTCGTTTCTTCCCGCCGAAAAAGTCCGGATGATACTTTCACGGGAACACGAATTTACCGGGAATATTCTTGCTTCGCTTCTCGGAATTATCACGCCATTTTGCACCTGTTCGGCGATTCCGCTTTTTCTCGGATTTGTGCAGGCGGGCGTGCCGCTTGGGGTTACATTCTCGTTTCTTGTCGCCTCACCGATGATTAACGAGGTTGCGTTGGCGCTTTTACTCGGCCTGTTCGGATGGAAGATCGCCCTTGTTTATATCGGAAGCGGTCTCCTTATCGCGATTATTTCAGGGGTCCTTATCGGGAAAATCAAAGCAGAAAATTTAGTTGAATCATTTGTATACCAAAGTTTCGTACAAGGCAATATGGTGTATAATGCAACCCTATTCTGGACTCCATGGGCATTTTTACGACGTTTGCCTTCGACCATTGTAGCATGAACTGAACAGGCGACAATTT
>MFKJ01000013.1 GCA_001779535.1 Candidatus Jorgensenbacteria bacterium RIFCSPHIGHO2_02_FULL_45_20
GTGCCCCATACTATCCAAGTATGGGGCACACTCATTTTCATCAATAGTATGACGTCGTACGTCATACATAATATTGGGTATTTGCATTATCGCAGGGGCAGAGTTTTTTTATCACATTCGATATATCCAGCGTTGGTTTTGAATTTTAGAATTTGAATATTTGGATTTATTTAGGATTTAGATATTAGGATTTAGAGCTTAACATTTAGGATTTTATATGCGGCGTTGTGCTATAATTCTCTTATGAACAAAAAAACATCAACTTACATTGCTATAGGTATCCTGATTTTCGCCGCGGGCGCGGTTATCGGTTTTTGGGTGGGCCTTGAATCCGGCAAAAAAATGACTAATACCAAACTGCAAAAAATAGTTGATATGATGATACCCAAACCGGACGCTGTTATGTTCAGCTTGACGGGAACTCTGAAAGAAATCCACGGCGCCACGCTCGTAGTGGAAGTGCAAAATCCCGATGACTACCTGCCGCATACCGATGATACGGCGCCGACTATGGAAATGCGCTACGCGTCGCTTACGGACAGCACGAAAATATTTATTACGGACGCGGCAAAATTTGATACGAGCGGCCGTCCTGAAATTTCCGAAGTGAAATCAAGCGATTTGAAAATCGGCTCCATCGTAACGGTACGCAGCGATAAAAACATCCGCAACAAAAAGAATTTTGACGCCACGCAGGTAGAAGCGGTACGGTATTAGCGCTAAAGACATCCATCTGTGAAATAAGCGCGCCAGCGACGGATGGTGTTTCTTTGATATAGATTCGTGTATGTAAACCAAAAAAATAATTTTGAATTTTGAAGCCCGAATTTCGAATCAATTTCAAAGTAATGAATTACTTAAACACGGAATAACCTTTTCTGAACAAACTACGCTTTTGTTTCATTTTGCCGGTGAGTGAAATCGAACCATTTTGCTGGTGAGCAATGTCGAACCATCTTTCATTCGAAATTCAAAATTCGTAATTCAAAATTCCTGCTCTATTTCACTAACCACTCCCCTCTATCATACTTAATATCCACCACTCCGTTATCTTGCGCTGTTTTGTTTTGCGCGGTAAAATCCGGTTATGAACTTAATACCGACGGTTATAGAAAAATCAACTTATGGTGAGCGTTTGTACGATATTTATTCGCGTCTCTTAAAGGAACGGATAATCTTTCTCGGCGGGCCGGTGGTGGATGAAGTGGCAAACAGCGTAGTCGCGCAGCTCCTGTTTCTCGACCACGAGGACCCGAAAAAAGACATAAAGCTTTATATAAATTCGCTGGGCGGCTCGGTTACCGCCGGCTTCGCGGTTTATGACACTATCCAGCACGTCAAAGCGCCGGTTTCAACGATATGCGTGGGCGTTGCCGCTTCAATGAGCGCGGTTTTACTTTCGTCCGGCGCCAAAGGAAAACGGTTTGCTTTGCCGAACTCGGAAATTCTTCTTCACCAGGTGATGGGTGGCGCGGAAGGACAGGCGACAGAAATTGAAATAACGGCGCGGCACATTTTGAAAATCAAAGAGCGCATCAATCAGATTCTCGTAAAAAACACCGGGCAGAAACCGGACAAGATAGAACGCGACACGGACAGGGATTTTTGGCTCACTCCTTCCGAAGCCAAAGAATACGGCGTGGTTGACGAAGTCCTGAAAACGCGGAGATAAAAAATTTGATTTTCGGCGTATTTTTATGCAAAAAAAGGAGAATAAAGAACGGCTCATCGAAACGGTTTTAAACCGCGCCGTGGAAGAGGTGATTGTGAAAGACCATCTCGCCGAGGCGCTTGGCCACGGCAAAAAATTGCGCGTGAAGCTCGGCATAGACCCTACCGCGCCGGCTTTGCATCTCGGCCACTCGGTCGTACTTCGCAAACTTCGTCAATTTCAGGACCTCGGGCATAAAATAGTTTTCATAATCGGCGATTTCACCGCGCGCATAGGCGATCCCTCGGGACGAAACGTTACGAGGAAACCGCTTTCAGAAAAAGACATAAAAACGAATATGCGCGGGTATCTCGGCGAGGCGTCAAAAATAATAAACATCGAAAAAACGGAGGTGCGCAGAAACAGCGAGTGGCTCGAAAAAGGCGGGCTTAAAAACATCCTCTCCATAGCGCAATCCGCGACCGTTCAGCAAGTTTTGAAGCGTGATGATTTCAAGAAACGCCTTGATGAGGATTCCGAAATATCAATGATAGAAACGCTTTATCCCCTTCTTCAAGGGTATGACTCCGTCGCGGTGAAAGCGGATGTGGAACTCGGCGGCACCGACCAGAAATTCAATCTTCTTATGGGCCGGCGGGTGCAAAGGCATTTCGGCCTTCCTGAACAGGACATTATGACGCTCGCGCTTCTGGAAGGCACGGACGGCGCGAAAAAAATGTCAAAGAGTGTCGGCAATTACATAGCGCTCGGCGATTCTCCCTCTGATATGTTCGGAAAAATAATGGCCGTTCCCGACGCGCTGATTCCGAAATATTACACGCTTCTCACCGACTTTGATTATCCCCCAAACGGCGAACCATACGAGACAAAAAAGGCGCTTGCAAAAATTATCGTAACGCAATATTATTCTCCGATAATTTCAAAAAAAACATACGATGAGTGGGTAAGAGTATTTTCAAAGAGAGAAAAACCGCAAGAAATGTCAGAGCTTTTGATTTCAAAAGAAAAAGCGCCACAAGACATAGTTGGCCTGTTTATTCTTGCAATGGGAGGAAGTAAATCCAATGCGTGGCGGCAAATACAAGCGGGTGGCGTGCGATTAAATGATAAAGTTATCGCGAACGTAAAAGAATCTATGATAAATTTGGCGAACGGAGATATACTCCAAATCGGTAAACGCCATTTTTTCAGAATTAAGGTTTCCTGATTGAATCGCCACGGTCTTCTCCGCCAGCTGGCGGATCTCCACGCGAGCAAAGCAGTTTGCTCGCTCTAACCGCAAACTCGCCCGAGAGGCGAGTTTTTTGTGCGGTCAGGGAGAAATCGCCTGCAAGTTCCTCCTCGCCGTCGCTCGTCGGACTCGCGGGCCGCCCCTCGCGGTGCATTCTGCTGAATACACATCGCTGCGGTCTTCGATTCTCCACGCAAGCAAAGCAGTTTGCTCGCTCTAACCACAAACTCGCCCGAGAGGCGAGTTTTTTGTGCGGTCAGGGAGAATCGAACTCCCGTCTCGACCTTGGCAAGGTCGCATTCTACCACTAAACCATGACCGCGGAAAAATAACTTAATTTGTCGGACTTGCCGGCGGCGGAGCGGACGGTCCCCTCACATACGGCGCTCCTACCGGTCCCTTGAACGTCCCCGCTTCCGGTGCTTCGCGCGGCGTTTCCCAAAATTTCAAAATCAGCAGAACTCCGGCCGCGAACGCTAAAATGAAAATCAAAACAAAAACAAGCGCCTTTTTCATTTACGTTTATTGTACCCGAAAAAACCGCTCTGTGAAGTCCTGAAACGCATTCAGAAAAATTTCTTTTTCCCATCCTTCCATATATCTATGACAGACGTTGTTCGTTTGGCGTCATCACGGGCCAGTTCTTTCAAAGCTTTTACGTCTTTGTTCCATTTTTCTCCGTTCCACCACTCGAGCGGTTTGAAGTTTGTTTTGTAAAGCGCTTTCTCGCCGTACACGGTACCGAGATAATAATGTTTCAGTCCCCTGTTTTTCGCGTCGCGTACCAAGTCGAGCATAAGCCACAGTCCGAACGAATCGCGGGCAAGCGCCAAATCATAAAACGAAAACCAATAATGTCCCGCGTTCATATCGCTTACCTCGAACACGTATCCGACCGGAATTGAGTTGTTGTAATATGCCGCGATTGTCGAAACCAAGCCGGAGTTAAGAATGTGTTCAAGCCGTTCGCGCGGCATTGCTTTCGCCCCGTGTTTTTCGGTAAAATAATTGAGACAGAATTTCAGAAACTTATCCGTAATTTCGAAATCGCGTAGAGCGATTCTTTCTTTTTTTAAAATCCCGTCAAATTTTTTGGCTATCCGCCTGTTTTCGCTTGAAAGTTCAAAGCCGGAGAGCGCGACACGAGCGCTACGCGCCATATAAAAAACGTTTTTCGCGTCCGGCGAACCGGAATACGGCAAATATCCGAGCCCATAAATATCGCCGAGCGAATCACCCGGCTCATGTTCGGCGTACGGGGCGTACGCGAAAGTGTAGGTGCCGTAATCGTGCGCGGTTTCACTTGAAAATATCCGCATATTATTTCGGGAATTTTCTCTCCGCGAGTTCCGGAATTAATCTTGCAAGTCCGGCCATTGGTCCGGAAGATAAAAGAAGCACGCAGTCGTCAGAGCGCATATTTTCGTCAAGCGCGGCAAGGCATTCTTCCCCCGTCTCATGCGCGAAAGTGTTTTTGGTGTGTCTTTTAATTCTCTCGGCTATTTCATCAAACGACGCTTCTTCCTGATTGCCTCTTCCGTGTTCTTGGGGCTTCAGAAGCATAACGATTTCCGCGTCCCGAAACACATCATCGTAACTTAATAAAGACGCGCGATTTCTCCAACCAAACGTGTGCGGTTCGAACACCACAATCAGCCGGCGCTCCGGAAAATGCCGGCGCATCGCGGCTATGGCGCTTTTCGCCTTTTCATAAGATGAACCGAAACCCTCGAATATCAGCACGGAAGTTCTATCCGATTTTTTATCGAGCCGGCGGCGCAGTCCTTTGAAAGACGAAATGCTTTCGGCGAATTTCTTCGGATCAGTTATATCTATGGTAAAAAATATAGCTGCCGCTCCGACAATATTTTGTATGCTATGCTCTCCGAGTTGTGTCGTTTCAACACACACTATTATTTCACCCTTGTATGTTATATCAAATGATGTTGTTTCGCCCCATTCAATGTTCGCGGCTCGAAAATCGCCTTTTGACAATCCGTACGTTACAACCCGTTTCACCGGCGTGCGACACGCGTTTATAAACGCTCCGCTAAGCGCCCCTTCCGTGCAGACCGCGACAACACCATTTTCCGGCAAAAGCGTTACAAGTTCAGCGAATGGTTTCAAATAATCCTCGGGGGTCGGGAAAACGTTGAAGTGGTCGTGCGCGAGAGGCGTAACAAGAAGGTGTGATGGATGCATAAGGAGAAACTTCGAACGCGGGTCGGTGTTGGAAGACGGGTATTCGTCGCCCTCAAGCACGAAAAATTTTCCGGTTCCGGTCTTCGCGCTTGTTGAAGGCGTATATGGAATCGCGCCGATAAAAAATGAATGGTCAGCGTTCTCTCGTTCCATGCAGTGCGCGAGAAGCGCCGTTACCGTTGATTTGCCATAGCTTCCGACAACGACAATCGTCTCTTTATCCCGCGATAATTCTCCGAGAACTTCCGGAAATGACATTACTTTGACCCCTAATGAATAAGCCGTCGCGACTTCTTCGTTCGTTTCCGGCACAAGTTTCGCGTTTTTGCCTATGACTATAAGGTCGATATCTGCCGGAATGTTTTCGGCCGCATAAGAAGTTGTCCATGGAATTTCGTGCTCGCTCAAGAAATCTAAGACGGGCGAATACACATCTTCATCCGAACCGGAAACAATCACCCCGCTATCTTTCAGAAGTTTCGCCGTTGCCGACATCCCAACGCCGCCTATTCCTATAAAATGCGCTCGCCGTATATTCATAAATTCATTTATACAATATATTCCGCGTCTGGTTTTCGCAACCGTTTTCTGGTGCCCTTTGTTTGAAAATGCGCGAACCTTCTTTGAGCGGGAAAACAGCGACATTTCTTAAAATCATTGTATCAAAAATTTCTGAAAATAACTAATCACGCAATGCCTCCGCGCCCCGCCTTTGGTGGGGCTACGCCTCAACAAAATTTTCTTCTACATTTTTTCAGATTTCGCACGCCCCCCCCAAAAAAAATTCAAATAAGGAAGAAAAAAATTCTGTTTCGGCGTTCTGCCCTATATGGGCAGGCGGAGGCGGTCTGACGCTCGCGGGCAAAAAATTTCCCCCTCAAACTCCCCCAATTTTTGCCCGCTCGCAGAAAATTATAAAAAAATTCCGCTATATTTTTTGGAATTCGGACTAAAAAATATACAGTTTTCTTCCGGTCTGCTATAATAAGTTATATGTATCTACCAATTATAATTTCGCGTTTTTCTAATCTTTTATTTTTCATCCAAAAAACGAATAAGTATAATTCGATTAAGTTTGATTTACAAAAATATTTATCAGATGAAGAGCTCAATCTGTCTTTTTACGGGAAAGGCGAAAATAAAATTTGGAGACAAATTGAAAAAGTAATCGGAAAGGAAAACGCAAAACAAATAAAAGGGTTTATCGTCTTTTTGGAGCCAATTTTTGTTTCGCATTGGCGCAAAACATCTAAACATTTGCTTTTATGGAAACGGTATTTTCAGAATAATCAGTTGCTGCTTCAACAAACTATTCTTGAAGTAAAAAAACTAAGTGGAATAAAACATTTCGCGGTTTCTAAAATTCCGATTTATCTTATTTCTCATCCCGCAAGTAATGACAAAGAAATCAATGCTTGGTTTTCTTGGACGCCAAAAGAAAGTTTTATAGTTGTTGAAATTCCATTTAATTTGAAAGTGCCTAATAATTTCTTTCCATTGAGCGTTTTAGCACATGAACTCTTTCATTTAATGTTGAGAAAAAATAGAAATTTATTTTTAAAAATTACTAAAATTGCCGAAGAAAACGAAAAATTACTTACAAAATTAGGGAGAGGTATGCCAAACAGAATATTTTTAGAAGAATTATTGATTAGTTCATTTATTCCAGAAGGTTACTTAAGTAAAAAATACTTTAATACGAAAGTTGTTTCCCATACTTCAATGCCAAAAGATTTATTGATGTGGCGAAAATTTATTGCATCTAAATTTTATCAAACAGCAAAAAAGTATATCAATAACGCTCAGAGAATCGATGAAAAATATCTTAAAAATTTAATCAAATAATTCCTCGATGCTCTGCATCGGTCCACATGGTATTCTTGACGTATGGAACACATACGCAAGAGACA
>MFKJ01000014.1:0-7012 GCA_001779535.1 Candidatus Jorgensenbacteria bacterium RIFCSPHIGHO2_02_FULL_45_20
ATTTACAAATTTTAGAATTGCCATACAAAGGCGATGAAATTTCCATGTTGGTTTTATTGCCAAGCGAAAATCTTGACGCAATTGAAAATACTCTGACTGCCGAAAAACTGAATGAATATAAGTCAAAAATGAAAGAAACAAAATTAGATTCAATATCTCTGCCTAAATTTGAATTTGATACCAAATACTTCATGAATGATGTGTTGAGTGCGTTAGGGATGCCAACCGCTTTTTCTGAAAGCGCTGATTTTTCTGGAATGACTGGCAAAAAAGATTTATTTATTAGTTTTGTTATTCATCAGGCGTATGTCAAAGTTGACGAGAAAGGGACAGAGGCAGCGGCGGCAACAGCAGTTGGCATGGAACTTACAGCTGTAATGCCAAGAAATGTTTTCAGAGCAGACCATCCGTTTATATTTTTAATTCAAGACGAAGGAACCGGAAATATTCTGTTCTTTGGTAGAATGGTTGACCCAACAAAATAGGAAAATTCCTAACGATAGTTTTATCATAGCGAATTAAGATGTGGGGAATACATTTTTCGGGATAGAATTTTATGTGCAGTGGATAACTTGTTCGCATTGCGATACGCATATAAGGATTCGATAGGAAAATAAAGGATTCTACCCCCTCTTTTCTTTGAAAAGAGGGGGTTTTGCATTTAGGGGCTATGTGGAATAACATAACAGGGAAGTGGGGGATTGTGGATAACAGTGTGGATAACCTCACTTTTAGGGGATAACTCAAAAAATATGCTTTTAGGCGAATACAAACACAATCTTGATACGAAAGGACGCGTAGCAATCCCCGCAAAATTTAGAGATAAATTTATCTCCGGCGCGATAGTAACGCGCGGCCTCGACAGATGCCTTTTTGTTTTCGGCAAGGCCGAATGGGAAACACTCGCGCAAAAAATTATTTCTCTTCCGCTCGCGCAGTCCGACTCCCGCGCTTTCGCGCGGCTTATGCTTTCCGGAGCGACCGACGTTGAGCTCGATTCACAGGGAAGGATTCTGCTTCCGGACTCTCTTAGAAGTTATGCCGGACTGAAAAAAGAAATTGTGGTAACCGGAATGTACACGCGTGTGGAACTTTGGGATGCTGACACATGGAACGCCTACAAGACGAAGACGGAAGGAGCGGCTGACGAAATAGCCGAAAAATTAAGCGAGATAGGAATTTAACCGACAACCCACAATCAACAACCTACAATATGCGACATACGACCGACAATATGAATGACATAAATAAATTGTCGCCACCTGTTTGTTGTTGGTTGTAAGTTGTATGTCGGTTCATCACATTCCAGTTCTTTTAAACGAAGTATTACGGGTATTGGAGCCGAAGGAAAACGAAATTTTTATTGACGGCACGCTTGGCGGGGGAGGGCACGCCGAAAAGATACTCGAACGCCTTGGCGCCGGAGGAAAACTGATTGGAATAGACGCGGACGAATCGGCAATAAAAAAAGCGGAAGAGAAAATAGGAGGCGACAAGAGGGTGATTTTCGTACACGGAAACTACGCGGACATTCCGAAGATTATCGCGGATATGAAAATCGAACGAGTAGACGGAATTTTTCTCGACCTCGGTTTTTCTTCTTTACAAATTGACGGCGGCGGGCGCGGATTCAGTTTTACGGCAAGCGACGAGCCGCTTGATATGCGGTACGGCAAAAGCGGGAGCGGCATAAGCGCGCGGAGCATTATAAACAGTTGGAACAAAGATGAACTCGCGCGTATTTTCAGGAAGCTCGGGGAAGAAAGGTACGCCGGACGAATCGCGAGAAGAATTGTTGAAATAAGAAAGCGCGCGCCGATAGAGACAGCCGGAGCGCTCGCGGACGCGGTTTTATCGGCGATTCCGCGAAGCCGCAAGTTAAATAAGCGAGTAAGAACAATACACCCAGCGACAAGAGTTTTTCAGGCGGTTCGTATAGCGGTGAACCGGGAACTTGAAAATTTGGAAACAGCGCTCTTGTCCGCTCCGGATTGTCTTGCTCCGGGTGGACGGCTCGCGGTGATTTCATTCCATTCGCTTGAAGACAGGATAGTGAAAAATCATTTCCGCATGCTCGCCTCGGACGGCATCGGAGAGATTTTAACCAAAAAACCGGTTATGCCTTCATTTGAAGAAATAAAAGCGAATTCAAGAAGCAGACCGGCAAAACTCAGGGCGTTTCGCGTAAATAACATTTTTAAAATATGACGATAATAAATCCGGCAAAAAACAAAAACATAACACTTTTCATAATATTCGCCTTTGCGTTTGTTTTGCTTGGCGGCGGAGTTTATATTTACGAGTATAACGCCCTTGCGAACGCGCGGTACGAACTCGACACCCTGAAACAAAAGCGAATCGATGTCGAGGCAAAAAACGCGGAATTGAAAAATGAATTTTACGCGGTTACGGACGCGGCGAAGTTGCGTGAAGTCGCTTCAGAATATAATCTTATGATTGAAAATAAACCGCAGTACATAACTCTTTCCAAATGAAGCCGAGGTTTTTAATTTTATTATTTTTATTCGCCGGTATGTACGGCCTTCTTGGTACGAAACTTTACCGGCTCCAAATAACCAAAAGCGAATATTACGCGAACGAGGCAAACGCTAAGCGCGAACGGGCCGAACTGCTTGAATTGCGCCGCGGTCAGATATTCGCGACTGACAGAGCGGGCGGTACCATACCGCTCGCGCTGAATAAAGATTATCCGATCATTTTCGTATCGCCGAGTGAAGTGAAAAACGAAGACGGACTTTTGAATATCGTCCCTGATGGGCTTGGAATAAGCGCCGATATGCTTCGCCTCGCTCTTAAAGACAAAAAAAGTTCTTATAAATTGCTGGTTGAAAAAGCGAGCGACAGCCAGATATCGTTCGTTTCGGAAAATAAACTTGAGGGGGTTCACATTGACACCAAACAGTACAGGGCGTATCCGTTCGAGTATTTGGCGTCCCAACTTATCGGATTTGTGGGCTACACCGATGCGCGCAGTGACCCCGTGGGATTGTATGGCATAGAGAAACTTCACGATGATTTTTTGACTGAAGGCGGCTCCGTGAAGCTTACGATAGACAGGAACATCCAGGCGCACGCGGAAGAAGTTCTGTCCGGCTTGATTGAGAAATTCGGAGCCGTGGGAGGAAGTATCGTGGTGGAAGAGCCGGAAACCGGAAGAATTATCGCGCTTGCGAGCAAGCCGGATTTTGACCCCAACGATTACGGCAGTTATCCGTTGAAAAACTTTTTGAACCCGGCGATTCAGCTTGTTTATGAACCCGGCTCCGTTATGAAGCCGATTACAATGGCTGCCGGCATAAACTCCGGCGCGTTCACTCCGGAGACCTCTTACGTTGATTCGGGAAGTATAACGCTGAACGGGAAAACAATCCGTAACGCGAACGACAAGGTGTACGGAAGAATAACAATGACGGAGGTGATAGAAAATTCGGTTAATACCGGCGCGGTGTTCGCGGAAAAACAGATCGGACACGCGGCATTTGTGGGATATCTCGAAAAATTCGGATTCGGGGAGAAAACCGGGATAGACGCTCCCGACGAAATAAGCAGCAGCTTGAAAAATTTAAAACGGAAAAGCGCGAGAGAGGTGGATTTTGCCACGGCCTCGTTCGGACAGGGAGTGGCCGTAACTCCGGTTCAGCTCGCTAACGCCTTTTCGGTTATCGCGAACGGCGGATTGTTAATGAAACCGTATGTGAATCAGGATTCAAAGCCGTATGTTGTGCGGCGCGTGATAAGCGAAGAAACCGCGAAGAGTGTTACGAAGATGATGGAATCGGCAGTCGTAAAAGCGGGAATCGCGTCCATCTCCGAATATAGAGTCGCCGGAAAAACCGGCACGGCTTACATACCGGATTTCAAAAAAGGCGGGTATAGCGAGGAAATGGAACACACGTTCGTCGGTTTTGCTCCCGCAAGTGAGCCGGTGTTTGTGGTGCTTATTAAAATTGATAAGCCGCAGGTGGGAGAGCTCGCGGGACTCACGGTAGTGCCCGCCTTCAAAAACATGGCGCAGTTCATACTGAATTATTACAATGTGCCGCCGGACAAACTATCCGACAACCAAAAATTATGAAAAATTTAGCGCTTTCCATTCTGACTAAAACACTGAAAATTCTCGCGCGCCTCACAATAAAAAGATATAAGCCGGGTGTTGTCGGAATCACGGGCAACGTCGGAAAAACATCCGCCAAAGAAGCGATAGGCGCGGTTTTAGCGGCTGAGCGCAGAACCAGAGCGTCGCTGAAAAATTTTAATAACGAACTGGGCCTGCCGCTTTCCATTTTGGGCGACTGGGATAAGACAGGAGAATTTTTATTCTGGCCGCGCGTTTTAGTTTGTTCAATTTTCAATTTGATAGTGAAAAACAAAAACTATCCGGAGATACTGGTGCTCGAATACGGCGTGGACCGCGCTGGGGATATGAGTTATCTCCTTGAAATCGCGCGTCCGCAAACAGGCGTTTTCACGGCGATAGGTGAAATGCCGGTGCATATAGAATTTTTCACGGGGCCAGAGGCAATTTTCCGCGAGAAAGCGAGAATCATATCAAGTATTCCCGCGACAGGGTTCGCGGTCTTAAACGCCGATGACGATATGGTGATGGAAGCGAAAAAAATCGCGAGAGCGAACGTTGTAACGTTCGGTTTTTCGGAGCACGCCGACTTGCGTATAACCAATTTTTCAAATTTTGTGGACGAACGCGGCGGCGGCATCTCTTTCAAATTCACCTACGGAGGAAGTTTCGTGCCGGTTAAAATCAATGGCGCTTTAGGGCGCGCGCCGGCGTATGCCGCCGCCGCCGCTTCGCTTGTCGGGTTGATTTTTGGAATGAATTTGGTGCGCATCACGGAAGCGCTCGCGGGTTTTACCCCCCCGAAAGGCAGGCAGAGAATCATGAAGGGAATAAAAAATTCAATCATAATAGACGACACATACAACTCGGCTCCTTTGGCAATGATGGAAGCCCTCACCACTTTGGGTAGTTTGAAGGCGGTAAGAAAAATTGCCGTGCTTGGTGATATGCTTGAGCTCGGCAAGCATACTTTTGAAGTTCACGAACATACCGGAAAACTGGCTGCCGAACGGTGCGACGTTCTTTTCACTGTCGGAGTTAGAGGAAAAATAATCGCGGAGGCGGCGGAACGCGCGGGGTTTCCAAGAAAAAAGATTTTCACTTTTATGAACATTCACGAGGCCTCTATGCAGATACAGCAGAAAATACAAAAAGGCGACATTATTCTCATTAAGGGTTCGCAGGGCGTTCGCATGGAAAGAGTTGTAAAAGAAATTATGGCAGAGCCGATAATGGCGCAGGAGCTTCTCGTACGGCAGGACAGGTCATGGCTCCGCAAACCGGGTTTGTACGATTAAAAGTACATTGCTTTTGTGTCCGCATAAATCCGTTCAAATCGGTATAATCAGCGAGTGTTTTCAGGAATTAGATAATTGGAAAATTATTTAAAAACCCGCCCGACCGAATAAATCTTCGGTTATTCGGGCAGGTTAAAATTTTAAATTAAAAATTACGACCCCGCTACAAGCGGGGGAGTTCTGCGTAGCCCCAGGGGGAATCGCCTGCAAGTTCCTCCTCGCCGTCGCTCGTCGGACTCGCAGGCCGCCCCTCGCGGTGCATTCTGCTGAATACACATCGCTGCGGTTTTCTCCGCCAGCTGGCAGATCCCTAGTAGGTCAAGTAGTTTATCCGCCGTGGTATTTGGATTTTATTTAAAAATTAAAAATTTTAAATTGAAAATTGCGACCCCGCTACAAGCGGGGGAGCTCCGTGCAGCCCCAGGGGGAATCGAACCCCCGTTTATGCCGTGAGAGGGCATTGTCCTAACCGTTAGACGATAGGGCCTTCCTATATATATGTATATATATTATCGCCTGACTACTATAGCTGACAAGAAAACAGCGGGCAAGATTTTTTTGGATGTCCGACATCACGCAGGATGTCGGACATCAAGAACATTCTGATAAGCGCGACAAATTTCGCGCGCACGGATATTTCATCGCGATTGTTTTTTTGTCCGATATATTCAACATTTCGAATTATCCACAACGTTCGAATAAAACACGTATTCGAATTTGCTATAATAAATGCAATGAGGATTCTTCGTCGAACCTCGCAAGCTTTTACTTGCAAAAAATAAAATAATCGCACGAGAAACGGATAAGCATTAATAAATATAATCTCTTCGGCGCATTCAAACGGCAATACAAAGGTCGAATGCCCTTTTGCGCTGAAGGTGAAAATATCCTGTTTTCCGCGCGACAAACAAACAAAAAACTCTTTTAGAAAATATGAAAAAAATTAGTTTACTTTTAGTACTCGCATTGGTCGTAATGGGCGGTTTCGTTTCGGTTCCGAAAGCGGAAGCGGCAATGACTTATACTGATTATACAGATGAGACAACGAGCGGTCAGACTATTCAAGCATCAAGCACTTCGACGGCTTTGCTTGGAATCAATATAAATGACGGCGGTGTTAATGAAACATTGTCAAGTGTAACCATTGACTTTACAAACGTGAGTGGCTTTACTGCCGGCGATTTAGCCAGCGGCAAAACAGGTATCACTATTTATGATGACTCTGGCGCAAGCAGTGGGTCATTTGATGGGACTGACGCTGACATAGGATCGTCTGTATCTTGGTTGGGTCTTACCGCCACAGTGACTACCGCGGCAACCGTTGTTCCGGATGATGATGCCGCCGGAAATTCGGGAGACGACTTCTTTGTTGTGATCAGAACAAGCGCCAGCATTGCGGATGGTAATCAATTTACTGCAACGCTCGGTACTAATTCAATAACAACTAATTTAAGCGGCGCGGGAGGCGCCACCGAGGAAGTTTCGTTTACGATAACCGCTGATATTGTCGTCCCCACGCTTGATACCGTGACCATCGCCTCAAACAACGCGAGTACGACACTCGCCAAAACAGGCGATATCGTCACTCTTACATTCATTGCGAGTGAAAATCTTGCTT
>MFKJ01000014.1:7040-7955 GCA_001779535.1 Candidatus Jorgensenbacteria bacterium RIFCSPHIGHO2_02_FULL_45_20
GAAACGTTCCTTTCACTATTAACTTTACTGATATCGCGACAAATCCGGGAGTAGAAGTTACCGCGACCACAAATTCAAGTGCAGTGACATTCGACAAGACAGTTCCTACCGTTCCCGACACAGTGACATTTTCAGCTACTGGCGGAACAGTGACTGCAAATACATTAAATAATACAAACACAAACTTTGTTGCTACCTCGACGATTGTTGCGGGCGAAGCAACAGGTGGTTATGCAGAGCTTTTGAAAGCTGGATCTCCATTCTCAACTCCGATTAGAGACAACACTATATTAGTGGGAGATGTTTCAGTTTCATTCGATGCCGGACTATCTAGTACTTCTACTCTCCAAACAGCATTTGCTGCTACTGGAGAATTGAGTGTTGTACTGTATGATGCCGCCGGAAACCCAGCGACAAGTACGGTTGCCAATCCAACTGTTACCGTTGATTATGTGGTGCCGACAATCACCTCGACCGCTCCTGCGACAAGCGCCTATCTCAAAACGCAAACTGTGAGCTACACCTTGAGTGAAGCTGGCGCCGCAGGTACGGCTATCATCGCCGCCTCAAGCACGGGAGGCACAGCCGATGCCACAGTTCATAGTTGTGTATTACAAGGAACCGCTTTGACCGGTGCGGCTCACAACAACCTGACGCTCGAAACCGGCGAAAATGCTTGTGTGGAATGGGCAAGTCCTTTGGTGAATGGTTCAATTTATACCTTCACATTCAATTCAAGCGATGCCGCCGGAAACCCGGCAGTGGCAGTCACGAATACGAGTGTTACGTATGACACCGGCGCCCCTACGCTTACCACGGTCTCTATCGCCTCAAACAACGCGAGTACGACACTCGCCAAAACAGGCGATATCGTCACTCTTACATTCATTGCGAGTGAAAATCTTGCTTCCGAAC
>MFKJ01000014.1:7990-8157 GCA_001779535.1 Candidatus Jorgensenbacteria bacterium RIFCSPHIGHO2_02_FULL_45_20
TGGAGGTGATTCCACAGGAGCCGTTCCTTTCACTATTAACTTTACTGATATCGCGACAAATCCGGGAGTAGAAGTTATAGCCGTAACTGAAGGAGGAGGAAGCGTGACCTTCGACAAGACAGCACCGACTGCCCCGACCGCAGTGACCTTCTCCGCTACTGGCGGAA
>MFKJ01000014.1:8176-11388 GCA_001779535.1 Candidatus Jorgensenbacteria bacterium RIFCSPHIGHO2_02_FULL_45_20
GAATACGACAAACACCAACTTTGTCGCGACGTCAACGATTACTGCTGACCAAGCAGTTGGCGGGTACGCAGAACTCTTGATTGATGGTGTTGCGTTCCCGACTCCAATTCTCGATTCATCTATTGGAGCGGGAGAAACTTCCGTATCCTTCGATGCGGGGCTTGCATTAAACGCCAACGTTCAAACTCAACTTACGGATGGCGGAGTATTGAGCGTCAAAGTGTATGACGCCGCCGGAAACTCAGCCGCAAGTACAGAATCTAATCCGACAGTAACGACCGATTGGGTGGTGCCGACAATCACCTCTGTTGCGCTCGGATCGGATGAATATGTAAATAGCACAGAAACAGGAACAGGAGTGAATATTGTAATTGCAACAACTGGATTAGAAAACGGACGAACTGTTTCATGTACGATTACTGGGACGACAGGAAGTGTTGGCCCAGTTACGGGAGCAGTAACAAGTAATGCCGTAACAATTGCTTCCACTGCATTAACGGCTCTTGCTGATGGAACGATTACTGCGACATGTAACGTAACTGATACTGCAGGAAACCCAGCAGTCGCGGGAACAGATACAGCGACGAAGGATGTTATAATTCCGACACTTGAAAGCGTTGTTGGCTCATCAATTCAGGGAGCGGGAGATACAATTACCTTAACTTTCAGCGAACCAATCCATCCAGCGAGCGACGGTTCTTGGTCTTCAACTGAAATTACGACGCTAGAAAGTCCAAATAATACAGCAAAAACATTGGTTGGTGCGACATTTAACCCAACAAGTGGAGCGACAACTACAATAACGATTACTTTGGCGGAAGGTTCTTCTCTTACAACGTATTTGCGCAATGGGAATGATGTTGCGGTGACTGTTGGAAGTAATGTAATTAAAGATGCCGCGGGAAACCCTGTTGCTGCAGGAGAAAGCGTAAGTGCGGGAGTTGTAAGCGGCGACAGCGATGAACCGACGGTTGCCCTAACCTACAGTCCGGATAGAACAGTAACGCCGCTTGAGACGATCAGAATCACGGCGACATTCAACGAGGCGATGTATGAAACAACTCCGCCGACAATCGCGATAGCGACTCCGGGTGATGGAGGTTTATCTGCGACAGCTATGACAAAAACATCATCAACAGTATGGTACTACGACTGGGTAGTTCCCGGGCTTACTGACGAGCAGGGAACCGCGACCTCAACGATTGTTGCAACCGATCTTGCGGGTAATAGCAACACGGCCGCTACGAATAGCACGCGAACGATTGATTCGATAGCCCCGATCGTCAATACATTCACCGCGACCTCAATTACCGCGACGGGGGCGCTCTTAACCGTAACCACTAATGAGGCGGCAACCTGCGCGTATGCTAATACGGAAAAAGCATATGGGAGCATGACCGAAATGGCGACAACGACCGGTGTGATGACACATCTTCAGGCGCTTACCGGATTAACCGCGGCCACGACCTATAATTACTATGTGCGGTGCGCCGATACTTCCAACAACGTAATGGTTGCTTCCGCGCATGTTTCATTCACGACATCAGGGTCTGATGAATCTGGTCCAACAGTGAGTTCTATATACCCGACGAATGGAGTAACGGGTGTTGCAATTACAACTGCTCCATATATTGATTTCTCTGAAGCGTTAAGGACCTCGTCAATTACAACATCAACGGTCAAATTGCTTAAATCTTCGGACGATTCACTTGTGACCGCGTCTGTTTCTATTGCTAACGGCGGAACGCGTGTAATTGTTACTCCGGCATCTTCGCTCGCGAATAGCACTGGTTATTATCTCTATGCTACAACTGGAGTGAAAGATGAAGCTGGCAACGCAATGTCATCCGCTTACGGCGCATCGTCAACAAGCGCGTTTACAACAGTATCGGCGACATCGGACACGACTGCTCCTGTTATAACAGATGTTCAAATGAGCACTTCAACGGTGACAACAGCAACAATAATTTGGACAACTGATGAATTATCTTCTTCAACAGTTCAGTATGGTACAACATCAAATTATGGTTCTTCTGAAACCACCAGCACGCTTGTTTCGTCTCATTCGGTTGTATTAACAGGGCTTGCATCTGGCACAACTTATCACTTCCGTGTGAAATCAACAGACGCAGCTGGCAATACCGGAACTTCGGTTGATAACATATTTATAACTCCTGCTTCAGATTTAGTTGGTCCAACAGTGAGTTCGCAGTCACCGTCTGACGGAGCGACGACAACAGCCATAACGGCGTCTCCGACAATAACATTCAGCGAAGCGATGGATGCGTCAACATTGAACAGCGCGACAGTCCAGCTTCGCGAATACACAGGTGATGCGGCAATAAACTCGGTGATATTGTACAATCCGGAAACGTATGTTTTGACAATTGACCCGGTCGCGAGTTTGTCGAACAGCACGCAATACTATCTTTGGATTACAGGAGCAAAGGACGCTGCTGGAAACTCGTTGACGACGGATTATTCGACAAGTACGAAGTCGAGCCATGAGTTCACAACCGTAGCGGAAAGCGCGGTAACACTCGCTGTTACGCAGGTGGCGGCTTCATCAACCTACGCGACTGCGGGAGGAGGATGGTCAGCTGGATGGAGCTGGGTGTTTACCGTAACCGTTCCGACAAGCGAAACATCGTCTTCAATGAAGTTTGCCGACTGGATAAGCGGTTCAAACAGCATTGACGCGGCCGATAATATTCGTTACTACTCCGCACAGTCATCAAATGCTTCAACAACGGCCTCCGCGATAACGATTTCCGCGGCGAATACTTACGGTGATGCGATGACTCTTAACGCCGATCTTGACGCGACAACGGCAGGAAGACAAATTCAGATAATAGTTGAAGCGCAAGTCCCCGATGGAACTGCTGGAGGGTCATACTCGACAAGTTACGGAATTCAGACACAGTAAGCAAGGCGATTTTAAGGAGGTAGATGTTTCTCTACCTCCTTAAAAAACCAACCCGTATGAAAAAATATTTTCTTATATCATCGTTGATTTTCGGCATGGTGTTTGTTGTTGGCAATGCATTAGCGTCTGAAACAACAGGGGATCTAAACACGGGAGTAGGGAACAGTGATGTTGACGGTATAGTTGTTGTTGCTCCCACCTCCACCCCCGTTGCGGGCACATATCACGCGACCCAGTCCGTTTCTCTTTCAGCCACCGGCTCATCAAACATCAGGTACACTGTTGA
>MFKJ01000015.1 GCA_001779535.1 Candidatus Jorgensenbacteria bacterium RIFCSPHIGHO2_02_FULL_45_20
CTGGGTCAATATCTACACCGTAGAGAGAGTTCTGAATGCAGTCACGTTTGAATGTATACAGCGTCCTATTTTTGTCTTTCAGATAACTTGAAATCACCATGCGAGCTTTAACGATGGCGTTCATCATGCCAACAGGGAATGCCCCGGAGCCAATAGCTGGATCGCAAACCTTAATTGCGGCAAGCTTGTCGTCAATTTCTTTGGCAGACTTTTCTATGGATGCTGGAAGGATATGACCGTACAAGCCCTCGTAATCTGGGTCGTTCTCTTTTTTAGCGACATGCGTGGCCTCGTGCTCGACAACATTCTCGCCGATTTTTATAAGCTTCTCCACATCTTCTTTTGAAACTTTGCCATTAAGTTCAGTGGCTAAATAGTTCACCAAGCTCTGCTCGCACATATAGTGAACTATTTCGCGTGGCGTGTAGTAGGTGCCTTTGGATTTACGATCTTTTACTTCCAACAAGTTCTCAAATACCTTGCCGAGCATTTCCGGGTCTACGGCCACTTCTTTTTCCAGTGGCTCATCTTCTTTTACCGTAAAGTTATAGCGATCAAAGATATCTAATATACCGGTGCCTTTATCTTCTTCTTTTGTTAAATAGTCATTTGAAAAAAGATCATTCGGCAACTCAATTTCCGTTTCGTGCCAGTTATATTTATTATCAAATAGCCCTCCGTTTAAAAATGGAATTTTACACTGAAAATGGTCGTTCCAATGGTCAAGATGGCTTCTGTCCAAAGCTAGCGCGTCATAAAAAAGCGGTTCTAGGATTTCATTATAGAAATTTTTGTATTTTAAATATCGGCCTGCGAATAAATTTCTTAAAAAATTCTTATCTCCTTCGCCCCACTTTTTATCTTTGAGGACTCCAAACCATCCTTTTTTCTGAAGAAAGTAGAGGAAAACAATTTGTCCCAATAGTCGTTTGGAGAAATCCACCGGACTGACGAACTTTTCGGCAAAGTCATTACGCACATCTGCGTTCGAAGTAATAATTTTATCCAACGCCTCTTTAACATCAGCAAATAGCTCTCTATATTTTTCAAAAAATTCTTTGGTAACTTTTTCAATATTGAACGCATCTTCTAATCGTGTCAGTGTAATGACATTCTCATCCTCTATTATCGGGGACAATCTAGCTTGAGCAGTATGGCTATGTTCATTCGGACCCACTAAAAACGACCATCGGCGAGCAGGAGTAAAATCTTCTTTAACTTTCGTCTTGCCATCTTTATCTTCAACGAATTTATAATCCATCCTAATAAGTGAAAATCGCCAATCAGATTCGTTCGGAGACACAAAAGCAACAAGCGCCGCGTCTTTCATTTTCCCGCCACGGCTTCCGTTCAAGTATCGGGCAATAAAGTTCCTCTGCGCGGTACGTGCCCGTTCTAACGAGCTTTCTTTTTTTAGCTGAACGACGAGAATATCTATCTCGTGTTCGTTTTCTGAATATTTTCCTATTCTTTTTAGGGTGTTGATATACGGCTGAAAAGCGGCAGAAATGAATTGTCCGCTATACGGGTGCCTATCTTCTTCCTCAAAATGATTTAAGAGATTTCTCAAAAAATACCGAAATTTCTCCTCGTCGAAAGGATTTTCAAATGTTTCCTTGACGATATTTTGAGCCTGTGATTTCTGCATGTTACTTTTTATCTTTCCGCTTGGGCTTCTCACCCTCCGGCTTGTCCAGATATTTCTGCGTATCGCGATCAAAATCAGAAATAAATTCCCGATCCTGTACGACCCGGTACTTATCGAATTCCTTTTCAGCCAGAGCCTTTGCGACTTCGTGGGACACCTTGCCGGGATTGCCCAGTATTTCGTATTCGTTAAAGCGGAGGAAAGCGTCAAGCTTTTCCACCCAATCTTCCATTTTCATCGGGCGTTGTTTCTTTGCCTGATTTTCGGCATAGTCCAGATACATGGTAACAATCCGGTTCAATTCGGAAATTTCCTTTTCCTCAAGATAATTTTTTGCCACCGACACATCGGGCTTAAGAATCTTGCCCTTGGGCGCATTCTTCCATGTTGTGAGCCCCATCTTCGCTTTCTTACTGCTTACGCGACCGGTGATAAGTTCGGCCGCTGTCTGGCCGGTAATTGCCCAATGCAATTTATTCTGTACGGTTTTGAAAAACTTTAGAGTTGTCTTGGAATTCTTATCGTAATCAACACTACCTTCAGCGTATAGATCAGTAACCTTTTGGTAGAAACGTCGCTCGCTGGCACGAATCTCCCTAATCTTCTCGAGTAATTCATCAAAATAATCTTTACCGAAGTGGTAGCCATGTTTCAACCGTTCATCATCAATGGCATAACCCTTCACGATATAGCCGCGAAGTGTTTGGGTTGCCCAAACACGGAACTTGGTGGCCTTTTCGGAATTAACCCGATAACCAACAGAAATGATCACGTCAAGATTATAGAATTGAGTATCGTAAGCCTTGCCGTCCGTGGCAGTATTCCGGAATTTCCGGACAACTGAATTTTCCAGTAATTCCCCAGTTTTGAAGATATTTTGAATGTGCTCGCTAATTGTCCTAACATCAACGCCAAACAATTCGGCCATTCGTTTTTGGGTAAGCCATACTGTCTCGTTCGAGAACAATACATCGACACGCACATCGCCCTCGGGCGTGGTATAGAGCAAGAAATCCGACTCTTGGGGGACAATACTATTGTTTTTATTTTCCATAATGCTATTGGTTATTTGGTTAGATATTCGGATAGAATAACCTCTCGCTTGCCAAAGTGATCAGTGGTAGTTTCGGCAAAATGACCCTCAAGAAGCCGGGTCGAGATGTGGCTCTGCAAAACAGAGAGAATTTTTAGCGGATTAATACCTTTCTCAATTTCTGCATTGAGAGCCTGCAGGGTTACTCGTGTGGTTTGTTTTGGTAGGTCGCCTTCCTCGAGCTGAGTAATAACCTTTTTGAGATACAAGTCTTGATCCTCAGTGAATTGCCGGCGATCTTTCATGGTCGCTTTGAGTATCCGCAGAATTTGTGTAGCACTATCCCGACCACCTCGCATTTTTACGTCGGGCAACTCTTCGGTGGTAGCAAATATAAATGCTTTTTTGTTCTGTCCAATTAAACCGTAAAAGTTCTTGTCTATTTTTTGTTGTTTAACGTTTTTTGGTGCTCCCAGTATCTTCGCCGCGGTGATGAAGTCCAGTTCCCGGGCATCGGCAGATGAGGCAATAAAGAATTTTTGGATTTTGCCTCGGCGGAAATAAGTCACCAGCTGACCGGCATTGGTTTTGTCAGTTTTGGCGGTTCGGGCTTTCTTTGGGAGATGTTTAATTTTTTCGAAAGTATCCGGCTCTTTGTCTCTGATATTTTTAATAACATGAAGGTATTTAAGCTCGCTTTCCTCGTTCTCATCCTCACCCGTAAGAATTTCTTTGGAGGTTAAACGGCTGAACAGCTCATGAGAGCCGATCGGTTCGTTTTCAGTAAGCAGATGCGCGTCGCCACCAAGCAAGGAAAGGAACGCGTTAATTTTTGCCTCGGCCGCTTCCCGGAGCTTGATTTGATCGTTGGCTTGTTTAGTCGGGAAAAAGTTAAAGGTGTAGACTTTATCAAATTTAGTATCAACACGGTTAATGCGACCGACTCTTTGCATCATGCGAGTCGGATTCCACGGGAGATCATAGTTTACGACGACATTAGAACGATGCAGGTTTACGCCTTCCGCCAAGATTTCCGTACAGATCAGAATGCGAAAATCATCTTTGGGAAACCGCGCCTTGGCATCAAAGTTTTCAATAACCCGCTCTCGAACTAAGGCACTGGAACTGCCCGTAAAACAAAGCACTTCGTTCGGGAATTTTGCATCAATATTTTTGGCTAGATATTCTGCCGTCTCTTTCGATTCCGTAAAAATAATAAGTTTGTTCTTTTTGAGGATCGGATTCGTGGAGAGTTTTTCTATAAAGGCTAAAAGCTTCGGGTCCCGGTTAACCCCAGCCCACATCTGGTGAATCTCTTTCAAGATATCCAGATCGCTCTGTAAATCTTTCTTGAATTCATCCCTAAAGTCTTTGCTTGGCAATTTTTCGGCCCTGCCCTCGTTAATTAAAATCTCAACCGCATCGTCATTGTCATCGGCCAGAAGTTCAAAGATTTTATTGGTATATTTTTTGCTGACATAGACATTGCCATTGTCTACCTCGGAAATAAACGACTCATAGGAATGAATGAAGCGGCCGAGGGAATTGCGGAAAGCATGGAAGCTGGATTCAAGCCGTTTGATGAGCAAAATTTTCATAAACTTGCCCATGTTGCGTTGCGCCAATTCCTCCGGCTGGCTGACTTCGCCCTTATAGTAAAGAATCGGGGTATAACGGGCGTATTTGAATTTTTTAGCGACTAACTCAATAGTCTTGGTGAAAACAACGTCTTCCTCATCGTTAAGTTCGTAAAAAGCCGCTTCCGGTTTTTCTATATCCGGAAAACGCAGTTTTTGGAAGGCCAAGTCCTCGGCAAAGTATTTTGTGATCTCTGTCCGGGTTCGGCGCACCATTAAATATTTGAGAACTTTTTCACGGATTTCTTTGGCGTTTTCTTTAATGAATTTGATGTAGTCCGCATAATCTCTCTGCCGGTCAAGATTTTTGAGCTTTTTCTCCAGACCGGAAAAGAACTGCTCGAGGTCCGGGAGATTCGGGATTGTGCTTTTCCTTGCTTTTTGGAAAAGCTTGATCTGACTCAGAATGTCTTTTGGCGAGTTGTTATAGGGAGTGGCGGTAACAAGAATTACTTTCTTGCCACGGCAAATCTCGGCCAGCTTTTCATAAGTAACATTATTTTCGGTTCGGAAACGATGAGCCTCGTCTACAAATACATGGCCATACTGCTCAACGCCGTCTTTTATGATTTTCTCAAGCTCTCCGATTGACCGGAATGTCGCAGGTACATTGAAGTCTCTAAACACGTTCGGCCACGAACCGGGGTTAGCTTTATCTAGAAGCACCGGAGGCGCGATCACGAGAATCCGGCCTTCATTTATGAGCTGGCCGGCAAGCATGGCTGAAATATAAGTTTTACCAAGACCAACAACGTCGGAAATAAAGACGCCGCCGTACTCATCGAGGATTTTTTTAGCGTTCAAAACCGCCTGTTCCTGATATTCAAGTTTCTTAAACTCAACCGGTAGGTATTTGATATACATCTCGTCATGCTGGCTCAAATCATCCTTGAAATATTCGTACAGGAATTTGAGATAAAGCTCATAAGGGGTAATGGTATCGTTAAGCCACGTTTTTGTGCGGATCGTCTCGACATATTTCTGGCTGACATCAACCGAATCTTTCCAAAGCTCTTCGAATTTAGCCAAAGCAAAATCATAATCAGCTCGGTTTTTGAGCTCAACGTTAAATTCCAAGTTATCCATCAATCCGGCCTGCGTGAAATTGCTTGAACCGGTGATGACTCTGCCCTTGTCCCGATCGCCCTCGCCAAAAGTCATAATGTAAACCTTGGCGTGAATCTTTTCGGATGGATATGCCCTGATTTCCAATTTGCCATTTTTAATCCATTCTATAAAAGTGTAAATACCGCTCTCTGTTTTTTCGCTATCCTCAGCATCCTCCATTTCTTTCTCAACAATCTCACCAAGTTTTTCTTTGGTTTCCGCGCTTGAAAATTGCAAAGCTGACTGTTCAATCTTTGCTTTTTGTATCAAATCGTAAGTCTGCAAATTGGTACTAATACCAATAAGAATTCTGACCTTCTCGGTTTTCTCAAGGGATTTATAAATTGCATGAAAACCGCTGGTGTAAAAATAGCCAACCAAACAATCAAAGAATTTTGTATCTTTGATCAAGACCTCAAATCTCTCTTTGAGATTTTGGCCTTTTTTGTTTGTGATAAATGTTAGGTCTGAATTCATAAATTTATTATCTTTCCCCGTTTAATAACCTCTCGAACGCTTCGAGGTTGCCCATGGCGTCATTAACAGGATTGTGATCGTGCGCCGTAACTCGTAGCTTTTTCCATGAACTCCCGTCAGTGAAGTTACCGACGAGCCCGGCATAAAAATCACCAATCCTTCTCGCCGAATGTCCGAATGGGTTTCTGCCGAGAAAGAGATGAAAATAATAGTTTATAAATTGCCAGTCGTAAGCCGGATTGTCGCTCACGAATAGCGGCCTGAATCCCTTCTCTATGACAAACGTAATCCATTTGTCGAAATCTTCGAATGTTTCTTTTGTCGCTCCTGTTCCGTGGAATGTTTGCTTTGAGGGGTAAGCGACCGCGCCAAATTCAAATCCCACCGGATCATTCAATGTCGGCGCCGGACCGTGTCCCTCACAATCCACAAATATTAAGTTTTTGATGGCGATTTCCTGTGTCATATTTATTCGGCGAATATATCCGTATATTTTTTGTAAATATATGATTGTCCGTATTTCTTATCCTTGTCTTTTGGGGTAAGAATACCCATTTCAATGAAACGATTGATCACCGACTGAGCGCCGACACGCGAAAAGCCAGTCCATTTTTGGATCGTCGCGACGTTCACGATCGGTTGTTCATAAAGTTTTGGCAACACCAAAGTAGCGCTCTCCGAAGAACGCTTGCCGAGAGTTTGAATCCTCAACATATCTTTTTCTCGAAGAGTCGTGATCTTGCCAACGATGTCGATTGCTTCGCCGGCAATCTCGATTACACCATCAAGGAAAAAATCTACCCAAGCGGAAACCTCCCCGAAGTGATACCTGAACAATCGCTCATAATAGACTTTTTGGTGCTTCTTAAAGTAAGAAGACAGAAACAATACCGGTTTCTCCAAGTAATTTTCTTTCCAAAGATAAAATGCTATAAGCATACGTCCGGTTCTGCCATTTCCATCGAGGAAGGGGCGGATTGTCTCGAATTGTGCATGGATCAATGCGGCCTTGGTAAGCGTAAGGATGTCGTCATTGGAATGCATAAACTTTTCAAGATCGTTAAGTGCCGTTTGCATTTCTTCGACCGGTGGCGGTACGAAGCGAGCGTTATCTGGACGAGTACCTCCAATCCAGTTTTGCGTTTTTCTAAACTCTCCCGGATCGGAATAGTGAGTTGCCCGAGCCTTATTCATCAACTGCTTGTGAAGCTCTCTCATGAAACGCAGAGTCATCGGAAAGTCGTCCTCTTTAACGCGCTTCATTCCGTAATTCAACGCTTTGATGTAATGCAAAATGTCATCGACATCTTCCGGAATATTCGCGCTCGGCTGAACATCCGCTTCGATTGCGTCAA
Source organism: Candidatus Jorgensenbacteria bacterium RIFCSPHIGHO2_02_FULL_45_20 (assembly GCA_001779535.1). Lineage (GTDB taxonomy): Bacteria > Patescibacteriota > Minisyncoccia > UBA6257 > GWB1-50-10 > GWA2-45-9. Next base: position 7,258 of record MFKJ01000015.1, read on the forward strand.
TCATCGTCGCCATGGTGCCTTCTATCTGGCTTGAAGAAGCCGCATCTTTTCGGAGATACATGCTCAAGACAAAATCCACATCGGGCAGAAGTTTGGTAATACCATCAAGCTTACCAAGGAGACGTGTCGCTTCATCGCTTTTTTTGATGATTTTCGAGTCGAACTCAAAACCACCTTCTGGAGGAAAAGGCGAAGGGATGAAGGCCTTGAATCCTTCTTTTTGCTCTTTAAGCTGGCCTATTTGTATAGATTTCATGTTTGTTTACATCTTTTTATCAATGTAAGCAAAGTATATACCTTTGCTTACATCAGGTCAAACAATGTAAACAAACTAAAACTGTGGATAACCCTGCAAATCTTCGGCGTTTCTCGAATAGTACAATTGTTTGTGTTTACCCGTCATGAGCTTTCTTGCGGTGAGCTTGTCGAACAAGTTGAATGATTCCAAATTCTTGCCATATTCATTTCGTTTAGCCCGTGAGATAACTTCATATCTAACAGGGTGAATTTTATTCGGCAGAGGGGATGGCAAAAATCTTGACGCTCTCGCCTTCAATCACAACTTCAGCAATAACGATCCTTAATCAACTGCCTCTTTTAATTATTATACCGCCTGCCGATGAGCCATACGCCGGGCGTACAGCTTCCGCGCTTCTTCGACCAGGATTATAGAAGCGGCAATCGGAATGATTATGAGCCAGTCAGCAAGATCGAGAGGCGTGGTGCGTAAAAATTTATTCATAAATGGGCTATAGACCGCGAACAACTGCAAGATAATAACGGTGGCAGTAGCACCTAACAGGAATTTATTAGAAAAAGGATTCAATTGAAAAATGGATTTGTCCTCCGACCGACAGTTCCAAGCGTTGAACCACTGGAATGCGGCCAAAAGCGTAAGCGAGAGAGTCCATGCTTTAGTAATATCGGTTTCGTAGTGGCCTTTGAAAAGAACCAGTGTCCCAATCGCCATTGGCAATGACATCAGGATCATGCGTTTGACCATAAGCCGATCCACCAGATATTTTTTAGGATGTTCAAAATTGCCATTAAGCAAACCTTGTTCTTTCGGCTCCATGGCAAGAGAGACATCAAGGAAGCCATCAGTTACAAAGTTCAACCAAATAATCTGAGCGGCAATGATCGGTAATGGATATCCAAGCAGCAATGCGCCGGTGATGACAAACACTTCGCCGAGATTTGTGGAGAAAAGGTACAGAATGACTTTCTTGATGGTCTTGTAAATGCTTCGGCCTTCCTCGACTGCCGAAACTATGCTTCCGAAGTTGTCATCCAGCAGAACAATATCAGAGGCCTCCTTAGCAACTTCGGTACCGATATTGCCCATGGCTACGCCGAGATCTGCGGCAATGAGAGATGGCGCATCATTCACACCATCGCCGGTCATGGCAACGATTTCTCCCCTGGCGCGGAATGCTTTAATGATGGTGAGTTTGTAATCTGGATTCACTCGAGCGAACACGCTGGTTGTAGTAAGTTTTTCGGCAAGCTCCGCATCGCTTAATCCATCAATATCTGATCCGGTTAGCACTGTGTCTCCGTCGTGATAAATACCGGCTTCTTTAGCAATGGCGGTAGCAGTGATTTTATGATCGCCAGTAATCATCACCACACGGATGCCTGCGGCGACTGCCTTTTCCATGGCGCCGAAAACCTCAGGCCGCAACGTGTCTTGCATGCCATAGAAGCCCACAAGGGTGAGATTATCGATTCCATTAGCTTCCAGTTTATGAGGCGCGTCCGATGTCTCGGCGAACGCAATCACACGCAACCCGTCCTCTGACATTTTTGTAAATATTGCTTCAAGCATTTCTTTTTCGTTTTTCCCAAGTTGGTGATTTTTGCCATCTCGCCAAACTTTCGTGGAAAGGTTCAAAATAACTTCAGGCGCACCGACTACGGTCAAAATTTTCTTGTCGCCGACGCCATGAACCAACGCATGATATTTGAGCCGGTAATCAAAAGGGATTTCCGCGATCACCGGCGCCTCACGTTCCAGTTCATCTTTATGAAATCCGAGCTTTTGAGCAAATACGAGCATGGCCGCTTCTGTCGGGTCACCGGCGATCCGCCACCGATTTTCCTCCTCCAAAAACATAACCCGGGCGCTGGCGCAATACGCCGCAATTTTCCCGGCAAAAAGAATATCGGGATGATTAACCGCATCGACAATGCGTCCATCCAAGCGCAGATTACCCTTGGGCTCATATCCATCGCCTTCGACATCAAACAGGGTATCGTTCACATATACTTTTCTGATTACAAGTTCGTTCTTTGTAATCGTGCCTGTCTTATCTACGGCTATGATCCTCGCTTGCCCTAAGGCCTCGACTGCTTGCAATCTCTTGACCAGCGCATTGCGTTTGCTCATTCTCCAAACGCCCATGGCGAGGATAAGAGTAACGACTATCGGCAAACCTTCCGGGACTATGGAAACGGAAAGAGATACGACAGTGGCGAACATTTCTTTGACCGGCTTTCCTGTCATAATGCCAACGAAAAAAAGTAACGTACTGATAACGGCAACGGCGGCGATAATAAGTCGGGAAAGGTAGCGGATATTCCCTTTGAGCGGAATTTCCGTATTCAATCCTTTAATCTTACTCGCGATTTTGCCAATAGTCGTTTCTTGGCCCGTTGCTACTACGACCGCACGACCATTTCCGGCAACGATATTGGTAGCTTTGAAAACAATGTTTTTACGATCCGACTCTGTTGAACCGGTGGACAATGTCTCACTAATTTTATACACCGGCTCTGACTCTCCGGTAAGAGCTGCTTCGTCTACTTTCAGATTGCTGGAAGCGATTACTCGCGCGTCGGCAGAAATCTTCTCGCCTTCCTGCAGTATGAGAATATCGCCTGGCACCACTTCCATATCCGGAATGATGAGTTCTTTCCCATCGCGCAAAACCGTGGCTTTTGTTTCCACAAACTTTTTGAGCGCAAGCAGGGTGTTTTGGGCCTTACCTTCCTGAATTGTGCCGACAATGGCGTTAAAGAGAAGGACTGCAAAAATTATTGACCCATCGATTGTCTCACCCATGAGGAAAACGATGACGCTCGCCGCTATCAAGACATAAATGAGCGGACTCTGAAATTGGCGCAAAAAGATTATAAAAATACTGTCCACCTTTGCCTCCGGCAGTTTGTTCGCGCCGAACTTCCGCAGGCGGGATTGGACTTGTTCAGAACTCAAGCCGCGCTCGCTGGTGTCGAGTTCTCTTAGAATGGCGGTAATAGGTTTTATGTGCCAAGCTTTTTCCATTTTATTTGACTTGGTTTCAAACTTTTAACGCAACAGGTTGGTTAATAACTTCATCGGGTTTCTTGATAGTGTAGCACGGCACGGGGGCGGTCGTTTAGTTCGCGTTGCACGCGCTTGAATGCTTTCCTAATGTGCGGGCTATCTCCGAGAAACTGTGTCCTGCCCGCAACATGCGGGCGATGCACGACCAATCTTCCTTCCCGATGTGTGTATGTGACATACATCGGAGTATCCATCCGAGAAAATGCCTATGCAATTAGCCTGCAAACCGCTGTGCAGTTAGGGTGAGAATTCACAGTTTTATGTTTGACATCGCTACAAAAATATGCTATTATTATAAGACAATTAACAGATTTTTGACAATTAAGGCACAGAAAGGAGTGTGTCATGAACAGAATAAAAATTTGGTTGAGTGTGTTTTTCCATCGTAACCCACGATGGCTTAGGAAAACGCTAAAGCGTAAAAATGGGAAACGGATGCCGCCCAAGTGGTGGGAAATCATTGACGCAGATGGTTAGATATTTTGTTTTTATATAGCGCGGCAGCACGTTTTCACGTGCCTGCCGCGTACTGCTTTCTATAAACTTGTTTTTCGATAAAAAACGAAATACAATTTCAAAGTAAATATGAATAATTTTCATATTGGTAATTTTGCATTTTAATTTTTGAATTTTAAATTTTTATGTCCAAACTCGAATATATAGAACTCAAAGTCGGAACGGTGTTCACAAAAAATGAAGACCCTTCTCCATACAAGGTGCTTGAATACGCATTCATAAGAATGCAGCAGAGAAAACCGGTGGTTCAACTAAAGATAAAAAATCTGCTTACGGGAAAAAATCTGAATTATACCGCCCACCAAAACGAAAACTTTGAGGCAGCGGAGATAGAAATGGCAGGGGCGGTATTCATATACGAAAACAAAGGCAGTTACTGGTTCCATGAGGCCGGCAATCCGAAAAACCGTTTTTCGCTTTCCGAAGACACTGTCGGCGACATAAAGAAATTTCTGAAACAAAACACTCCGGCAAAGGCCTTCAAATACGGCGATAAAATCATAAATATCGAACTTCCGATAAAGATGGAATTCAAAGTTGCGGAAGCGCCCCCGGCGGTGAAAGGCAATACGGCGCAGGGAGGCACGAAACAGGTAACGCTTGAAACCGGCGCGGTTATAAACGTTCCCTTGTTTATAAACCCCGATGACGTGATACGCGTAAACACCGAAACCGGCGAATACGTGGAACGCGCGGAAAAAAACTGAAACCGAATCGTTATTTAATTTTGACTTCCGAGTTTTTTCAACGCTTCTTCAAGTTCCGATTGCAATTCCTTGACACTCTCGCTGTCTGTTTTCCTCACGCGCTTTTCTTTCGTTTCATTTTCGGAAAGTTCGGATAATTTTATCGTGTGTTCCGGAAGATTTTTTTCATTGATTTTTTTCACATCCGTTTTCGGTTCTTCTTTTACCATATTGTCTCTTTGGGGCGCAACCGAAGCGGATTCGCTTTTCCTTGCCGATGACGACGGAGAGGGTTTTTGCTGTCGGCGATTCGTGCCGCTCCGTCTTTCAAATGGAGCGGTGGAAGATGTTTCTTCCGCCTTGAATTCTATTCCGAGCGCCGCGAGATCGCTGTGCGTTTCTTTTTTCTTTGTCTGAGTTTTCGGTATGAACACCGGGCGCATTTCCCCCGCCTTTATCTTCTTAAGACAATTCTGGCAATACACCGGTCTTCCTTCTTCGGGCTCAAAAGGAACATTCGCTTCATTTCCGCAAGCCGAACATAAAACGGAGTGGGCGGACGGAAGTTCTATTTCTCCAGCCCATTGGTTTATTTCCCTCTCCACCTGCCATTTCGGCTTCGCGTATTTTTTCCTTGAGGCGGCTATTATTTCTTCAGCGTTCACGGAGCCGGTTTTTAATCCATGAAACGGAGGAAGCGTGGCCGCGGAAAACGGACGCGAAGAAATGCCGTCAACCATAAGCTTTAGATAAATATGGCGGTTCGGAATGCCGACCATGTCTTCAATCATGAATTCAGGACCGAACTCTTGTTCCAAAAATTCCGCGTCGGCGGCACCCACGCGGAAAAGTATCATGGTGCCGACATTGCCGAACACCGCGTCCCGCACTTTTGTTGAAGATCTCCCCGCAACGTCCGTTATGAGTTGTCCGATATACTGATGCGCAAGAATGAGATTTAAGCGGTATTTGCGCGCTTCCGACAAAATCCCCGCAAAAGAATCGGTGGCGAAGTTCTGAAACTCGTCAACGTAAAGGAAAAAATCTACTCTTTCGTTTTCGGGGATGCGGACGCGTTCCATCGCCGAAAGCTGCATTTTGGTTATAAGCATCGCTCCGAGAAGCGCGGAATTGTCTTCGCCTATTCTCCCTTTTGAAAGATTCACGAGAAATATCTTCGCCGTATTCATTATTTCAAAAATATCTATCGTGCTTTTCGACTGGCCTACTATATTTCTGATAAGAGCCGTTGAAAGAAACTGTCCGACTTTGTTTTGGATAGGCGCGATGGCTTCGTTTCTGAACTGGTCTTTCCACTCTTCATATTCATGCACCCAAAACGCTTTCACAACAAGGTCCTTCACATTGTTTATAATTTTTCCCCTATACTCTTTGTCAACCAAAAGGCGTGTAACGCCCAATAGCGATGTGCCCGGCGTGTCAAGAAGCGCCATTATCGTATTGTTTAAAATATATTCCATTCTCGCGGACCAGACATTCGACCAAATTTTGGTGAATATGCCCATAAGTCCGGACGCAACCAGATGCTTGTATTTGGGGTCGGCAAGCTCGAGAACATTAAAACCTATATGGTAATCGGTGTCCGCCGGATTGAAATAAATAACATCTTTCATTCTTTCTTCCGGAATTTTTTCAAGTATGGATTCCACGTATTCGCCGTGCGGGTCTATCACGCACACGCCTTCGCCATTCAAAATATCCTGCACCATCATATTATGAAGAAGCGTGGTTTTTCCGGTCCCTGTTTTCCCGACCACATACATATGCTGGCGCCTGTCAGTTCTTTTAATGCCAAAAAGGCGGTCAGCATTTCTGAAGTCGGTTTTAGCAAAATAAACTACATCCTTTTCCGGTTCCATAATAAACGAATTAATCGCCTGATATTGATTATTATATCCTTTTTGCCTTATGCAACGCAAAACCCCGCCGGTCCATAAACTGAACTGGCGGGGCCTTGCGTTTAATCTGTTGGTTGTTTATTAACTCCACTCGTCTTTTATCCAGCCAAGAATAAAAGCGAGAGGCATAAGAACGACAGACGTTACTGTCTTTATGACTCCCATTGACTCTTTGTTTTATAAAATTTTCGACCAGTGAAAATGATTATATCAGATGATTTTATTTCGCGCCTGTGGACAACTCAAAAAATTCTAAAACGGATTCAGTCGTTCGGACGTGGATTTAGTCCGCCCGCGCAGGCAGGCCGGTCGGGCGGGTTAGATAATAGCGCCTAAAGCTTTTGTTGGCGCAATGTTTCATACTTGATATTATATAATATATGTCCCCAAGAATAGAACGCGATATCTACGTAAAATCACTGAAAGAACGCGGAAAAAAGAACAAAGCGTATTCGGCCTACCAGTTTACCGGCGTTGAAATCGCTGATATTCTGGACGATACGGAACACAAATCGCTTTACATAAAACTCGCTAAAGAACACGGATGTTCAAAAATGCTCGCTATGGCGAAAGATGTGGCAGAGCGCAAGGGCATAAAAAACAAAGGCGCGTACTTTATGAAGCTGGCGTATCCGGAAAAAGAAAAAAATGACAAAAATCGTAACAATTGAAGACAAGCGGGACGAAAAATTCCTGCGCGCCGCGACAGTTCCGTTTGATATCAAAAAACTCAAGGACGCTTCAGCGGCAAAAGAAATCCGCGCGCTCATAAAACAGATGCGCGAGATAATGAACCGCGCGAACGGCGTCGGGCTTAGTGCCAACCAAATCGGCATACGGGAACGCTTCTTTGTAGCACAAATGCCGACCAATCAGGGAGCGCAAAAGTTCTACGCCATTTTCAATCCCGAAATAATAAAAAAATCAAAAGAAATCGACGGCGCCGAGGAAGGATGCTTAAGCATTCCTGAAATCTACGGAAACATAAAACGCCATTACGAAATAATCTTGTCCGGATACGACCTACGGGGCAAAAAAATAAAAATAAAAGCATGGGGATTTCTCGCGCGCGTATTCCAGCACGAAGTTGACCATCTTGACGGAAAACTGTTTATGGACGCGGCAACCGATCTGCGTAAAATCAATCAGTCGGACCAACACCCTGAAATAATATGAACCCCGGACCGAAATTCGTTTTTTTCGGAACTCCGCGCTTCGCGAAAGCGGTATTTCAGACATTTATAGATAATTTGCTTATCCCATCTTTACTCGTGTGTAACCCCGACAGGCCGACCGGACGCAAACAGATACTAACGCCGCCGCCAACAAAAATAGCCGCGGAAAAATATGGCGTAGAAGTTTTCCAACCGGAGAATTTGAGCGATGCCTTCGAAAAATTAAACCGTGGGTATGATTTTTTCGCGGTCGCGGCGTACGGCAAAATTATACCGAAGGACATACTGGAATTGCCAAAATACGGTTCTATAGGCATACATCCGTCTCTTTTGCCGAAATACCGCGGCACAACGCCCATACAATCGGTGATTTTAAACGGTGACGATACGACCGGCGTTACGCTGTTTTTGATGGATGAAAAAATAGACCACGGCGAAATAATCTCAAGAACCGAAGTTGCCATATCGAAAACGGACACCTATCTTTCGCTTGAAGAAAAACTCGCTAAAACCGGAGCGGAGTTGTTTGTGAAAACCATACCCGAGTACATAGACGGAAAAATGTCTCTCACGGAACAAATGCACGGCAGTGCTACTTTCACGAAAAAAATAACAGGCGATGAGGCGTTTGTGCGCTACGACGACTTGGAAGCGGCAATTTATGGCGACACAGAAAAAACAGCGCGCGTACACAAAATAATCCGCGCGCTGAATCCAGAACCGGGCGCGTGGACTCTAAAAAACGGTAAAAGAATGAAACTCCTTGAAGGTAAAATAACGGACGGAAAACTTGTTCTCGTGAAAATCCAAATGGAGGGAAAAATGCCCGAAAACGTTTGAGAAAGAGTTTGTTAAGCGCGTTTTCCCCGATTTTGCGTTTTTCCCCTCATTACATTTTTTAACCGATCGGTTAAAAAATGTAATGAGGAAATTCCCGTTGCTACGGAGAAATGCAAATCTCGTTACCTAATTCTATTGCGCTTCCGGCGGGCAGTTCCAAAACTTTCTTGAATTTCGGGTTCCAGAAAAACAATCTTCGCGGCTTCATATTTTTGCGGATGGCAATTATTTCCCCGCCATTATTCAATACCGCTATGTCAATCGCGAATTTCATTCCAAAAGTATATATCCCCCACCTCGTTTCGAAATAAACCGCCCGCGGCTCGCGGAACGCAAGCATTCCTTTTGTTTTTTCTTTTATGGTTTCAAGCAGTAAAACGTTTTGCGAAACCAATGTGTTTTTTGTTTTGTTAAAAGCGCGCGCTACTCGCATATTTCAAAAATCTTTTGTTTGGACGAGACGCCTCTTTTGAGTATCAACGAATTTTTAGGAATACCGAGATGTTCCGCGAGCAGTTGCGCGGCGCGGCGATTGGCTTTTCCGTCTTTTGCCGGAGCATTAACTTTGACTGTAAAACAGCCATCTCCTGTTTTTTCAACGTTTTCTTTTCTGCTTCCCGGCTTAACCAGCGCCGATATTTTCATATAAAAAGCGAGCGGAGTATATCCACGTTTTTTTTGTCCGGACCGGTATCATCAAATCCCGGAACTTCAAGAAGCCACACTTTGTCGAACAGCCGTTTATCTCCTACAAGCGCCTTGAACCCGGTAATGCCTATTTGTCCTTTACCTATGTTTTCGTGCCTGTCGCTGTGCGAACCGTATGCCGTTTTTGAATCGTTTATATGAAGCACCTCGATGTTTTTAATATCGACCGCTTTGTCCCATTCGTCAAAAAGTTTCTTTACGCTTGAAGACGTGTACTCCTTTATTATCCCCGCTTCGAAAGCGTGCGCGGTATCGAAGCATATTTTAAGACGCGTTGAACCGGTTTTATCGTAAAGATATTTCATTTCTTCAATTCCCGCTCCCACTTTATTTCCCCCGCCGGAAGAATTCTCCATTATGAGCATTGCCTTCCCCGGGACATTTTTCAGCACGTTTTTTATCCCACGCACTTCTTTATCGGCTACTATATCAAACGAACTGTCTTTACTCGAACCGACGTGAAAAATCAATCCGTCTGCTCCAAGCGCTTCGGTTATGCTAAAATGCTCGGATAAGTTTTTTACGGACTTCTCATAAAGTTCGTCCGATGAACTCGCGAGATTCACGAGATATGCCGCGTGAAGGTACACTTTCTTGATTGAGCTTTTCGCGCGTGCTTCTTTGAATTTTCTTATCTCACTTTCCTTCGGCATGGAAGCCATCCACTGTCTCGGGCTTGCGCCATATATCTGTATCGCCTCCGCGCCTATATTCTCGCCGTTTTGTATTGCGTTCCACAATCCTCCAGCCGATGAAACATGACCGCCGATGTAGGGAATGTTTTTTGTGTTCATAAATTTATTAAACGCTGATTAATACGGATAAATCCGGTTTCAAACTCTAAATCCTAATCTCTAAACTCTAAACAATATCAAAACCCAAAGTTCAAAACCTGTCTTTTCTGTTGTTTTTTATCATTTTGAATCCATTTTGGACTGTATTCATTAAAAATTTCAAATTGAAAATTGAAAACTATTCTCTGCTTTGTTTTGGATTTTGATATTCGATATTCGGTAATTGTTTAGGATTTAGATATTAGGGTTTAAGATTTTATCTTGTGCGCGATACTTTCTACTTTACAAACTTTATGGATTTTCGATTTACGGTTGCAACGCCTCTTCGGAGTTTCCGTCGACGGAGACAATCACGCTCGATACCGACGCAAACTGCTTCAGTGTGTTTTCAATCTGCGCGCGTATCATAGACACTCTACATGAACCGCCTGCGTTAAGAGCGCCGTTAAAATCCGCTTTCGCGATTCCGTTTTCGATATTCAAACTTTGGAGGGCAACTCCTTCAGGCACGCTTGTGAAAAGTCCTATACTTTTTTCGGCTTCGTTAGGGCCTTTCAAAAGTTCCGTTATCGCCGCTTTTCCGATTTCTTGCGTTTTCGGGACAATTCTTTCCGACACATACACCTTGTTACATTCATCCGTAGTCGAACTCTCACCATACCTACCGAAATACACGCTTACGAATGAAGTCGATGATTGAGTGAATCTTATCGGCACCTCGTACGAAGCGTCGTTTTCCGGCAACCCGCTCGGGTTGTCTTTCGATATCACAAGCGTACCCGTTGCGGTATGTGGCATGCCAAAAACAAGTTCGCCCGAAAACGGAACCTTATTCTCGGTCATCCAATCGCTTTCGGCTTGTGCGCCGACTACGGCTATTACTTTTCCTTCGCCGTCCATAATCTTAATCGGTATGTTCGCCTCGAAGAACCAGTTTCCGTTTGCCTCTCCGCGCACGAAAAGAGGAGAACTTACTTCGGCGTTTTCGAGCGGCGTTTCAACGCGAACTTCTCCGGCGTCATTGCCACGTCCAGACAATAACGAAACAAATCCGGCAACGACTATAACCACACCTATTATTTCAAAAATTCTTTTTTTCATAAGCCATTACTTACTCATAAACATATCATTTCTGCGCTTCCTGTGATAGTTAATCGCGAACCTATGCGCTTCGTCACGCACTTTTATAAGAATCTTCTCGTCCGCCCACTTCGGTTTTGTTCCGATAAATTCATTCTTTTTTCTTTCTGCGCCTTTGGCGATACCAACCACCGGTATTTTTATATTCTGCTTTTCTAAAACCTCGCGCGCCGTATTCACCTGTCCCGCCCCGCCGTCTACCAGAATCAAATTTGGAAGCCGCCATTCTTTGTGATTAAATCTTCTGACAAGCATCTCGCGCATCATCCCCGTATCATCAGGACCATTTACCGTCTTTATCCTGAACCTTTTATATTCGCTCTTTTTCGGTGTGTCTCTTTCGAACACCACCATAGCCCCGACGGCCGCATTCCCCGATATATTTGAGATATCAAAACCTTCAATTTTCTTTACTGGAACGTTCACGTTCTCACTGCGTTTCATCGCGTTGTTCGAAATAAGCGATATATCCTGGATGTGTTCAAGCGAAAATATATGCCTTTTTGCTTTTTCGGCTTTTTCAAACTCCAAAGCATTGCTTTCTGTTTTCATTTCCTCGCGCAAATTAGTAACAACCTTTCTTATTCTCCCCGAAAGAATAAGTTCAATGTTTTTTATGTTTTTCGCGTACTCTTTTCTACTTATGGCGCCCATACACGTTCCCGGGCATAACCCTATCTGATATTCAAAACATGCTTTAGCGGGTTTGCCGACGGATATTGTTTTCTTAATGTGTGTAGCGCTGTGTGTACTCCATGGCAGGATTTTTCTTATTATCCTGAGCGCTTCTTTCAAACTTGCCGATGACAAAAAAGACCCGAAAACTTTGCCATATTCGGATTCTTTGCCGCGCAGTTCTTTCCCGCGCACCGTAAGCACGCGCGGGAACTCTTCTTTCGTGATAACAACATATAAAAAACTCGTGTCGTCTTTTTCGAGTATGTTAAATTCGGGCTGATGTTTTTTAATCAAGTTGGCCTCCAGTATCAGCGCTTCCAGCGCGGAGGCGGTTCTTTTATACGCGATACTTTTCACGCGGTTCATTAATCTTTCTATCCTGATATCCCGCGCGCGGAAATAGCTCGACACCCGCCGTTTCAGATTTACCGCCTTGCCTATGTAAAGTATCCGTCCTAACGTGTCTTTCATAATATAGACGCCGGAGGATTCTGGAATGTGTTTATAGAGCTTATTCATAATACCAAGCCCGTAAGAGTACGCGAGCAAGCAAAATATCCTTATCTGGGTTTAGTCCTGATAAAAAATAAAGTCGAGAAACTTATCAAGTGTCGTTCTTGGAGGCGGAACGCGATGCGAGCCGGTAAAAATCGTCCGGAGCTTATTTTTTGCTTCGCTTGCTCCGCATTTTATTATTTCCTCCGCATCGGCGAATTTAAACCATTTATATCCTAAAACCGGCGGCGTAAGAACAATATCCGCCTGCGGCAATATCCTCCTTGCAATCTGGTATTCTATCATCGAAAGCGCTTTCGGCATCACGGAATATATTTTCATCGGATTCATTTTTTCTTCTTCAAAATTAAACCACTTGCTTGAAACATCCACCGCTATAACATATTCCGCGCCCATGCCGCGCACCACGTCGGCCGGTACGGGATTTACAAACCCGCCGTCCATCAAAACTCTGCCTCCGATATTAACCGGAGGGAAAATAAGAGGTAGGGCGGTTGACGCTTTTATCGCTTCGCGCAGGTCGCCGGTTTTCAAAACAACCTCATCGCCCGTTTCAACGTCTGTTGCTACGGCCGCGAATGGAATCTCGCAGTCCTCAATTTTCTTCCCGCGTATCTCTCCCTCGAGAAGCTCCATAAGCTCGTTTTTGAAGATACTCCCGTCTCGTTTGCGAAGTATGCGGGTTACGGGGTAAACGTCGCTGTGCTTCATCTTTATAAAAAAGTTCTCGATGAAGTTGATATCTTTAGTCGCCGCGTAATACCCGCCTACAAGCGCTCCCATGCTTGTTCCCGATATAAAGCTGATATCAATGCCGGCTTTTTCAAGCGTCCTTATAACGCCTATATGAGCCAGTCCCTTAGCGGCGCCTCCGCCCAAGGCCAAACCTACCTTTTTCGGGGTTTTATGAAACATATAATTTAGTATATAGTATAAAGTATAGCAGGAATAAAATCCTAAACCCTAATATCTAAATCCTAAACAAATCCAAATGTTCAAAATCCAAAATTCAAAACAGATACGAATCAGGAATAATGAATTATGAATCAGGGTTTGAGGAATTCATTACTTCAATCCGCCTGACTGGCGGACTAAACAAATTCAAATGTTCAAATTCCAAAATCCAAAACCTACACTGAAGCCACGATGTGGCAGGCAAAATGTTTTAGATTTAGAATTTTGGGTTTTGATATTGTTTAGAGTTTAGAGATTAGGATTTAGAGTTTGAAACCGGATTTGTCCGTATAAATCAGCCAAATTAACATCTACCGGTATTTGAATTTATTTAAAAACTTTTCTAAGGTATTCCCCTGTCGCGCTGCCCGCGAGGCGTGAAATGTATTCCGGCGTTCCGGCACCCACTATTTTGCCGCCGTCCGTGCCTCCTTCAGGACCGAGGTCTATCACCCAGTCCGCGGTTTTTATCACGTCAAGATTGTGCTCTATCACCACGACCGTGTTCCCTCTGTCCACAAGCCGGTGCAATACTTCGAGAAGTTTTTTCACATCATGAAAGTGAAGTCCCGTAGTCGGCTCATCAAGAAGATAAATCGTTTTTCTTGTGTCGCGCTTACCGAGCTCCGAGCCGAGCTTCACCCTCTGCGCTTCGCCTCCGGAAAGCGTAGTTGCCGATTGCCCTAACCCAAGGTATCCGAGTCCGACCTCGTCCAAAATTTTCAGCTTTTCATAAATCCACGGTATTTCCTCAAAAAACTTGGCCGCTTCTTCTATCGTCATTTTCAAAATTTCATATATATTTTTTCCGCCGTATTCAACTTCAAGCGTTTCTCTGTCAAATCTTTTTCCCTTGCAAACGTCGCACTCCATATAGACCGTAGGCAAAAAATGCATTTCAATCGCTATCACGCCGTGTCCCTCGCAGTTTTCACACCTGCCGCCTCTTACGTTAAAACTGAACCGCCCGGGCTTATACCCGCGAACGCGGCCGTCGGGACTGCCGGCAAAAAGCTCGCGGATATAGCTCCAAACACCGATGTAAGTCGCGGGGTTTGAGCGCGGGGTACGGCCTATCGGCGACTGGTCGATATTGATTACGCGGTTTATGTTTTCGAGCCCGCGTATTTCCTTATGAGCCCCGGGGATATAATTCGCTCCGTTAAATTTGCGCGCAAGGGTTTTCCATAACACATCGTAAACCAGCGTGCTTTTTCCGGAACCGGATACGCCTGTTACAGTCACAAATCTCCGGAGTGGGATTTTTACGTCAATGTTCTGCAGATTGTTTTCGGTTACACCCTTCAGCGTGATAAAATCATGCGCGCCTTCGGCGCCTGTTTTTACAGTCCTTCTTTTTTCCGGAACCGGCACGAATTCTTCGCCGTTCAGATATTTCAAAGTAAGCGATTTTTGAATCATTTTTTTATCTTTTAATATTTCAGGCACTGTTCCACTAGCCACGATTTCGCCTCCATGCACTCCGGCGGCCGGACCGATATCAACAAGATAATCGGATTCCCGTATCGTTTCTTCGTCGTGCTCCACCACTATTACCGTATTGCCAAGGTCTCTTAATTCATGAAGTGTGCGTATGAGTTTTTGATTGTCTTTCTGGTGCAGGCCTATGGTCGGCTCATCCAAAACATACAGAGTGCCCGTAAGCCGCGAACCTATCTGTGACGCGAGGCGAATTCTTTGCGCTTCGCCTCCTGAAAGCGTCCCCGTTTTCCGTTCGAGTGTAATGTACCCAAGTCCTACATCCAGCATAAATTTCAGGCGGTTTTTAATTTCTCGGAGAGGAACTTCCGCGATTTCCGAAAACCCCGCGGGCATTATTTTTTTTCTGCTATGCGATCCGCGTACGTTATCTTCATCGGACTTCTGTTGAAGCTCGCTGAAAAAATCATGCGCGTCCTCCACGGCCATAGAAACAACAAATGATATGTTTTTTCCGTTCACGAGAACGCTTAACGCTTCTTTTTTCAGACGTTTACCGGCGCAAACTTCGCAGATATTCTCCGACCATACGCTTTCCACACCGAGCCCGTGGCACGCCTCGCACGCGCCGTACGGGCTGTTGAACGAAAATAAGCGCGGTTCTATTTCAGGAAAGGAAAAACCATCTTCAGAACAGGTAAACTTTGCCGATAAAGACGACTCCTTGTCGGTTATAATCGTTACGACTCCATCGCCGTATTTCAGTCCGGTTTCTATTGCCTCCGAGAGGCGCAGACGGTTATCTTTGTCTGAAAAATCCATTCCCGCGGGCATTCTGTCGAGCAGTAAATCAATCGAGTGTTTTTTATTCCGTTCGAGCTCTATCCGTTCGCGAAGCGAATAAAATCTGCCGTCTATTCTTACCTCGGAGAATCCGGCGTTCAGAAAATCATAGAGCATCTGGTAATATTCGCCCTTTCTTCCACGCACGACTGGCGCCAAAATAAGCAAATTTCTGCGTAGTGAGTTTTCCGAGGAAATTTGCACTGCGACATCCACTATTTCATCGTTAGTCATCTTGCGTATGACTTTTCCGCAATTCGGGCAATGCGGAACTCCGGCGCGCGCGAAAAGCACGCGCATATAGTCGTAAATTTCCGTAACGGTCGCTACTGTAGAGCGCGGATTCGCGGAATGGCTTTTCTGGTCTATGGAAATCGCCGGGGAAAGGCCTTCTATTTCGTCTACATCGGGCTTGTCGAGCCGTCCCAAAAACTGCCGGACATAAGCCGAGAGCGATTCTATGTATCTCCTCTGCCCTTCCGCGAAAATTGTATCAAAGGCAAGCGATGACTTGCCCGAACCGGAAAGCCCCGTGAATACCACCATCTTGTTTCTTGGTATTTCGAGGTTTATATTTTTTAGGTTGTGCTCGCGAGCTCCGCGAATAATAATTTTATCATTCATGTTTGTTTCTAAAATATCGAAAAGCGGCCTCTTCTTGCAGGTCTATAGGGCACATAAAAGAAACTTTATCGTGAAACACGCGGATAGTCAAAATCCCCCTCTTTTCGCATCGCGCAAAAGAGGGGGACAAGGCCACCAAACACATACCTGAATTACTTATTTAAGCTATTTTAGCTTTTCTCACTGCGTAAGTTTTCTGAACGCCGTACACAAGCCCGAAAAATATGAATACGGCTATGAATGAATACACGTTCTGGAACTTACCAAGCGAGATTATATTCGCGAGTTGGTAAAGTATTTTTGATGTTTTGCTTATGGAATTCACGTCCGCCGTGTTCCACAAGTGCGTACCGGAAAGGTTGTCAAAATTACCGGAATCAAGAAGAAATGAATCCTTCGCGAACGCTATAGTTCCGCCGCCTGATTTTTTAACAATGAATTTCATTACTCCGAACACGCGTTGTTTATCGAACCCTCCGGGCATTCCCGCGGTTTTGACTACAACGCCGTTTTTCTGGTCAACAACATCATATCCTTCGCGGACCACCGGAATCCAGTCGGACCAATAAGTCATTGACTTATATTCAAGTATGTCCTTCGGATAGCGTATTTTAATGCTTGCCGTGTAACTCGTCTTATCGGCAATCGGAGAGACATCCACGATTACGGATATTTCATCGCCATTTACAAGATTGAACTTGCCGGGTGAAACCGCGAGAGACGCGGCGGACTGCGACGGTATGTACACATCATGAACCGTTATCGGAACCCAGCCGTCCATAAGCACTCTCACATCGCCGGAATCTACAATACTATCTTTATTCAAATCGGCATAGTTACCGGCTTTGTTCACTCCCCAATTCACCATAATCGTATTGAAGTCCAATATGTTTTCCGTTTTCGATATAACGGTCGGCGAAGTCGGAACCGGCACATAAACAATTTTCGTTTCCACCGTTGATGTCGGAGTTACCGCTACCGGGGCGGGCTTTTCCTCGCCGTATTGAATATCATCTGAAACCGTTTCCGATTCCTCATGATTGGAGTTTATATATCTCGCGTAAACTGTTTTTTTGCCTTTTTCCTCCGTAAGAGTCCATTGTTTTGTATCTGTGTACGCTTCCCACGACGCGCCCGAAAGAGCGGCATCGTTTGAAATTTTCATTCGCGCGGCGCCGGTTGCCGTCAAGGCCAACGTAACGTCTATCGTATCCGTGCGGTCGGCGTTATTGTTTATAACAATCTTCGCGTCGGCAATCGGAAGTATGGGAGAGGCCGCTCCGCCACCCCCACCGGCGTTTCCACCGCCGGTGTTCCCGCCGTCGCCGTTATCGCCGCCATTGCCGCCACTTTGCGTCGCCGCTGAAGTTCCGACAAGCGGAGAAGATACCGCGCAGATATTAGTTACTCTTATGGCAAAATTATATGTCGTACCGGCAGACAACCCGTCCACTGTGAATTCTTGAGTTGCTCCCGGAATCGGCTGCGGCAGATTCGCGAGTTGCGTTGAAATATAGAAGTTTCCTTCAGTCAAAAGCGACGTCGACATAGCCGCCGTAAACATAGAGAGGTCTCCCTGCGCCGGCGTCTGCCATGAAAGTTTTATCGCGGATTTTGACACCGCTTCCGCCTGAAAATTGCTGACAGAAAAAGGACTGTTGCATCCGCTTCCGCCGCCGCCGTTATCGCCACCGCCCCCTCCACCGTTGCCCCCCGAAGAAGCATCAACGGATGTCATTACAATAGGCGAACGCTCCGCCATAATGTTAGTAGTTATTATCCCGAAATAATATGTCTGTCCGGACGCGAAACCCGGAATCTGCATACTTTGCGAAGTTCCCGGAATCGGCTGTGGTACGTTTAAAAGCTGGGATGAAATATAGAAATTGCCTTCGGTCAATAAACTCATCGAATAATGTATCTCGAGCTGATTCAACATCCCGTCGGAAGGCGTGTTCCACGAGAGAGTTATCGTACCATCCGAAAAACTGCCCGAAAAACCGCTCACGGGCATTACTGCCGCTTGAGTAACAGAAACAGTTGCGGGCAATACAAGCACTGCCGCGAGCCCTACAACTAAAATGTTCTTTATAATTGTGTTTTTCATATTGTTTGGGTTATCGCTAAATGCTAACACACTATAATTTATATGTCAATACTTGCCATATCGCTTAAAAAGTGGCTTTTTGGCCGTTTATCCCCCGCTCGATTGGCACATAGATGCTAAAATATAACCCTATGAAAACAAAAATAATAATTGCGGTGTTGGTTTTGTTGGTCGCGGGAGTGGCGGCATTTATATATTTCTTACGCCCTGTCGCCGCGCCAAGCATAAATGTAGGCGAAGAGGTTGCGGCAAATACCCCGTCTTCTCCGGAGCCGGGCGCTTTGCGCTTCGATGTAGCCCCTGGCGGAAGTTCAACCGCGGAGTTCGGTTTGAATGAGATTTTGAGGGGCGCGCCCAAATTCGTAGTCGGGACAACCGACCAGGTTTCCGGATATATATCCATTCCGGACAAAGATACGCCGTCAAAAGTTGCCGGCGAAATAAAGGTGAATACCCGCGCGTTCAAAACAGATGACGAGCAAAGAAACCGCGCGATAGCGAGGTTTGTACTGAAATCGGAAGAACCGGCAAACGAATTTATAGTATTCAAGCCGACTGAAGCTGTCGGTTTGCCCAAAGATATTCCGTTAAATCAAGAGTTTATGTTCAGAATCGCCGGTAACATAACAATAATAGGGGTTACAAAACCGGTTGTTTTTGACGTGACCGCCACATTATCGGACAACCGAATGCTTACAGGCATAGCCGAAACGTCTCTTATGTACGAGGATTTCGGGGTCTCGGTCCCCTCTCTGCCGTTTCTCGCGAATGTGGAAAAACAGATAAAAATAAAGATCAGCTTCGTGGCGCGCGGTTCTTGATTTTTCGGTTTTGGCTATTTATTAGTAAAATAACTTCTTTTATTTGTCCTGATAAATGCGCCAGTGAAGTGCGTTTAAACCCAATTTTTTTATACCAAGTGGCCGGTTTTTTGTAGGCGAGCAAATCATGAACTATACATCCGCGTTTATAAGCTGTTTTCATCATGACTAGATATAGTTGCGTACCAATTCCCTTGTTTTGATATTTTGGATGTATGAACAATTCCCCTTCCGCGAGATGCTTCCCGTCCCACCACGGTTTTATGAACGAGAAAAAAGCTCCGCAAATTTTCTTATCGCTTAACGCTGTGAGCCCGATAAATGTCTTTAAATTAAAGTAAAAGTCCAACAATGCCTTTGCTTTGCTCGTGTCCCAAAATTCTCCTGTTTTTTCAGCATTGTATGTTTGTTCGTATATCGATGCTAATGTCTTTATATCAGAGTTTTTTGTTTTTCTTATTGTTATCATATTTATTCAATAAAAGATTTTCAAACTTTTGTTCAAATAATCGTCAAAATTTTTTCTCGTCGTCCACAAAGGCAATAACTTATGAAAATATCGAGCCGCCTTTGGGTTTGACCAAAATATTTTTAATTCTTTGCCTTCGGGTCGCCCCAATTCCAATGGGGCTTTTCTCCTTTTTTATACGCGATGCAAATAAGGGCGATGGTTAGAAAAACTATCGGGAGCAGAAAGGTGAAAATTATTTTCCGGTCGGGCAAGTTTTCGTCAATAGTAAGCGCGAATAAAAAAATAAGCGCGATATAAACGGCTGTAACCGCCCACCCCTGCCACTTGACCGGCGTCCACCCCCAGCCATACCATTTGGCCTTAAACCAATATCCTTCGGGGTTATCTTTTATATACTCCAAATATTTTTTGAACATACAAATATTTCAGCCCAGCGTCACCAAACTCATGCCTCCATCTATGGTAAGAATTTCTCCGCAAACCGCATCGTTTTTTACAAGGAAAATGATGCCTTCGGCAATTTCATCCGGTTGAATCATCCGTTTTATAAGATGCGCCTCCCCAAGTTTCTTTTGTTCCGCGACACCGGGGTTGCCCCACATAGGTGTCGCAACCCTGCCCGGAGCGACCGCATTGACTAATATGCGTGGCGCGAGTGCCTTAGCTAAATTTTTCGTATAACTCTCAATGGCGGCTTTGGACGCCGAATAAGCGATTGCCGATGGCCTCCCGTATCCAAGCCGGCCATGAATGGAAGAAACATTCACTATTTTGCCCGTCTTCATGAGCGGCAGAGCGTGCTTAGTAACTATCACGCAACTTATAAAATTATTTCTGAAGATATTCTCGAAGGTCTTGATGTTTATTGGATTATCGGATCCATCAAAGACACCCGCATTGTTCACGAGAACATCAAGGCGGCGAAAACGTTTTTTTATCTCACTGAACATTTTGACGACTTCTCTTTCTTTCGAGACGTCCGCCTTAGCGAGTATATTTCCTTCGGAAAGCCGGTCGCACTCTTTCAGAGCCGCCTTTGCCGCTTTTTGGTCTGATTTGAAGTTGATAACAACTCGATACCCCTCGCGGGCAAAAGAGATCGCGGTCGCCTTACCAATGCCTTTTGACGCGCCGGTAACCAAAACAACCTTTCCTTTTAGTTTATCCATAATCTTATTGTATAGCTCTAATAAACAATGTAAAAGACATCCTTCGAGCGATACAACCTATTACGACTCAATCTGCGGGATTCGGATTCCCTTCTGTAAACTCATGACAAGTCGTTTAATCTACCGGATAGGAAAATGCTCGCTAAGCGTCTTGGTTTCCTCAAACCACGGTTAATTGATTATTCTAAATAAATTATCAACCGTGAAGTTTTTGTTCATCTGTTCATAATAATCTATTTTAATCAAATAATTCCTCGATGCTCTGCATCGGTCCACATGGTATTCTTGACGTATGGA
>MFKJ01000016.1 GCA_001779535.1 Candidatus Jorgensenbacteria bacterium RIFCSPHIGHO2_02_FULL_45_20
TCAGCCGAATAAACAATCATTTCCCTCACAGGCGGAGAAACCGAGATATTTTTTTCGCGCGCGTATTCGTAAAGCTTTTTGCCGCCGATTTTCACGGCGGAGTACATAGGCACGGCTAGATTCAATGTTCCGACCATTTTTTCGAGAGTATCTTTTATAGCTTCGCCGTTGATTTCGCCAACTTGTTTTTCTTCAATGACTTTTCCGCTTAAATCGCATGTATCCGTTTTTACGCCGAGTATGATTTCAACATCGTATGTTTTCGGCAGTTTTATGTATTCAGTGAGTTTTTTTGTGCCGTCGCCGATTCCTATAATCATAAGTCCGGTAGCAATAGGATCTAACGTGCCGGCGTGTCCCATTTTTTTCACACCGAGCTTTTTTCGCAGACGCCGTATAACGTCAAACGACGTAATGCCTGCCGGCTTATCCACAAAAAGTATTTTGTCCATTTTTCTGCTATTATATTCCTAAAATATGAAAAAGATATTGGTTTTGTATCATAAGGACTGTCCGGATGGATTCGGAGGGGCTTTTGCCGTGTGGAAAAAATTCGGCAACAAGGCGGAATATTTAGCCGCGAATCCCTCGGATGATAAGTTTCCTATAAAATATCCGAATGGAAAAGAGATTTACATTATAGACATTGGTTACAGTGAAAAGGTTTTAAGAGAGCTTATAAAAGTAAACAAGTCGGTTGTTGTGATTGATCATCATATATCCAGGAAAAACGACTTGGAAAAATTCAAACAGAATGTTTTTGACAATAACCATTCAGGAAGCGTTCTCGCGTGGAAATATTTTCACACGAGGAAAAACATTCCGAAATTATTACTCTGCATAGAAGACAGGGATTTATGGAAATTAAAAATAAGAAACGCGAGAGAAATAATTTCCACACTGCGGCTTGTCGGATATGATTTCAAAAAATGGGACGCTTTTTCCCGCGCGCTCGAGACAAAAAAAGGCGCGAAAAACATATTGTCGCAAGGAAAAGTGATATCGCTGTATGAAGAAGGTTTAACTGAAAAAGCGGTGAAAAATGCCGTTCCCGCGGTGTTAGACGGTCATAAAGCGATGTGTGTAAATTCAACTGTCTTGAGTTCCGGGGTAGGACATGTTTTGTGTAAAAGCGGGAAATATCCGCTGGCGATAATATGGATGGAAGATAAGGATGGGATATGTGTTTCCCTTAGAGCTAATGGTATGGTGGACACTTCTAAAATAGCCGCTAAATATGGCGGCGGCGGGCATAGAGGGGCCTCTGGTTTCCGTCTGAAAAGAGGCGAGAAATTCCCGTGGAAAATATTATGAAAATGGTTATATACACGGATGGCGGGGCAAGGGGCAATCCGGGACCGGCGGCCATAGGCATAATTTTTCTTGATTTGAATAAGGAGTATGGAGAAGCAATAGGTGAAGCAACGAACAATGTCGCAGAGTACAGAGCGGTTGTTTTCGCGCTTAAAAAAGCAAAACAGCTTTTGGGCAAAAAATCCGCGGAGGCAGATATTGAAATACGTTCCGACAGCGAGCTTATAGTAAACCAGCTTAGCGGTAAGTACAAGGTAAAAGACGCTGATTTGAAAGAATTTTTCGTTGATGTGTGGAATTTAAAACAGGATTTCGGAAGTGTTTTGTTTACGCATATTCCGAGAGAGAAAAACAAAAAAGCCGATTGGCTTGTAAATAAAACGCTCAATACGCTGATTTAGCCCCTTTTTACCATCGCTTTGCGGCTTGGAAAAATGGGATAAAAACTTATCCCCCACTTTTGCGCAACGCGAAAAGTGGGGGATAAGCTAGTCCGTAAGCCGGATTCTGTTTATGCGGCAATTCATCTAAGGCCCTTGATTACTCTCGGGCTCAAGCGACTCACCCCTTTGGATACGGTCTTGCACCCGGTAAGGATTTAGCCGTTTCACTTCCGGTGTTACCGCCGGAACTTATCCGCTTCATCGGCGGATATCCTCGGCCTTTCGGCCTCGGACGTCTCTGCTCGCACCTCTAAGGTTTCCCTCGGCGGGAGTTACCCGCTACCTTTTTGTCCCCCACTTCTGCGCAACGCGAAAAGCGGGGGAGGGAGTCCGGACTTTCCTCCCCCTCTTTTTAAGCTGTAAAGCGATAAAGAGGGGGCTGCCGCTTGGACTGCTGATTATAATTTCACAGTATATTTTACCGCGTGTCAATCTGTTGCGTAGTTTGATTTTTATGCTTACGGGATAACTCAAAATAGAGAAGCAAGTATCAGGTATTAAATATCAATGGATACAAAAAAACGATGCAATAAAAAATAAAGTATTATCGCCGTCCGTACTTAATACTGACTACTTTTCTGTTCCGCGTTCCAAGCAATGAAAAATACCGCCAGCGTGACTTTCATTTGACATTCTGCCTATTTTCTATAAAATATAGTTGATTCTAATGAGTCGCGATTCAAATCTGTTAAAGGTTGAGGGCATTGTCGAGGAGTCGTTACCGGGATTGTTTTTTAGGATAAAGGCGCGGATCGGCGCCGAAGACGTCCAGATACTCGGCCATCCCGCGGGAAAAATGAAACTGCATCGGATAAGGATTATCCCGGGCGATAAGGTGTTGGTTGAAATATACGAGGTGAACGACAAGCGCGGTAGAATCGTAAGAAGATTGTAAAGTGGCACGCAAAGATAGATATACTGAATGTATGAAAGTAAGGGCTTCCGTAAAAAAAATTTGCCAGCATTGCAAGACCGTCCGCAGGGATGGGAAGCTTTATATAATTTGCAAAAAGACGCCCAAACATAAACAGAGGCAAGGATAAATAGGTCTGTAAAGTTTACAAAGTAATCAAGTTTATAAAGTTTTAATATATGAGAATAAGCGGAGTAAACGTCCCGGACGATAAAAAAATAAAAATTGCGCTTTCGTATGTCTATGGAATAGGTCTTTTTTCAGCTGTAAAGATTTTAAGAGAAGTGAATGTAGACCCGGAGAAGAAAGCCAAGGCCCTTACTTCGGATGAGGTGAACAAAATACAGTCCATCTTAACAAAGGGATATAAGATAGAGGGGGAATTGAGGCAGATTATTCGCCAGAACATATTCAGGTTGAAGGATATCAAGAGTTACAGGGGAACGCGCCATGCGAAGAGATTGCCGGCGCGCGGGCAGCGGACAAAGTCGAATTCAAGAACGGTGCGCGGAAACGTGAGAAAAACAGCCGGTAGCGGCAAGAGGAAGGTCGAGCTGAAGTAAGAGTTTAAAATTTCAGATAAAAACGGTATATATATGGGAAAGAAAAAAGTAGCGCAAAAAACAAAAGAGGAACTTATAGCCGAGTCGGAGAAGGTTACCGCGACTGCGGAAAAAAAATCCGTTCAGAGCGGCAAGCATAAAATCGAAAAAGGCAGGATTTACATAAACGCTTCGTACAATAACACGGTTATAACCATTACAGACGAAAAGGGAGATGTTATAACATGGATGTCGGCTGGTTCAATCGGGTTTTCCGGTCCGAAAAAGGCGACTCCGTTCGCGGCTTCAAAAATAGCGGACGCGATTTCCGCCAAGCTCGAAAAAACAGGTCCTTTTAATGTTGATATCTATGTTTCCGGAGTCGGGCGCGGACGGGATGCCGCGATTCGCGCTTTCGCTGCCAAAAATTTCAATTTACTGTCCATAAAAGACGTTACTCCGATTCCGCATAATGGTCCTCGTCCGCCGAAACCAAGGAGAGTATAAATATGGAGAAAATAAAAGAAAAAAAGGAACGTTCATTAGGCGCGAATTTATTCGTAAAAGCCACGCGTTGCAATTCGCCAAAGTGCGCGTTCGCGCGGCGCCCAAGCCGTCCGGGGCCGCACGGTCAGAAACGCCGCCGTCCGGTGTCGGAATTCGGCAGGCAGATGCAGGAAAAACAAAAACTGCGGTTTACATACGGGCTTACAGATAAACAGCTTATGAATTTGTTCGGTAAAAACAAGAACAAGGTTGAAATAATGAAAACCCTTGAGCACCGGCTTGACCGCGTGGTTTTTCTTCTCGGGTTCGCCCTATCGCCGAGAGTGGCAAGGCAGTATGTTTCACACGGACATATTTTAGTTGATGGCAGAAAGGTGACAGTGTCATCTTTCCGAGTCCGCGTGAAAAATGAAGTGTCTATACGGCCGGAGTCGCTTAAACTCAAGATTTTTGAAGATATACACGAAAGGTTGAAAAGTGTTTCGCCTCCGCCATGGCTCAAGATCAGGAATATCGAAGAGCCAATGGGCGAGTGTGTCGGGGAGTTTTCTCCAGAGGGTTCACAGTTCTCTTTCGATGTAAATTTAGTTGGTGAGTTTTACGCCAGGTAAATAAAAACAATTATGCATTACACATATTTAAGCAAGGAAGTGAAAATAAATAAGGTCTCGGAAAAAAACAATGTCGGCGTTTTCGAAGTGGAGGGTTTGTACACCGGTTATGGAACAACTTTGGGTCATGCTCTCCGCCGCACAACTCTTTCGTCTTTGCCGGGAGCCGCGATCACACAGGTGAAGATAAAAGGCGTGAACCATGAATTTTCGACCCTGCCGGGGATGATGGAAGACATAGTCCAATTTTCCCTGAATCTTAAAAAAGTCCGTTTTCATTTTTTAGCCGATGAATCGCAGACACTATCTTTGAAGGTTAAGGGAGAAAAAGATGTTGTTGCCGGAGACATACAATCAACTCCGCTTGTGCAAGTTGTAAATCCGGATTTGCACATAGCGACCCTCACAAAGAAAAATGCGGAGCTCGACATGGAAGTGATCGTGGAAAAAGGGCTTGGGTATGTACCGGCGGAGTCGCGCGCTATGGAGCGTTTATCCGTAGGTTCCATAGTTCTTGATGCTATTTTTTCGCCCATAGTGCGCGTTTCCATGAGGGTTGAAAATATGCGCGTAGGCGATAGGACAGATTATAACCGCCTTATTATGGAAATTGAGACCGACGGATCTATAACTCCTTCCGAGGCGATTCATAAATCAGCCAACATTTTGAAGGACCATTTTGAAAAGATACTGGGAGTCGAGGTTTCCAAAACAGAGGTTGGACAGGTTCGTCTCGATAATGAAGCTCATCCGGTCGGACGAGCCGAAAAAGCGGGCAAGAAATCCGCTAAAAAATCTGCGAAATAAAAAACGCGGCAAACAGTTTTATGCGCCACTTAAGAAAAGGAAGGAAACTCGGTTTGAAACGCGGGAAAAGAAAAGCGTTTTTAAGAACGCTTGCCGCGAATCTCATAATGAAGGGAAGAATAAAGACCACGGAAGCGAGGGCTAAGGCGCTGAAACCGTTTGTTGAAAAACTTATCACGCGCGGCAAAAAACAAACAGTTGCCTCTCTGCGCATTCTTATGAAAAAATTGCCGAGGCAAGCCGCTTACAAAGTGCACAACGAAATATCGGCAAGGTATAATGACAGGAACGGCGGATATTTGAGAATCGTAAAGCAGCTTGCGCCGAGAAAGCACGATGCGTCCAAAATGGCGGTTATAGAGTTTGTTTAGCGTTTATGGAATACATTATTGATGTTAAAAACAAAAAATTAGGCAGGGTTGCTTCGGAAATAGCCGTTATTCTGCAGGGGAAAAAGAGCGTGTCTTACGAGCCGAGGTTTTTGGGCGCGGATAGCGTCCGCGTGAAAAACATTTCGGAGTTGACGATTAGCGGAAGCAAGTTTGAGGAAAAGAAATATTATAAGCACGCAGGCCCGCTTGGACATCTGAAAGAAAGAAAATTCGCGGACATATTCGCCGAAAGACCGGAATGGATTTTACGCCACGCGGTAAATTTAATGTTGCCTAAGAATAAATTGCGCGCGAAAAGGATGAGAAAAATAATCATCGAAAAATAATTTATGGAAAAAACATCAGCGACCAAGAAACGAGTTCAGTCATACATATCCGTGAAACGGCAGCACGAACACAAACCGAAAGAGGCGGAAAAGTATATTGAGGCGATAGGCAGAAGGAAAACATCTGTAGCGCGCGTCCGTATTTTTACAGGAGAAGAAAACAAAAAGGGTTATTCAATTCGTGTTAACGGCAAGTCGTTTGATGAGTATTTCGCGCGTGAAAAACAAAGGCAAATGGTTTGCTCGCCGTTTTCCATAGCCGGTATTTCTTATAAAACATCCGTAATGGCGCGCGGCGGAGGGGTAAATGCCCAAGCCGAATCAATCCGGCTTGGCATAGCGCGGCTTTTGGGCGAATTGCACCCCGAACATAAGGAACGGTTCAGGGCGTTATCTTTTTTGAAGCGCGACCCGAGAATGGTGGAGCGGAAAAAGTTTGGAAGCAGAAAAGCGCGACGCCCTCAACAGTGGAGAAAGAGATAAAAAACGCGGCTGTAACGCCGCGTTTTTAGTTATCCACATTTTTTTTTGCTATAATTAAATTAATAAGGAGGGAGTTCGTTCCCGTGCGTAGCGTAAAAATAAAAACACACACGCGAAAGGTCGAGTATCCAACATTCACATATGAAGAAAAAGTCAAAAGCGAAAGCGAAACCGAAGTCGAGAGCAAAAGCCAAATCGAGAAAGCCGGCAAAGAAGAGAAGGAGATAATTTTGCCGAGATTGCCAGTTTTGGCGAACTTCCCTCCGGTCCGTGGACCGGAGGGATTTGTTATAATTGAAGCACGCATATATGGGCAACGAGCAACAAACGATTCAGTTTGATGAATTTAGAAAACTTGACATTCGTATAGCGGAAATCGTCTGCGCCAAGGACATTCCCGGGTCGGACAAGCTTCTTGATTTGACAGTATCTTTGGGGGATGAAGAAAGGCGGATAATAGCGGGAATCAAAAAATCTTATTCAAAGGAAAAACTTGTCGGAAGAAAAATCGTTGTGGTGGCAAACATAGCTCCCAAAAACATAATGGGGTTCGAAAGCCGCGGGATGCTTATGGCCGCCGCTATTTACATGGCGGACGGAGAGATGGATGGTGTAGCGCTTTTAGTGCCGGATGGAGACCCAAAACCGGGCACAAGAATTACCTGATATCAATTTCGTAAACGGTAAATGTTCCGTCGTTTTGTTTTTTCGAGAAATGTATTTTCCCGCCGAAAACCGATGAGGAATCCGTGTCGCTTACTAACATTCTGGTGTTTGAATTTCCTCTCGGGTCAATTTCGGACACGAATATCGACCCATCGGTTTTGAAGAATATATGGGAAGAAATACCGTAAGCCCAAAAAATTTCTGTGCCGCCGCCTATAAAAGTTTTCGGGATATTAACGGAAGTGAAAGTTCCTTTCGGCAGCTTAAGATCTCCATTGTCTTTCTCGATATAGAACGCCCGCACATTGCCGCTCTTGTCAAGCCACGCGACTTTCGCGCCGTCCGGCGATGCGGCAAACGACACCACGTCTCCGCCGAGTTCCAAGAGTTCCGCGTTTTCTATCGCGTATACGAACAAATTTTCAGCATCGTCTTTTATAAAAATTTCTTTGCCGGACGGACTTAAGACGGCGTTTTGAATATTGAGAGACGAAGAGCTTATTTTGAAGGAGAACTGTTTCTTCAGCATAACATCCGTTCCTATAACGTCTCCATCTTCGCTTATCCCAATGATTTCACTTCCGTTTTTCAGAAGAAATTTAATGGACGAGGTTCCGTACGCAAATTGTTCAATCTGTATTTTTTTAATATCCACGCCATAAATCGCCCGTTCGGTTGCCACAATAATTCTGTCGCTGTTCCATGGGTGCGCGGTTACGGCAAGTATCGGGACATTTCCCAGAGTGCTTAATTGTCTTGATTTCAGGGAATTAAACAATTCGGACAGGTTTATTGACGACCCCATATCACGCGCTCCTGTTAAAAACACCGTTCCGCCCCGTTCTTTTGTCGCGATAAGTTCCGAGTCGAAATCGGAAAACATCAATTGCACACCGCGGATTTTTTTACCACCCATAAACACAGCCTGATTTTCTATACTTATCATTTTATTTCTGTCGGCAATAACAAACATCGCGTCTGTTGTCGTTCCAAATTTCATGGTCGGTATTTCAGCTGGCCATAACCGCACATCGCTTTTCGCGGACACGAATCCAGATTCAACGAGTATGTCTTTTGTCCAATCCGAGTAGTTTGTTCCTTGTATTAACACTTCGTATGAACCGGGCGTCAGGTTTTTTACGAAAATGCCACGATTTAAAATCCCTGGTGATTGTTCCACGCGTTTGCCATTTATGAATACTTGAGCATCGCTTGGTAAATACCTTAAATAAATACCTCCGGTTTTTACAAATCGTATTTCCTTCCAATTAAAAATCAGTCCTTGGGCGGATGTTATGAGGAATATTCCCAAAATCACGAATATCGCGCACAAAGAATAAAAAAGCGTTTTTCTGGTTCTTTTCAGCATAATCGTCCTTACATTATCTTATTAACCGGCTTCAGAGCAAATTTTCGGTTCTTCCTTGAAAATATGAGCCGGAAACATTAGAGTGATTATGCGAATTATAACCTATATGTTTGTACGAAAAATAGGCATAGATCTCGGAACTACAAATACGCTCGTTTTTTTGCCGGAGCGCGGGATAGTCATAAACGAGCCCACCGTTGTGGCTCTACGCAAGCCCGATAACAGTGTGCTTGCCGTGGGAGCCGAGGCGAAAGAAATGGTCGGCAGAACCCCGGACGATATAGTTACATACAAACCGCTCAAAGACGGGGTCATAGCGGAGTATTACATTACGGAAGCGATGTTGAGTTATTTCATCTCTAAGAGCATCGGAAGTTTCAATATTTTCCGTCCGGAGGTCGTGATTTCCATCCCTGCGGGCATTACCTCAACCGAATACCGCGCCGTAATGAACGCGGCGAAAGAAGCTGGAGCGAGGGAAGTGTATCTTGTGAAAGAACCGCTTCTTGCTTCACTCGGCGCGGGAATTCCGATTCACTCTTCAGAAGGCAATATGATAGTGAACATAGGCGGCGGGACCACGGAAGTTGCGGTTATCTCTCTCGGGGGGATAGTGGCGTGGTCTAGCTTGCGCGTCGCGGGCAACCGGTTTGACCATTCCATTATGGAGTACATAAAAAAGAAATACGGATTGGCCATAGGCGAAAGCACGGCGGAAAATATAAAAATTACCATAGGCACCGCGATACCGAACAGGAATAAAATGGAGATGAAGGTGCGCGGAAGAGACCTCGCTTCAGGGCTTCCGAAGGACCTGATAATAAATTCAACGGAAGTGGCGGAAGCCATAAACGCCCACCTTGTCGATATAATAAACGCAGTTCAGTCGGTTTTTAACGTTACGCCGCCGGAACTTGCCGCGGACATAATGGAAAAAGGAATCATAATGTCCGGGGGCAGCGCGCAGCTCCGGGATTTTGATGAGTTTTTCAAGAGGTCGCTTGGCGTATCGGCGTACATAGCGGAAGAGCCGATTCTTTGCGTTGCTAAAGGCACGGCGATAGTTCTTAACCATTTGGATATGTACAAGAGAACGCTTTTGAATAGGCGTTCATAATTTAGAGAGTATGGTTTTTGGTTGCGAGTCAATAATGAACGATTTTCGCAGTTCCGCTGATTCCGGGAAGCTCGGACATTCATATCTTTTTTTTGGCGATAAGGGTGTCGGGAAACGCATGTTTGCCGCGTCGCTCGCGAATTTTCTGGAGACGGGCGATTTTCGTTTTGGCGATAAAAACAAAACTCTCATAGACAGCCGGTTTTTTATTCCGGATGAAAAAGGGATTATTTCTATTGATGTTGCGAGGGAAATAAAAAAATTTCTTTCCGAACGGCCATTCGTCTCTTCAAAGAAAACAGCGATAATTGACGATTCGCATTGTCTCACTTCCGAAGCGCAAAGCTCACTTTTGAAGGTGGTGGAGGAACCGCCGGCTCACGCGCTCATCGTTTTCATAGCCGGAAGCGCGGAAGTCCTTTTTCCTCCTCTTCTTTCGCGGTTGTCTAAAATTTATTTTCCAAGAATGCCGTCTCCGGAGCTTGAAAAAATTCTTACGGAACAATTCGGTATTCATAAAAAGACGGCTCATAACGCGGCTATTCGTTCGTTCGGAAGAATAGGCGAAGCGCTTCGCGTTTTACAAGTTGAGAACGCGGACGATCCAGACAGACAAAACAAGACGGAAAATCTTACTCAATGGATAGAGAACGAAATTCTTCGCTTGAGAACCGAAAATCTGCGCGGTTCAAGCGGTCGCATACTTCGCCTCATAAGGAAAGAAACCGAGTGCGGGCGGTTCAATCTCAACCCGTCGCTTCAAAAAAAGGCGATTGCGGATATAATAAGTAAGTAAATCCAAATGGACGAAATATACAAACGTTTAAGTGCGCAGATAGATTCGGTTATAAACACATTTCATGAAGAGTTGTCCGGTGTACGCACGAACCGTCCCAATGCCGGGATGGTTGACGGTATAAAAGTGTCTTACTATGACCAAATGACCCCGCTAAAACATCTCGGTTCCGTAAGCGTTGTCCCGCCGCGAGAACTGCACGTACAGGTTTGGGACGCTTCAGCGATTCCACTCGTCATAAAGGCGATTGAGGCGTCTTCTCTTGGTTTGTCGGTTACAGCCGACGGCAATGTTATCCGGCTTTTTCTACCAGAGCTTAGCGGCGAGCGCAGGGAGGAGCTTGTAAAACACGTGAAGAAAATTGCCGAGCAGTACAAAATTCAGATAAGACACTGGCGCGACGAGTTCAATAAAGAAGTTCAGAAGAATTTTGACGCGGGAGACATAGCTGAAGACGCGCGGTTCAGAAGCAGGGAAGAAATACAAAAAATCATTGATGCGGGGAACGGAAAAATAGAAGCATTGCTTGAGTCCAAAATAGCCGAGGTCAAGGAATAATGTTGGAGACGATTTTAATCATCGTTTCAATATCGCTGCTTATCGTGGCGCATGAAGCCGGCCATTTTGCCGTAGCCAAACTTTTTGGCGTTAGGGTTGATGAGTTTGGATTTGGGTTTCCACCGCGGATTTTGTCCAAAAAGTTAGGTGAAACGCTTTACAGCGTGAATGTTCTTCCGTTCGGCGGATTTGTAAGGTTGCACGGCGAAGGAGTTACCGCGGGCGACGCTGAAGAAACCGGCATTGACGAAAAAAGGAAGTTTTCCAGCCGCCCCGCGTGGCAGCGCGCATCGGTTTTGCTCGGAGGAGTGGCTATGAACGCGATTTTCGGTTGGATTCTTTTTAGCGTTGTTTTTGCCGCCGGAGTTCCGTTTCATCTTGCTGTTTCAGACGTCGCGCCGGATTCTCCGGCCGCCGCCGTTCCTATTCTGCCAAACGACATAATAGTTCAGGCGTCTTACGGCGGCGAAACGTTGAACGATCCAGTTTCCTTATCCGGTTTTATCTCTCTTGTGAATAATGCGGGCGACGGCGAAATCGCCCTTAAAATAAAACGCGGGGGGGAGACGTTGGAATATGTCGTGCGCGGCAGATTGAATCCTCCGGATGGACAGGGTAATTTAGGTGTTTCACTTTTGAATATGGGAGTGGAACGGCTGGGATTCGCAAAAGCGATTTATGAAGGCGCGAAGAGCGCGGGGCTGACCGTCTATTTTGTGGCAGTGAATATTTGGGATGTCATTTCCAAACTTTTTACATCGCAGGATGCCGCAAGTGGGGTATCGGGTCCAGTAGGGATAGTCGTCATAGCGCGCCAAACCAGCGAACTCGGAATAATTTTTTTCATACAACTCTTGGCGATGATTTCTCTTAATTTAACCGTATTGAATCTCATACCGTTTCCGGCGCTTGATGGAGGCAAGATAATCGTAGTCGCCTTGGAAAGACTTATGGGCAGAGCAGTACCCGAGCGCGCCACGATAGCTGTTAATTCTGTAGGGCTTCTGCTTCTCGCGATTATATTGGTTCTTGTTACAATTCAGGATGTTAACAGGTTTTTCTGATTTGGAAAATAGGAATTAAGTGGGGATTTAATAAAAAATTGTAATCTGCTTTTTTTTCTGGTAGGATGCAGGTATATTCAGGCGTTTTTTAACGTTATTAAAGCTGTCGTTTTTTCTGCGGGTAGGGATAATAAAAAAGCATGATAATAAAGAAAAATATCGGTATAGATCTCGGCACGCATACCACACAGGTATATCTCGAAAAGCGGGGAATTATAATAAACGAGCCGTCAATCGTGGCTTTTAACAATCGCACGAGAAAAATTGTCGCCCACGGATTTGAGGCGAAAAAAATGCTTTCAAGAACTCCGGCGCACATCACCGCGCTTCGCCCCATAGTGAATGGGGTTATTGCAGATTTCGACATGGCCCGTGAAATGATACAAAGGTTTTTAAGGAGTGAAAAATTTCCGAGGGCGCTTATCACACGCATGATAATAAGCGTTCCCACTAATCTTACGGAAGTGGAACGCAAATCCGTTGAGGACTTGCTTAAAGAATCGGGCGCGTCGAGCGTGCACTTGATAGAACAACCGCTTGCCGCGGCATTCGGAAGCCATTTGGATATAAATTCTCCAACAGCATATCTGATAGTGGATATCGGAGCGGGGACTACCGATATGGCTATTATATCAATGAACGGAATAGTCGTTTCAAAGCGGTTGAAAATAGCAGGGGATTATCTTGACCAGGAGATAATAAAAGCGGTTCGCGATGAATTAAAACTTCATATCGGCGAGCCGACCGCCGAGGATATAAAAATAAACGCCGGTTCGGCGGTTCCGTTCGGCGAAAAACTGGAGACAATAATCCGCGGGAGGGATATGATAAGCGGGCTTCCACGCGAAATCACCATAAAAGACACGCAAGTTCGTTTTTGGCTCAATAAACCGCTCAAAATGCTCGTTGACGCCCTGAAAGACCTTATAGAAATAGCCCCGCCGGAACTCGTCGGCGACATACACAAAAACGGAATTTACATGTGCGGTGGCGGAAGTTTACTGCGCGGAATAAACCAGCTTTTCGAAAAAGAAGTCGGTGTCGCGGTTTGGACAGTTGAAGAACCACTCACAAGTATCGCGCGCGGTACCGGTTTGATTGCGGAAAACCTGCGCGAGTATGGCCATGTGTTGAACAACTTCCCCAGGTTTAAACTCGATAAAAGCGTTTTGTAACCAGTGTGGAAGACGCTTTGCGAGTTTTTATCTGATTTTTGCCGATGAAGAGAACGTCAAAAATATTTATTTGCATTGTTTTGATTTTAGTCGCTTTGATTTTAGCTACGCGCGGGAGTTTTTTGTCTGTAAGCGACACAATAAGAGCATTTTTCAAAAACGTTTTGCGCGCGGGGAGCATGGGTTCCGAGATAGCAAAACTGTCGGCGGAAAACACCTTGCTTAAAAGCAGGATAGAAAGCGAAACATATAAGGCGGACGAGCCATATCATGGGAGGCGGACGCGAGTGTATTCGCGGTATCCTTCGAATGACAGGTCTGTTTTTACGATAGCGGCCGGAGGCGATGATGGAATGGAAACCGGAGCGCCCGTAATCACGAAAGACGGAATGCTTATCGGTAAAATATCCGATGTCCGCCGGACGCAGAGCGACGTTTTGACGATTTTCAGCCCGAACTGGAGAAGTAGCGCGGGGATCGGCGCTTCCCGTGTTCGCGCCGTTCTTCAGGGCGGAGGGACACCGAAACTTGATTTGATACCGAAAGAGGGGAAAATCAGCGAGCAGGACGTGGTTTTCAATCTATCTCCCGAATATCCGCTTGATGCTTATATCGGCAACATAAAAACGGTTTATATGAGCGGAGACGGGGTTTGGCAAAATGCCGAACTTCGCACTCCCTACGAGCTTCAGGATGTTGATTTCGTTTTTGTGCTCGTTGATTTTCCTTAAAAATAAGAGTATGAAAAACATTCAAAGCGCTTTATCGGCTCTTGCGTGCCTTTCTTTCGCTTTTTTGTTTCAGGAGTCGCGTTTTCTGGAGTTCGCGGGCGTTAATCCTAATTTGGTTCTTGTCGCGCTCCTGCTTTATTCGGTTTATCGCGTTCCATCTCTTGTAAGTTCGATTATGACCGCCGCCGGACTTTTTATTTTCGCGGGTTCACCGCCCGCCGTTTTTTGGACTGCGTCAGCGGCGGTTGTTTTTCTTGCGAGTTCAATTCTTAAAAACTTTTTTTTGGGCAACAGAATACTGGATTTTTTGGTTTCCACGGCGCTTGGCACGGTGTTATTTTATTTTCTTTCCGGACTCTTGTTTAATGTAAGCGAATTTGGAATAAGTTTCTCTTATTTTAACTTTCCGTTATCGAGCTTTATTTTTAAAGAAATAGCTTATAATTGCGCCATAGCTCTTGCGGCCGGGTGGTTTTTCGAAAAAACGTTTCGCCCGCGTCAATAAAGATATGAAAAATCGGCAAAATATCGATTTGGAAGACGTATTATCGGACCGCGTTTTTGCTGCGGATTTGGCTGAAATTCCGCTTGCGGACAAGGTATTCAAATTTTTTTCCATCTTCGCCGGTGCTATTTTCGTGGTGATATTTCTGCGGCTTGCTTATCTGAACGCGGTGCAGGGAGCTTTTTTTGAATCAAGGGCCGCCGTGAATATGAGTGACATTAAGGTGCAGCCGTCGCCGAGAGGGATAATTTTTGACCGTTTCGGGAAACCGCTCACGAGTAATATCCCTTCAAACAAGGTTTTTCTTCTGCCGAGGGATCTTCCCGAGAACCCCGATGAAAGAATAAGAACAGTCAAAAATGTGAGCGCTATTTTGAATTTGCCGTGGGAGGATGTTAAAAAAACGATTGAAGAAAAAGATTGGGGGCAGAGCGACAGAATGATTATAAGTTCGGACATAAATCACGACACACTCATGGAACTCACGGCGCTGGATATAAGGGGCATATACATAGAGCCGAGTTTCAAGCGGACTTATGAATTTCCCCTTGAACTTTCTCATGTTTTGGGATACACGGGGCTTGTGAACTCCGATGATATGGAGAATGATTCCGATTTGGCGATAGACGATGAAATAGGACGGCTTGGACTTGAGGCGTATTATGACGGCTACTTAAGGGGAACTAACGGAGAAGAGGTGTTTTATAGGAACTCGAGGGGCAGGATTGAAGACCAAAGAGCCGTGCAGAAAGCCGTTTCTGGTATGTCGCTTCAAACGAATATAGACGCAGACCTTCAAATTTTTATGTACGAACGGCTCATGTCTGCGCTTTCGGAGCTTGGTCGCAGTGTCGGGGTTGCGATAGCTTTGAATCCGCAAAACGGCGAAGTTTTAGGGCTTGTAAACATTCCGGGGTTCGATGCGGACAACATAACTTCTTTTCTTGAGGCGCCGAACGACCCCCTTTTCAGCAGAGCCATAAGTGGTTTATATAATCCCGGCTCGACGATAAAGCCGCTTGTCGGATTGGCGGCTCTTTCTGAAGGCGTTGTTACTACGCAGACAAAAATATTTTCCAAGGGATATATAGAATTGCCGAATCCGTATAATCCGTCCGAGCCGAGCAGGTTTCTTGACTGGAGACCGAACGGATGGGTTGATATCTACGACGCTCTCGCGAAGTCGAGCAATATATATTTTTATGAAGTTGCCGGCGGTTTTGAAAATCAGAAAGGCATAGGGATAGACGCGCTTAAGAGTTGGTGGAAAAAATTTCTTTTTGCGGATAAAACTGGTATAGATTTGACGGGCGAGCGTGGCGGTTTTCTTCCGGACCCGGACTGGAAAAAATCTTTGCGCGGAGAACCGTGGCGCGTGGGCGATACCTATAATGTGGCAATAGGGCAGGGCGACTTTCTCGTAACACCCATAGGGCTACTGAATTACATTTCAGCCATCGCTAACGGAGGCAAGTTTTATAAACCAAGGGTGGCGCGCTCGGTCGTTGACTCTGAAGGGAAAGAGATTTTTGTGAATACTCAAGAGGTGATATCCGACATAAGCGATGACATAAAAGAGCACCTGTCGGATATAAGAACCGGAATGCGAAACGTCGTAGCGAAATCATACGGAACCGCGCGCTCGCTTTCCGATTTGCCGTTTGCCGTGGCGGCAAAAACCGGAACGGCGCAGATACAAAACAACATGAAAACCAACGCGTTTTTTGTCGGTTACGCCCCGTATGAGAATCCGAACATTGCCATATTGGTCCTTGTAGAGAATTCAAAGGAGGGGAGTTTGAATACCATACCAGTAGCCAAGGACATTTTTATGTGGTATTATCAAAATCGTTCAGAAAATTAACATGGATAAAGTGTATTTAACGCAGGAAAAATATACTAAAATACTTACCGAACTGAATCAGCTTAAGACCGTGGGCAGAAACGAAGTGGCAAAGCGGCTGAAACAAGCCAAAGAGTTGGGTGACCTTTCTGAAAATTCCGAATACCAGGAAGCGAGAGAGCAGTATTCCCGCGTTGAGCAAAAGATAGTACAGCTTGAAGAGCTTATAAGGAACGCGTTGATTATAAATTCGGATAATAACAGAGAGGCGTCTTCCGGAATCATAAGAATCGGTTCAAGGGTTACGATTATGAAAGATGATAGCGAGGAAGTCGTTTACGTGATAGTCGGTTCGCAAGACGCAGATCCGGTGAACGGTAGGGTTTCGAATGAGTCGCCTATAGGCAAGAGTCTGCTCGGGCTTTCGAAGGGAGGTGTCGCGCGTATTCGTGCTCCAAAAGGCGACGTATCCCTCAAAATTATCCGCGTTGAATAATCGTTCAAACCAATGCTTGAAGATATTATGCGCGAGCGCGAAAAAAAGCTGACTCGCTACGAAGGGAAAATCTCCGCGTATCCGGCAACAGTAAAAAAAACATCAAGAATAAAGGATGTTGTTTCCGGTTTTTCGAAGATGGCGGCGGCGAAAAGAAAGATTTCACTTTGCGGCCGGATTTTTTCGTGGAGGGACCAGGGCAAAATAATTTTTGCCGATGTGCGGGATGAATGTGGAAAAATCCAGGCGGTCTTGAAAATCGGCGAAACGGATAATGTTGATTTTTTGAAGGAAACCGTTGATGCGGGCGATTTTGTCGAAGTTACGGGGACGCTTTTTACGACGAAGCGCGGCGAGAAGAGTATTTTGGCGAAAAAATTTCGCGTCATATCCAAAAGTTTGCGGCCTATTCCATCTTCATGGTATGGGATAGAAGATGCTGAAATAAAATTCAGAAAACGTTATCTTGAACTTTTGATTGATGACGATTTGAAGGAAGTGTTCCGGAAGAAGAGGGTGTTTTGGGATGAAATGAGGGAATTTTTGAAAGAGAATGGATTTTTCGAGGTTGAAATGCCGGTTTTTGAGGCGATTCCCGGAGGCGCGGAAGCGGAGCCGTTTGTAACACATCATAACGCGCTCGACAGGGATTTTTATCTTAGAATTTCATTGGAATTGCCGCTTAAAAAAATGCTTGTAGCCGGGTTCGACAGTGTTTTTGAAATAGGGAGGATATTCAGGAATGAGGGCATAGACAAGGAACATCTGCAGGATTATACGCAAATGGAGTGTTATAGAAGCTATTGGGATTATCGCGATATGATGAAGTTTGTGGAGGCGATGTATAAGCGCGTTATAAAAAAGACATTCGGAATGCTGTCTTTCGACCGCGACGGCAAGAAAATATCATGGAGCGGAAAATGGCCGGAGGTTGACTACTATAAAATATTTCTAAAAAAAACCGGGCTTGATTTGAATTCTGCTTCGAAAAAAGACCTTGCCCGCAAAGCGCTTGAGCTTGGGGCAAAGCCCGAGGTGTCCTTCGGGCGCGGTCGCTTGATTGACCTCGTTTACAAAAAAGCGATTCGTCCCGGGCTTGTAGCTCCTTGTTTTCTTGTAAATCCGCCCGTTGACGTGGAACCGCTCGCAAAGCGCAGTCCGACCGACCAGTCGAGAGTTGAACGTTTTCAAGTGCTTGCTTTCGGGACGGAATTAGGGAAAGGATTTTCCGAACTTAACGACCCGCGAGACCAGCGCGCGCGGTTTGAGGAACAGATGAAATTAAGGGCTGAAGGGGACGCGGAAGCTCATCGCATAGACGATGATTTTTTGGAAGCGCTTGAATACGGTATGCCTCCGGCCGCCGGTTTCGGTGTTTCAGAGCGCCTGTTTTCCGCGCTCGCGAATAAGCCCGTGCGTGAAACGGTTATTTTCCCGCTTGTCAGGGAAGAAACAAAATAATTTTTTATGCTTGATGTAAATTTTTTAAGGGAAAATCCGGATAAGGTTAAAGAATTGCTCTCGAGAAAGGGCGTGGATATAAAACTCGTGGATAAATTTACGCGCGTTGACGGCGAGTGGAGGCAAAAAACCGCCGCGCTTGAACAACTCAAGTCGGAACAAAACGCCTGCACACAAAGCATAAGTTCCGCCGGAGGGAAAGAAGAATTTATCGCCAAAGCGCAGATATTGAAAAAGCGCATACTTGAAATAACCGAGGAACATAAACTACTGGATAAAAAAAGAGATGGAATTCTTGTCAATTTGCCGAACGTGCCGTTTGAAGATGCGCCCCGAGGCAAAGACGAGTTGGAAAACAAAACCGTGCGCGAAGTCGGTGAAAAACCGGTTTTTGATTTCGAGCCAAGGGATTACCTTGATATCGCGGAGAATTTGGGGATTATAGACGTGAAAACGGCCGCCAAAGTTTCAGGTTCGCGATTTGGATATTTTATGAAAGAAGGTGTTCTTATGGAAATGGCTTTGTCGAAAATGGCGCTTGAAGCGGCTCTTCCGCATGGGTTTATACCAGTTATCCCGCCTGTTATGATTCGTCCGGAAATATATGAGAGTATAGGGCGGCTCGCTTCCGACCAAAAAGAGGAAAGGTATTATATGGAGAAAGACGACATTTATCTTGTCGGCAGTTCGGAACATACGCTTATTCCTTTGCATTTAGGACAAACACTCGACGAATCCGAATTGCCCAAGAGATACATCGGCTTTTCCACCTGTTTCAGAAGGGAGGCCGGCTCCTACGGCAAGGATACGCGCGGGGTTTTAAGAGTGCACCAATTCAACAAGGTTGAGTTCATTTCGTTCACTCGTCCCGACGATTCCGAGCGCGAGCATCGTTTTTTACTTTCGCTTCAGGAGGAACTGATGCAAAAACTCGAACTTCCTTATCGCGTCGTTGAAAATTGCACCGGAGACATGGGCTGGACAGACGCGCGCCAATTTGACATAGAGGTGTGGTTTCCGTCGCAGAAAAAATACCGCGAGACGCATTCATGTTCTAACACGACCGACTTTCAAGCGCGCGGCATGGGAACAAAGTATAAGACGCGCGACGGGAAAAAAGAGTTCGTCCATACATTGAACGCTACGGCATTTTCTCAAAGACCGATTCCGGCTTTAATCGAAAACTTTCAGACCAAAAATGGTACGGTTAAATTGCCCAAGATATTGGCGGAATATATTGGTAAGGATGAAATAGCGTGAAGTTTGTAAAGTCCATAAAGTTTGTAAAGTAAAAAGCATTGCACACAAGATAAAACCCTAAACCCTAATATCTAATCCGCCTGACCGGTGGAC
Source organism: Candidatus Jorgensenbacteria bacterium RIFCSPHIGHO2_02_FULL_45_20 (assembly GCA_001779535.1). Lineage (GTDB taxonomy): Bacteria > Patescibacteriota > Minisyncoccia > UBA6257 > GWB1-50-10 > GWA2-45-9. Next base: position 19,473 of record MFKJ01000016.1, read on the forward strand.
TAAACAAATCCAAATAAAATCCTAAACCCCAATATCTAAATCCTAAACAAATCCAAATGTTCAAAATCCAAAATTCAAAACCCACACTGAAGCTATAGAATGGGCAATACAGAACGTTTTATATTTTGAATTTTGGGTCTTGATATTGTTTAGTGTCTAGAGATTAGGATTTAGAGCTTGAAACCAAATTTATCCGCGTAAATCCGTTAAAGTAAGTATTAATCAGCGCAAAAACAATAGCAGAGACCGCTCTTTTCTGCTAAAATAAAAGCATCGTTGTTATGAAACGAGTTCTTAAATTCGTTTTTTGGATTGTTGTTTTTACGGCCGTTGCGTATGGCGCTTATTTGGTTTACGCAAGGTGGTGGAAAAATGCCGTTGCCGTTTCAGCCGAGACTATCCGCGCTAAGTCACACGAGACCATTTCAGGAACTATAAGCGCCGCGAGTGAAGAGGCGGCCGATTACACAAAAAAACTCGCGTCAGATGTTTTGTCATCTGCGGGAAACAAGCTGAATTCCTTCGCCGCTTATATAACCGGAGAAAAATTAAACGATGCCGAAAAGCCGCAAGAGAATAACAGTTCGCGAATGAATACGTCTTCCGGAGTGTCTGCGACTGTTGAGATAAACCCGGTTGTGAGCGGTCCGGAGTATTTCGTTCCTCCTCCGTTTGCCGCAATCGTGGCAGTGGTTAACGAACCAATAGCATTTTCCATAAACAATAAGGGATTTTCCTACAGTGTGGACTGGGGAGACGGAAAAGTTTCTGAAGGCATCGTGCCGGAATCCGGCACTGACTTAATATCCCACAAATGGGATAAGAAAGGCGATTACGCGATGACTATAGAGGTGCGCGAATCCGGTGAACAGAAATATTTCTATTCGCTTTCTATAAGAATATATGAGTAGGAGTCCATATTTTGAGCAATACCGGCTTTCCGGAAAACCGCACAGGAGGAAATGGAGATTTTATATTTACGCGGTGTTCATTCTTTTAATCGGAGCCGCCGTGATAGCGGCCGTCTGGTTTGTCGTGTATGGTGAATTCTGGAAGGTTAAAAACATAACCGTTCTCGGAATAAAATTGGCTGACGAAGCATCGGTAATTTCCGCGGGTTCCGCATATATCCACTCGCATGGATTTCCGTTCAATGTTTTAGGGCAGGATAATATTTTATTTTGGATTGCCGCGGGTAAAATTCGCCTTGACACCGTGACGGAGGTGTCGGACGCATCTATTAAAACAAAGTTCGATTCCCGTACGGTTCAAATAACCGTAAATGAACGTTCGCTTAAAGCCGCGGCATGCTCTTCTTCGGAATTGTCAGAGTGCTATGCGTTGGACGAGAATGGGAAAGTTTTTGCGCGTATTCCGTGGATAGAGGGTTCCATAATTCCGCGCTTTGAGAGAGAAAGCGGCGAGGTAGTTGCGGAAGGGGCTCGATATTTCAGGAATCCGGAGTATTTTAAGAATGTTCTGGGAACAATTAAGATTATGTCCTCACACGGGTTTACTCCGGCGAACATAATAATAAGAGAGGATAATCTCGAAGAATGGGAAGCATCTCTGGATTCAGGAGTTATTTTTTATTTCAGTTTGAATTTCATTCCTGATGATTTTAATGATGTGCTTGGCAGTATTTCCCGCCGCATAGACACCTCAAATCTTTCTTATTTCGATTTCAGGGTGCAAAACAGGGTTTATTATAAGTAGCAGTGGGTTGGACGCGGCGTGCGGCACACAGTTTCAATTGTTCCATGCTCTGATATTATTAAGTAGTGTAAAAGGATAAAAACGCGATGTATGAAAAGTAACAATTTACGCGGCAGAGACAGCGGATTTTCGTTGGTGGAACTTATGATATATGTAGGCGTGTTCGCCGTGAGCGCTGTTTTTCTGGTGAGTATTTTGACTGTTGTAACGCAGGTCCAGTTGAAACAGGTATCACTTAGTGAGGTTAATCAGCAGTTGTCTTTTGTAAGCGACACAATCAAGCGGCTTGTTCAGAATTCGAGTTTGGTGGATATGTCGTCCGGCGTTTCGAGTTCCACTTTGACTTTGAGAATGGCTTCATCTTCCGTTGACCGCACGCTCGTTTATGCAAGCGGTTCCATTTTGTACTCGGAAGAAATCAACTCCGACGGGACGACCGCGACCAGAGCGCTCACGGATTCGAACGTTACCGTTGATGACTTTTCCGTTACCAAGTACGAGAACCCTGTGGGATTTTCGGTCGTGGGTTACCAGTTGACTCTTAGTTATAACACCACGAACGCGAAGTCGGAAATTACAAGGTCCCTTCAGACGGCTATAGGCAGGATTTCCGCCGCGGAGTTCGACTCGTCCGTTTATCCGAATTCCGATAACAGCCACGACCTGGGAACCGCGCTGAAAAAATGGAAGGACGCTTATTTGTCGGGTGTCGTCGGAATTGGCGTGTCGAGTTTTTCGTCCGGATATAAGCTTGTTGCGAGCGGCGGAGATATAGCGACAAAAGACATAAATACCGGTTTTGTGGTCAAAACCCCGGACGCTTCCGCCTGTTACCGGCTCGGCGTTTCAAATTCTGGTACGGTTACCTCAACAGCAGTGACATGCCCATAGATAAGTATGACAGAAATTTCAAATTTCGAATTCTGAATTTCGAATCAATTTTGAATGGCTTAATTTCTTAAACTCTGAATTATAATTTATAATGAAATTGATTTTTTTTGAGATAGAAGGATGGGAAGAAAAACAGGCGCGTGGAAAGCTGCCGGACTGCGACATAACGTTCACGGCGCAAAAAATGCACGAGTATGACGGCTCCTTCGGGTATGATTTTGACGCGGTTTCGGTTTTCGTGAATTCAAACGTTTCGCGCGAGGCAATGGCGCATTTTCCGTCCATAAAGCTCGTTGCTACGCGTTCCACTGGGTATGACCATATAGATATTGCCGCTTGCAGGAAGCGCGGCATCCGAGTCGCGTTCGTGCCCGGATACGGGAACAATACCGTGGCCGAGTTCGCGTTCGGGTTACTCCTGAACCTTACGCGTAAAATCTACGATGCGATTGACCGCGTCAAGGAGAAAGGAGAGTTTTCTTATGAAGGTTTTCGGGGAATTGATTTGAAAGGCAAAACAATCGGGATAATCGGTACCGGCAGAATCGGCAAGGAGGCGATACGGATAGCCAAAGGTTTCGGCATGAATGTTTTGGCGTTTGATACACGGCCCGATAGTTCAGCCGCCGGTGAGTTGGGATTCATTTATGTTAATCTTGATGAGCTTCTTTCGAATTCGGACTTTATTTCCATACACGCGCCTTACAATGAAAGCACGCGCCATATCATAAACAGCGTCAACGCGGGTAAAATCAAAAAAGGCGCGTATCTTATAAATACCGCACGCGGTGGAATAGTGGAAACAAAGGCGCTTGTAAACGCGCTTTCGGACGGTACGCTTGCCGGAGCGGGGCTCGACGTTTTGGAGGAAGAGAGGGCGATAAAAGACGAAATGGGTTTTTTCCGCGCGAAGGACGGCAGAACGGTCGAGGAAATGTCGGACGTTATACGGAATCATATATTGATGCGGATGCCTAACGTTCTTATAACTCCGCACAATGCCTTTAATACCAAAGAAGCTCTTGAGAGGATATTAAATACGACTATTGATAACATAAAAATGTTCATTAAAGGCGAAGTCGGTTCGAAGAGTTTTGTGGCCTGAAAAATTACACTTATGAAGTTAAAAATAAAATCGCTTTCGGCGCGCACTATATTCGACTCGAGAGGCGAGCCGACGGTTGAAATAACCGCGTGTTCAAAAAAACATTGCGCTTCCGCGAGCGTACCTTCAGGAAAAAGCGTAGGCAGGATGGAAGCGGCGGTGGTTTCTGCGGGTGAAGCCGCTCCGGTTTTGGAAAAAGTTTCGGAAGCCGTACGCGGGCATTCATTCGCTTCACTCCGCGCGCTTGATGACGTGATGAGGCGCGCTGACGGAACGGAGCGGAAATCAAAGTTCGGCGGCAATATCATGCTCGGGGTTTCGGTAGCCGCGGCTCGACTTATGTCTATTGAAAAAGAAATACCTCTTTGGAAATTTTTGAAAAACGGGTTTTTCAGCCACCATACACATAAACAAGCGCCTCTTATATTTTCCAATTTTATAAACGGAGGGGTTCACGCGCCAAACAACCTTGATATACAGGAGTATATGGTTATTATGCGCGTTAATAATTCTTACGCTGACAGTATAGAAAAACTCGCGCATCTTTACCGCCGCGTTTATGATGCGATTTCGGCGAGTTCCGGCACCCGCGCGATTCCTTTGGGAGATGAAGGCGGCTATGCGGCGAATTTTCGCGGCAATTTCGAGCCGGTTGAAATTATTGAACAGTGTATCCGCGCCGCGCGGCTTGAAAGCGTTTGCTCCATCGGCCTTGATGCCGCGGCGACGTCGTTTTTCGAAAACGGGGAATATGTTTTCGAAGGCGAGCGTTTGTCTCCGTCCGCGCTCCAGAATAAATACGAAGAATATTTCAAAAAATCAAAACTTCTTTTGTCCATAGAAGACCCGTTTGCCGAAAATGATGCCGAAGCGTTTGCCGGACTTCGCGGCTCTCTCGGTCTGGGGTGGGTTATAGGGGATGACCTTACGGCTACAAATCCGCGGCTTATAGAACAATATGCCGGAATAAATGCCATAAGCGGTGTAATAATAAAACCCAACCAAATAGGCACGGTTTCGGAGACGTGCGATGCGTTAAATGCGGCGAAAAGCAACGGGCTTGACACCATAGTTTCCCACCGTTCGGGAGAGACGGAAGACACTTTTATAATAGAACTCGCGAAAGCGGCTTCCGCGGACGCCGTAAAAATAGGCGCTCCCGCGAGGGAACGAATGGCGAAGTTCAACGAACTCATCCGCTTATATGATTAGCCGCTCCGTTCCGGTAATTTTAGAAGAAAAAGATTTTGTCGTTTTGAACAAACCCGCCGGAATGCTTGTTCACTCTCCGCGCGGACTCCACTCGGACGATTCTACGATCGCGGATTTCGTCGCGCTTAAATATCCGGAGACAAAAGGAGTGGGAGATAATCCGGCGGAGCGCCCAGGAATTATTCACCGTCTCGACAAAGATACTTCAGGCGTGATGGTTGTGGCGAGAACGAACGATTTTTTTGAGCATCTGAAAAAATGTTTTCAGAACAGCGAGGTGAAAAAAACATACTCGGCTTTGGTATTCGGGCGAGTTCCTCTTAAGGGGATTATCAACGCGCCCATAGGGCTCAAATCAGGGAGCGTGAGACACAGCACCCGCGCGCGTAATATGAAAATGGTAAAGAGTGCCGTAACGGAATATTCGACTTCCGCGAGATTTGTTTTTGCCGGCGAAGATTTTTCGCTTCTTGAAGTAACCCCCCGCACCGGACGAACGCATCAGATAAGGGTGCATTTTTTGGGCATAAATCATCCGGTGGTCGGAGATCAGATGTACGGGAAGAGGAATAATCCATGGGGACTGAAACGCCAGTTTCTTCACGCGGAATCAATTGAGTTTCCTTTGTCTGACGGCAAACGATTTCGCGTCGAGGCGGACTTGCCGGACGACTTATCCAAGATATTAAAAGAACTTGAGAGTAAAAAGCCATAGAATTTTAATTTGACTATTCAGTCCTCGGAATGTACCATATTAAAACAATATGATTGACGCGGAAATTCTCGAAAAAATAAGGCCTGGCGCCAAGGTGCGCGTTTGGGAACGGATAAAAGAGGGAGATAAAGAACGCCAGAGCCCGTTTGAGGGGATAATAATCGTGCGTAAGCACGGCAAAGAAGCCGGAGCCACATTCACGGTGCGTTCCATTCTTCAGGGTGTCGGCGTTGAAAAGATATATCCCATAAATACCCCGACTATATCTAAGATAGAGATTATTTTTCCGGCGAAAAAAGTTCGCCGCGCGAAACTGTATTATATTAGGAGTATTTCGAATAAGAAAGCGAGAGAAAAACTCGGGGTGAATGTTTAGTTTTCTTTTGGGTCCTGTGTTTTGTTTTTAACCGCCTGTTTTCTTGAAAATCAGGCGGTCGCGTATTACTCTATATGATGTGAAACGCGCGGGTGGCGAAACCCGGTAAACGCGCACGCTTGAGGGGCGTGTGCCGCAAGGCTTGGAGGTTCAAATCCTCTCCCGCGCACCAAATTGGACTTCGTGATTTTTTGTGGGGGGAAGCAGAGGTTTGCTCGCCGCGCCGAATGGCGCGGCTCGCAAGGAATT